>JAHEGH010000002.1:24619-100099 GCA_024639825.1 Gammaproteobacteria bacterium
ATCAGGCGCGCCCAACCTTCTTTAACAGGGCGTCCTTGACCAACGGCGACACAAACTCCGTAACGTCCCCACCCAGCTGCGCTACCTCACGCACCAGCGTGGAGGAAATAAAGGTGTACTTGTCAGTCGGCGTGAGAAAAGCCGTTTCGACGGCCTTGGTGAGAACCCTGTTCATGCTCGCAAGCTGAAATTCGTACTCAAAATCGGAAACGGCCCGGAGGCCGCGGACAATAACGGCGAGGTTATTATCGACCGCGAAGTCGATCGTCAGACCTTGATAGCCAGCGACCTCAACGTTTGCAATGTCGGAAAGCGAACGCTTTGCGAGATCCACGCGCTCCTCGAACGAGAACATCGTTTGTTTTGTGCCCGTGTCGGACGCGACGGCCACGACGACGTTGTCATAAAGCTTCGAGGCACGCCGCACGAAGTCTTCATGGCCTAGCGTAATGGGATCAAAGGTCCCCGGATACATTGCTGAAATACCCATCGTCAGTTGTCCTTCTCGACCTGCGCCAGCATGTAACGAACCATGCCTGCGGTTTTGTTTTTTATTATCTGCCACCCGTCCGGTAATTCGGGCTCCGGGCTCGATCGGTCCTGCTCGAGGTAAACAAGCGCGCCATCCGCCAGTAGTTCCCGAGTTGCCAACAGTTTACACGTTTCCTCGAGCAAGTCGGCGGCGAACGGTGGGTCGAGAAATACGACGTCAAAGCGGGCTTCGGGCCGGCCGGAGAGATAGTCACTCGCATCCTGTTGCCGAACAGTTGCGGCAGTCGCGCCCAGTGCCGCTATGTTTTTTTCCAGCTGTCGGGCGGCCACGCCGGACCGCTCTACGAATACCGCACTGCCGGCTCCTCGTGACAGCGCCTCAAGCCCCAGGGCACCGGTCCCTGCAAACAGGTCGAGACACCGTGCTCCATGGAGCTGGGGCGACAGCCAGTTGAACAGGGTCTCGCGAATACGCTCCGAGGTAGGTCTCAGGCCCTCGACGTCAGCAATATCCAAAAGGCGGCTGCGCCAGATTCCGGCTACAATACGCAGCCGTCCCGTCTGGGAATTAGCACTTTGTTTTCGTCTGGCCATCGCCGCCTCACCCTGAGTATCTGAATCGTAAACGTATGTTTGGGAAAAAGGAAAAGCCCGAAAAGCGGGAAGGCTTCATCAAGCGCCTGCGGGCACGCATCAACCGTGGTGACAGCTGGCTGACCTACGACCTGGCCAATCTCGCGCCGGGCGGGAAGATCGATGAGGAGGTGCTGGAGGAACTCGAGAGCCTGCTTGTCATGGCCGATGTGGGTGTAGACACGACCGAGCGAATCATCTCTGATCTCCAGAAGAGCCTGGCGCGGAAAGAGCTCGATGATGTGGAGGCATTGCAACGCGGTCTCCACAAATCGCTGTGCGAAATTCTCGAGCCCGTTGAGAAGCCGCTCGTCATAGAGCGGCTTGAAGGCCCGTACGTCATTCTGATGGTCGGTGTTAACGGCGCCGGCAAGACTACGACGATTGGCAAACTGGCGCGGCGCTTCAAGGACCAGGGTTATTCGGTAATGCTCGCGGCCGGTGACACCTTTCGTGCCGCTGCGGTCGAACAGCTTCAGGTCTGGGGTGAACGTAACGATGTTCCAGTCATTGCACAGCAGGCGGGCGCAGATCCGGCTGCGGTCATTTTTGATGCCATGGACGCGGCTCGGGCTCGCGACATCGATATCCTGCTTGCGGATACGGCTGGCCGGTTGCAGAGCCAGACAGGCCTTATGGATGAGCTGGCCAAGATTAAGCGCGTCATCTCGCGACGTGACAAGACCGCGCCGCACGAGATCATGCTCGTACTCGACGCCAGTCAGGGCCAGAATGCGCTCGTGCAGGCAGAGAAGTTCCACGAGGCGCTGAGCCTGACCGGCCTGACCGTGACAAAGTTGGATGGCAGCGCGAAGGGTGGCATTCTTCTCGCCATTGCTGATCGCATCGGCGTGCCGGTTCGCTTTATCGGTATCGGCGAATCGGTCGACGACATGCAGCCATTTTCGGCGACAGACTTCGTGGACGCGCTGCTCTCATCGGGACACCAGGGCTAGTTCACGACTTGATGATTCAACTCGAAAACGCCACCAAGCGATTCCCCGGCGGACAGGAAGCCCTGTCGGGCCTCAGCCTTTCCGTCGACAAAGGCGAGATGGTGTTCGTCACGGGACACTCGGGTGCCGGCAAGAGCACGTTGCTGCGCCTCATCGCACTGATCGAGCGACCGACCAGCGGCCAGGTCATTGTCGACGGGCAGAATACAAGTCGCGTAAAACGGCGCAAGATTCCCGCGTACCGCCGCCAGATTGGCATGGTCTTTCAGGACCACAAGCTGCTGTATGACCGGCCGGTTGCCGAAAACGTCGCTTTGCCGCTGATCATCGCTGGCGTTGGCCATCGCGAGGCAGGCCGCAAGGTGCGGGCGGCGCTCGACCAGGTTGGACTGTTGCACAAAGAGAAGCAGCGTCCCGAGACATTGTCCGCGGGTGAGCAACAACGCGTTGGTATCGCACGCGCGATCGTGTCGCGACCAAAGCTGCTAATCGCGGATGAGCCGACCGGCAATCTCGACCCGGACCTGTCACTCGAGGTCATGCGCATTTTTCGACGCTTCAATGAAGTCGGCGTAACGTTGCTGATCGCAAGCCACGATATTGCACTGATTGATCGGCTCGGCTGCAGACGCATTGCGCTCGAGGATGGGCGGCTGCAGCGGGAACCGGAGGAGGAGGTCGATCCGTGGCTGTAACACGCAATGCCGACGCTGTCGCCCCGGTACGGAGATCCAGTCCACTGGCGATCTGGTTTTCCCGGCACGTAAGTATCTCGGTCGGCTCGCTCGGACGACTGTCTCGCCACCCGTTCTCCAGCCTGATGATCATCCTCGTTATTGCGGTCACACTGGCGCTGCCGGCGGCAATCAATCTCATCGTCAAGAATGCGCGCTCGATCAGCGGCAGCTGGGACAACGCGCTGGATTTTTCCGTATTTCTGAAACAGGCTGTCCCCGAAGACGAAGCACGCGCACTCGGCAGGCTGATTGAACAACGAGCGGACGTCGATTCCGTCTTGTTTATCAGCGCGTCACAGGCGCTTGGGGATTTCAAAGAACATTCCGGGTTTGGGGCTGCGCTCGATCAGCTCCCCGATAACCCGTTGCCGCACACTCTCGTCGTAAGACCAGGCGGGGGTAATACGAGCGCGTCGATGATTCTGTTGCATGAGGAGCTCGGCAACCTTCCTGAGACAGAGCACGTACAGGTTGATACAGAGTGGGTACAACGCTTCCATGCGATTCTGGATATCGTGCGGCAGGCAATCGCGATTGGTGCGGCGCTGCTCGGTATCGCGATCGTTGTAATCATCGGCAACACGATCCGCCTTGATATCGAGAATCGCCGCAACGAAATCGAAGTCACCAAACTCATCGGCGCGAGCAATGCGTTTGTGCGTCGCCCGTTTCTTTGGACGGGTTTCTGGTACGGCCTGTTTGGGGGGCTCATGGCCCTCACCCTCGTCTACTACGGCCTGTACCTGCTGCAGGGGCCGATTGCTCGTCTCGCCGGGCTGTACCAGAGCAATATCGCTATAGCCGCCATGAGCCTTGGGGAGGCGGCGGCGATTATCGGCATTGGCGTGTTCCTCGGCCTGTTCGGATCCTGGTTCACCACTGCACGGCATATGCGGCGCATCGAGCCGCGCTAGGCCTCGTTTGAAATAAATTCGGCCGCTGTCCGGTCCATGTTGATTACCGAGGTTTCAGCTGTAGGGCGCTAAATAGCTATTTTCTATAACGATATTACGTATTCCTCGCAGGAACTTATGGTACTTATTAGCACTCCAACCCCTTGAGTGCTAAAATTGAGCACCATCACGGAGGTAGTAGATGACCACTGCATTAGCCATGACTAATCACGATCTCGCACTGGCAGGCCCGGTAGGCAGTCTTGACGCCTATATCCAGGCTGTCGGCTCGATAGCTGTTCTGTCCAAAGAGGATGAACAGTCGCTCGCAACGCGTTATCGCGACGAAGAAGACCTCGACGCCGCACGCGAGCTCGTTATGGCGCATCTGCGTTTTGTTGTGCATATCGCCAAGGGCTACACGGGCTATGGCCTGCCACTGAATGACCTCATCCAGGAAGGCAACGTCGGTCTCATGAAAGCCGTCAAACGTTTCGACCCGAGTTATGACGTACGACTCGTCTCGTTCGCCGTGCACTGGATTCGCGCCGAGATTCACGAGTTCGTACTCAAGAACTGGCGCATCGTGAAAGTTGCCACGACCAAAGCCCAACGCAAGCTGTTCTTCAATCTTCGCGGCAAGAAAAAGACGCTTGCCTGGCTCTCTGCTGCCGAAACGAAAGCGGTTGCTGATGATCTGGGCGTGAGCGCCAAGGAAGTCACGGAAATGGAAAAGCGTCTGCACTCGCGCGACGCAATCTTCGATCCAACTCCGGACCTCGATGACGACCATAATTACACGCCAGCGGCCTACCTGCCGGCACCGGACTCCGATCCGGCCAAGCAGGTCGAGACCGCAGACTTCAACCATGACGCGACGACACGAATGACCGCCGCGTTGAACGTCCTCGACGACCGTGCCCGCCACATCATCGAGGCTCGCTGGCTGACAGAGAGCAAAGCGACGCTGCACGAGCTTGCCGATGAGTACGGCATCTCAGCTGAGCGTATTCGCCAACTCGAGGCCAACGCGATCAAGAAGCTGCGTAACGCGATGGCCGTGTAAGGCCAGCCCGCAAGAAACAAGGAAAGGCCGCCTCGGGCGGCCTTTTTTGTGCCCTGATCTGCTATGTTGAGCAGCTGTCAGGATCAGAAGGAATACCGGGACTTGAGTCAGCTCTTTGAAGAACTAAGACGTCGCAATGTGTTTCGCGTTGCCATCGCGTACCTCGCCATTGCATGGCTGGTTCTCCAGGTCTCCGATATCGTTCTCGACAATATCGCTGCGCCGGAATGGCTGATGAAGGCGCTCATGTTTTTCCTGGCCATCGGCTTTCCAATTGCCGTGCTGTTCGCCTGGGCCTACGAGATGACGCCTGAGGGCATCAAGCGCGAGAAGGACGTCGATCGCTCCGCCTCGATTACTCAGAACACCGGACAGAAACTTAATCGCACGATCATTGCGTTACTTGCTGCCGCCGTAACGTTCCTGCTGATCGACAAGTTTGTATTAGAGGACGAATCGCCCGCGGTAACGATCACCGACAAGTCTGTGGCCGTACTGCCATTCGTCGCCATGAGTCGTGGAGAAGACGACGAGTACTTTGCGGATGGCCTCACTGAGGAAATTCTCAACTCGCTAACCCGAGTTCCGGAGCTGCTTGTAACGGCACGGACATCAGCTTTTCACTTCAAGGGACAGGACATCCCGATCCCGGAAATCGCAGAAAGACTGGGCGTCGACAACATTGTAGAAGGATCGGTACGCCGTGACGGCGACCGGCTCAGGGTAACGGCCCAGCTGGTTCGGGCCGCCGATGGATTTCACCTCTGGTCAAAGAATTACGATCGTGACACATCAGACACGTTTGGCGTGCAAACCGATATTGCCGAGGAAATATCCTCAGCGCTCGGCGTCGTCCTGAACGATACGCAGCTTAAGCTAATGCGCGAAGCCGGAGTACGTGATCCAGACGCATTTATTGCATTGCAGAAAGGCTATGAGGCCTTCGACGCCGCCCACGGAACGGCGGACCAGATTAACCTCTTACGGGAGGCAAATAGCTGGTTTGAAAAGGCACTGGCTATTCAACCTGGAATTTCCGATGCGTATTTACTGCACGCGGATCATTACACCCACCGGCTGCTATCTTCAGTCGACAATCCGGAAATCTCGGTGGCAGAACAGAATGCCGCGTACGAGAAGCTCGTTGAAGACCTCGACAACGCCATACGAACGGCCGCTGATAAGTCGCGCAGCGCCTCGGCTGCTATTGATCTCGCGATCATATCGGGTAACTGGAGAAGCGTACCGGAACTGATGCCGCAATTGGCCGTGAATGGCGGCTGTACGACATCCTCGTGGGCTGAGGTCGTCAGTGCCCCCTACGGAGGGGCGCGTGAGCTGGGCCTCATCGCGCAGCAGGCCGTTGACTGCGATCCGCTTTCATTCAATGGCTGGCGGTGGCTCTCGCTGTCCCAGCTATGGGCCGGCGAATTTGATGCCGCCGTGGAGACCGCTCTACGCGGATTCGAGGCTACGTCACACGTCCGGCTCGCGCAGCAGTTGTTTTTTACCTACCTCGCCGCAGGTCGTATTGACGACGCTGAGCAACTCATCGCGACACACATTCGGACCGAACGAAATAAACTTGGCCTTCAACGCGCCATCGCCGCAATTAGAGGTGACGCAGCGCTGGCGAAGAAACTGCATACTCGCCTCATCGACAGCGAGGCTCAATTAACGGTTGGCATCATCACCAGCCTTGCAGTCATGGGCGATCGCGAAGCAGCCAACAGGCGGGCGTCGGAGGTCGATGCGCATCCATATGGCCACCTTCGCCTGATGCTTGTTCCTGTCACCTGCTACTGCGGCGCGCCATGGGATCTTGAGTACACGCCTAATTTCGCCAAGCTGCTTGAGGACGCGGAGCTGCCCTGGCCACCTGCATCACCGATCCACTGGCCGCTCAAAGACTGGTAGCCAATCAGGCGAAGGTCTTGCGCCGAAAACGAACCCAGCCACCGTCTTCGATGCCTTTTGGATCGTGATGCGTCCAGTGCACCAGGCCACCCAGATCGTTCCACTCGTACATGCCTCGCACACGCACGCGGTCACCCATCCCGAGCGGGATGCGTTCGGCAAGATCAATATTGTGCGCTATGAGCAGCGTCCGGTTATTCCCGACGTCGATGATGAAGCGCTGGTGGGGTGAGCCGTCGTCGTCATCCGACAGCAGGCGCCGCACGAAGCCAGTGACTTCGATCCACTCGCCTTCATCGCGCTTTGTGAATGCTCTGCTCATAAAAAAAGCACGGTGGGCCTTCCCTGGCCACCGTGCTTCCTTGATCTTTGCTGAGCGCTACCCTTGGGTAACCGGCACCATCGTGATTTCCACGCGGCGGTTCGCCTGGCGGCCCGCTTCTGAGCTGTTGTCAGCGACCGGGCGAGACTCACCCATGCCCACCGTGATCAGACGTTGCGACGTGACACCTCGACCCTGCAGGTAGGCCGAGACCGCTCCGGCGCGACGCTCCGAGAGGCTCTGGTTGTAAGCGTCCGTCCCCGTGCTGTCCGTATGGCCTGCGACCTCAACAACGGTCTTGTCGAACTCTCCGAGCACTTTGCCAACCGAGTTCAGTACATCAAAGAAGGCCGGACTGAGGTCAGAGCTGTTTGTCGCGAACGTAATGTTTCCAGGCATATTCAGCGTGATGTTGTCGCCGTCACGATAAACGCTGACGCCAGTGCCTTCGAGTTCTGCGCGAAGCTCGGCTTCCTGTTTGTCCTGGTAGGCACCAACAGCCCCACCGGCGAGCGCCCCAACTCCGGCGCCAATCAAGGCATGCTGACGGCGCTCTACCGCGTCATCACCCGAGATCAGGCCAACAACGGCCCCAATACCAGCGCCGATCAGGGCACCCTTGGTCGCCTGGCTCGTCTGCTCTTCGCGAGTGTATGGGTCGAGTGTCGTGCAACCGCTCGCAATGACCGTCATGACGGTCATTGCGAGAATAATCTTTCCAGATCGCTTGTTCATGATCTTTCCTTTGGCTTACATGGGTTTTGCGAATTGTAAGCTGCATTGTAATACGCGCCTACCTGAACGCACGCTTAATCGACCTTCTTATGTCGGGAGAATTCAAAGAAACCGCGTAAACTGTGACGTATGACCGAAATCGACAGCTGGCTGGACCGCTACGAACAGGGTCACCAGGGCCTCACAAACCCGGTCGTCTACTGGGCGGCCGTTCCAATGGTCGTGCTCGGCACGATAGGCCTGCTCTGGTACCTGCCTGTTCCTGAGGAGTTCTATGAGATCTCCCCGCTTCTCAACTGGGGCAGCGCTTTCCTGATGGCCGCCGCCGTCTACTATTTCATCATCTCGCTGTCACTCGCGATCGGGATGCTGCCGTTCCTGCTCGGCATCGCCGCGCTGCAGCTCTGGCTGGCGCAGTCCCCCTATCCGCAGCTGGGCGTTTCGGTCGGCCTTCTGGCCGCTGGCACTGTCGGGCTGTGGCTGGGTCGTCGTGGCCCGGGCAGCTTGCGCGGTGTCTTGCAGGATTTCCAGCTCATGATGATCGGCCCGGCCTGGCTTCTGTCGGTGATGTACAAGCGCTTCCGCATACCGTTTTAGAGCTAGTGCCGCGGGCGTGAAACTCGTCTAGAATCTACGCCCCAAATCCCAAATCCCAGGAAGAAACCCGTGGGCGCAAAAGTACTCGATCCGCTCGATCTCTATGATATCCGTTCCGAACTCAGCGAAGACGAGGTTATGGTCAAGGATACCGTTGGCCGCTTCGTCGATGATCGGGTCATCCCGCTCATGCGCGAGGCATTTGAGCAACATACATTCCCGATGGAACTTGTCGGCGAAGTCGCCGGGCTCGGTCTTTTCGGCAGCTCCATTGAAGGCTACGATTGTGCCGGCCTCAATGGCGTCAGCTACGGCCTGATCTGCCAGGAACTCGAGCGTGGTGACAGTGGCCTGCGCAGCTTCGTGTCTGTGCAATCGAGCCTGGTCATGTTTCCGATTCACGCCTATGGCTCCGACGAGCAAAAAGAGCGCTGGCTGCCTGCCATGGCGCGCGGCGAAGCCATCGGTTGCTTTGGGCTTACCGAGCCACACGGCGGCTCCGATCCGGGCAACATGAAAACGCATGCAAAACGCGATGGTGATGACTGGATCATCAATGGCGCCAAGATGTGGATCACCAATGCGACGATTGCGGATGCTGCCGTTGTCTGGGCGAAGACAGACGAGGGCATCAAGGGCTTTATCGTCGAGAAGGACATGCCCGGCTACGCGACGCAGGAAATCGAAAACAAATTTTCCCTGCGCGCATCGGTCACCGGCGCTCAGTTCTTTGACAACGTACGGGTTCCCAAGGAAAGCGTCCTCCCGGGCGTGTCGACACTCAAGGGTCCATTGAGCTGCCTGACCCAGGCACGTTACGGCATCGCCTGGGGTGTCATTGGCGCCGCTCAGGCGTGCCTCAGCGAAGCGCTGAACTACTCGCAGGATCGTGTGCTGTTTGGCAAGCCCGTTGCGCACACGCAGTCCATGCAAATTCGCCTGGCCGATATGGCGCGGCGCATCACGACTGCACAACTGCTGGTACTGCGCCTGGGTCGCCTCAAGGACAAAGGCGAGTTAACGCCATCACAGGTATCGCTCGCGAAATGGAACAACTGCCGGGCCGCACTCGACATCGCCCGCGACGCACGTGACATTCTCGGCGGCGCAGGCATCAGTGCGGAGTACGTGCCTATTCGTCACATGCTGAACCTCGAAAGTGTGATTACCTACGAAGGCACCGAGACCGTTCACCAGCTCGTCATCGGTAAGGAACTGACGGGCGTCAACGCATTCGGCTAACACCAACCAATCAGGACATGTGGCGCATAGCTGCGCCCATGATCCTGTCGAATATTTCCGTGCCGTTGCTCGGCATGGTCGATACCGGCGTCACAGGGCATCTCGAGAGTCCCGCGTACCTCGGCGCCGTCGCGATCGGCGGCACTATCTTTACGTTCCTGTACATGAGCATGAACTTCCTGCGCATGGGAACGACCGGCATTGCCGCACAGAGCTACGGTGCCGGAGACAATGACGGATTACGTGTGTCGCTGGGGCAGGCGCTCATTGTCAGCCTGGCGATCGCTTTCGCCATTCTTCTGCTGCAGCTTCCGGTTGGCCGGTTCGCTATTGCGCTTCTGGGTGGCGATGCGGAAACGCAGCAGCATGCAGCGACGTATTTTTCGATACGCGTGTGGAGCGCTCCAGGCACGCTCGCCAACTATGCTCTGATCGGCTGGTTCCTCGGCCTCCAGAACGCGCGCGTGCCGCTGTTAATCTTTCTCACGATCAACATCATCAATATCGTGCTCGATCTGCTGTTTGTGATTGTGTTCGGCATGAAGGTGGACGGCGTCGCACTCGCCTCGGTTATTGCGGAGTACTCCGGTCTGCTGGTGGGCGGCGCGTTTGCCATTAGCGCATTGCGAAGCCATGAGGGCCACTGGCCGCTCGCACGACTGACCCGGCTATCAGCGTACAAGTCGTTTTTTTCTATGAATGCCAGCCTGTTCGTTCGCTCGATGGCCCTGATGTTCACGTTTGCTTTCGTCACCGCGCAGGGCGCGCGACTTGGCCCCGCCATCCTCGCGGCGAACGCCGTACTGTTGAACTTCCAGAACCTGACGTCGCTGGGCCTCGACGGCCTGGCTCATGCCGCGGAGGCTATGGTGGGTAAAGCGGTGGGTCAGAAGGACCGGGATATGCTGCAGCATACGGTGCGGCTCACACTGAAGTGGTCGCTGATTTTTGCCGTGGGCTTTACCGTCACCTACCTGATCGCCGGGCCGCTCATCGTTCGTACCCTTACCGACCTGCCGGACGTTCGTAAGACGGCGATGGTTTACCTTCCGTGGCTCATCGTGTCACCGGTGATCTCTGTTTGGTGTTTTCTCTACGACGGCGTCTACGTCGGAATGACCCGTGCCCGGGAGATGCGCAACATCATGGTGTTCTCGACGTTCGCTGTATTTCTGCCGGCGTGGTATCTCACCCAGTCATTCGGCAACCACGGGCTGTGGTTTGCGTTCATGCTCTTTTTCGCGAGCCGTGGCATCGGCATGCATTTTGTATACAAGAAGTTCTAGGCCACTTTCTCGCAAAGTCTATGCGCGTTAGCTTTTGCCCAGAAGTATCCCAGGGTTCCTGAAAGAATATTAGCAACCGCGTAGGCACCGAAGATGCCCGCAATACCGAACAGCTCTTTGCCGATGAAAGCCAGCGGTATATACAAAACCAGGATTCGGGTAACGCTGATCACCACGCCGGGCAGCGGGTTCCCGAGGCCGTTGAACGCTGCATTGACGACCATGACGAGGCCGTAGGCACCGTAGCTGATCGGCGCGATCCACATGAACAGCCGGGTCACATCCGTAACGGCCGGGTTGTCGCTGAATAGTCCCGGTACGACGCCGGACAAAAGTGCCAGAACCACTGCAATCACGAGGCCGCTCAGGAGACAGAAGCTCGCACACAGTCGCAGCGAGTGCTGAATTCTGTCTTCCTTACCCGCAGACAGGTTCTGGCCAACAAACGGACCGATGATCGACGACATCGCGTAATACATGACGAGCACCATCGACTCAACCCGACTCGCGACACCGAAGCCGGCAACGGCTTCCGGTCCAAAGCGAGCGATCATCGCTGTGATCAGCGCCATACCGACAGGAACGATAGCGTTTGTCCCGGCTGCCGGCAGGCCAACATGAAGGATGTCGCGCCACGAGCGACGTATCTCGCCAGGCTCGGCATCTTTGAAACTGATCATGTCCAGACGGTAGGCCAGGAAATAGATCGTGCCGACGAACATCGCACCCCGCGCGAGAAGCGCCGCGATCGCTGCACCATTGAGACCCAGCGCCGGGACCGGCCCGAGACCGAAAATGAATATCGGATCGAGGCACACGTTCAATACCGCACCCGCAACCATGAGCTTGCTCGGCAAAACCGTATCGCCGGTTGCTCGCATGCTACTGGTGCCCACCATGCCAATGACGAGGAAGGGCACGCCGCAGTAAAGAATCGTCATAAACGTGCGAATCATCGGAATCATGTCGTCCGGCGCACCGAGCAGACGAAAGAGCGGATCGATCGTGAGAATCCCAATGAAGGACAACGAGGCCGTTATCAGGAACGACAACAGCAGGCTGTCGGTCGCAAGCCGCCTGGCTCGCCGGTGATCGCCGGAGCCGATCGCTCGCGCGACCACGGATGACGTACCGGCACCCAGACCGATCGCCACACTGGTGACGATCATCAGGATTGGAAAACCAAAACTGTAAGCCGCCAGCGCGCGGTCACCGACCATACCGAGAAAGTAGGTGTCGATAAACGACTGAGCCATCAACATGGTGATGCCAAGAAGCACGGGCAAGGCCATGTTGACCAGGTGGGAGCCTACAGGGCCCTGCGTCAGTCTGGCCGGTTGGGAATTCATTCGAGCTCGTTGCGTTATGATCAGACAGGACGAATACAGGTAATAGCCATGAAACTCAAGTGGAAGCGCCTCTCCCGAAAAATTATCTACGAGAACGACTGGATGACGGTTCTCGAAGACGAGGTAATCAACCCGGGCGGCGGTCGTAATCATTACGGCCATGTTCATTTCAGGAATCGCGCCGTCGCGATTATCCCCATCGATGAAGACGGCAATACGTGGCTGGTCGGGCAGGAGCGTTACACGCTTGGCGAGTATTCCTGGGAACTGCCGATGGGCGGCGCACCGCTCGATGAGAACCCGCTCACAGCCGCACGCCGTGAACTCAAGGAAGAAACCGGCCTGAGCGCCGGGCAGTGGTCGGAACTTATGCAGCTGCACACAAGCAACTCGATAACCGATGAGGTTGGCTATGTATATGTGGCGACCGAGCTAACTGAAGGCGAAACCGCTTTTGAGGAAACGGAGGATCTGACCATTCGCAAACTCCCACTGCGGGAGGCTGTACAAATGGTGATCGACGGTGCCATTACCGATGCGATTAGTGCTGCTGCCTTACTTCGTCTGCACGCAACTAGAACATCATCCTCGCCGTAACCACATAGCGAAGTGGCCCACCGGCCTCAAGCGCATCGAAGGGATAGCACGTGACCAGCGTCAGCATGGCGGCATCCGTATCGAGAACGAGACTACCTCTACGCGAGTCAACGATATCGATGCCGACGACCTTGTAGATATGACGTTGGCCGCGCGTGGTTTCCATGCCGAGCAATTCGCCAACCTCGAGTTTTCTTAGAAATAGAAAGTGGGTGTCGCGATGTCCACCGATAATTGCGTTACCCGTCTCACCCGGCATCGCGCTCGCGCTCAGGTGGCCTGGACCAAACGCCAGCGTTCGTCCCGAGCCACCGGCGAGCACAATCAGGTCCACGTCTCGCTGCTTTGCCGTCAACCGGGCTACCGGCCAGGTATCGGCCCACGGCCAGGGCGTGGCGCGTTCCTCGCCGGCGCCGGCACGAACCCAGGCGCGTTGCATCAGTTCCTGAGCAAGCCATGCCTTGGCAGGAATGTACGCGCCCTGACCGAACTGCCAGAAGCCCAGGCACAAGAGGGCAGACACAACCCAGCCCCCGAGCCTACGCGCGCCGGCCACGTGACCGTCGCCTGCCGGTTCGAAGCATGACCATGAAGAGGAACGCAGCGAGTAACCATGCCGCCCCCATGATGCGCATTGCCGGCGCGCTCGTGGCCGTCGCCGGGAAACCGAAGATCGCATTCGCGCTTTGCCCGTACGGCATCAGGTTTGGTACCTGCTCGCTGGACAGCGGATCGCCGGCTGGACGCACCGGGGTCTTGTCCACCGCGATCAGGCTCGTGTATTTGCTGACGAGATGGTGGGTCAACGCCGCCTCAAGAATACCTGCACGTAACGCTTCGGCATTTCCGCCCCGGCGCTCCTGATCCATCAGCTCACCGATCCGCGCTCTTGCCCACAGCGCCGCGACACCCTCGCTCTGTACCGGCACATCGAGCACCAGGTCGGCCGTCCAGGCGCCCGCCACCGAGTTGCCGGTTATGCGCACCTCGTCGCCACGGCGAAACTTGTTCGACGCCCGCACTTTCACTAGCACCGGTTCGCCCAGGTACAGGTCGGGTACGGTGGCTGGATAGCTGTCCACGATCACACCACTCGGCCAATGCATGTTGATGTCTGTGACCTGCGGGTGCTCGAGTTTCCGAAACAGCGCTTCCATCTTTTCGCTGACCTCGTGCAGCGCGCTTATCAATGTGTAGGAACCTCGCCCGGCCTCCGCGGCCTTGCGCATGAACAGGCTGTTGGGTGCGGAACCGATGCCCACCGTAAACAGGCGCGCGGCGCCAAGACGTTGTTCGATCATCGAGAACATCTGGTCTTCGTAGCCAACGCTGCCGTCCGTAATGAAGACGATCTGCCGAAGATGGGATTCCTGGGCCGGCGTGCTTAAAGCGAGCTTAAGCGCCGGGCGCATTTCGGTACCACCGTCAGCCTGCAGCTTTTGCACAAAGTTGAGCGCGGTCGCAACGTTGCTGGCCGACGCCGGCATGCTGTGTGGGGATAGCGCGGTGGTGTAGGAGTTAAACTCGATGACGTTGAACAGATCGCCTGGCTGCAGCGCCTTGATCGCCAGATCCACAGCGCGTTTTGCCTGCGACATTGATACACCGTGCATCGAACCCGACGTATCGACAATGAATATAGTCTCACGCGGCATTTGTGCCGGCGACGCGTCTTCCTGATCTGGCGGCATGACCATGAGCAGGTGATACGGCTTGCCATCGATCGTCTCGGTGAATGCCATCGCTCGCGGCTCAGCAGAGGGTACGGGTTGCCACACAAGCTCGAAGTCGTGGTTCATGATCGTTTTCTGGTCGGACAAGGCAACGGTGTATTGCCCCTCCTTTTCCGACACGCTAACCGGGTGGTAACGGCTGGCGATGATCTTGAGAGGCATGCCAGCATTCACGTGGGCGTTCAACGAAATCTTGTGGTTCGAAGAACGGCTGACCTGCGGTGGCGTAATCAGCGATGCGTCGGCGACCTGATCGGTGTCTGCCGACCAGCCGTTTCCCTGTTTGTCCGGCAGCGCCTGTCCCGGGATATAGCGCGGCGTCAGTGTCATTGGGAATCGGATACTGAAGCGGCCATCTTCGTAGCGAAGATCTTCCAGGTACTCGATTTCGACAACCACCCGTTCGCCGGGTGCGACATTTGCCACTGACGTTGTAAACAGGTTGGCACGCTGTTGCTGCACGAGGCTGGCTTTCCTGCCGCTCTGCCTGGCCTGCTCGTACTCCTTTTTTGCCTGTTCCTTTTCACGAATTTCTCCCTCGATGAAGCGATCACCTATGTGCAGGCGCATGCGATCAACTGCTGCCTTGTCGGGCAACGGAAAAACGTAGATGCCTTCCACCCACTCGCCACCCTCGTTGCGGAATTCCTGTCGAACCTTCACGCGCGCTACGAGACCGCTGATATCCATACGGACGTCGGTGTTAAGCGTGGTGGCGGTCGCGTACCCCTGTTCCATGCGCCACAAAAGACTGCCAGCCTGTGCAGCCCCGGGTGTGGCTTCATTGGCCGATACAGGCTCCGGAAACGCCTGCAGCACGAACAACAGTGCGAGAATCCATAGCCAGGATCGAAGATCGGATTTGATGGTTTGCATTACGGCCTCCCTTTGGCGTGATAACCATTTAAAGGGGGCAATGGGCCGGACCGCGGCCTGTGTCATGGCAATGCACGGGCGGAATGTGGCAAATTGTGACGGACCAACAAGGGGACCCAGGTGGCCAAACGAATAGCAATCGTCGAAGACGAAGCAGCAATACGGGAAAACTATGCGGCAGCGTTCAGCCGGGAAGGCTATGTCGTCGACGGCTACGAGGCGCGACGGCCGGCGCTTGATGCATTCGAAAGCCGCCTGCCCGATCTTGTCGTCATTGACATCAATCTGAAAGATGATGTGGAAGGCGGGTTTGAGCTATGCCGCGAACTTCGGGCACGCGCTGCCGATCTGCCGATCATCTTCCTGACCGCAAGGGACAGCGAATTCGATGCGGTGTCAGGCCTGCGCCTCGGCGCTGATGATTACCTCACGAAAGACATCAGCCTGCCGCATTTGATGGCGCGCGTTGCGGCGCTGTTTCGTCGCCTCGACGCGATGCAGAAGCCGCAGGGTACCGAGAGCCGCATAACGCGCGGTGACCTGAGTATCGATACAGAGCGCATGACGATTCGCTGGCAGGACGAGCCGGTCGGGCTGACTCTGACGGAGTTCTGGTTGGTCCATGCTCTCGCGCGTTACCCGGGACATGTGAAGAATCGGCAGCAGCTTATGGATGCCGCGCAGGCGGTACTCGACGACAACACGATCACGTCTCACGTCAAACGTATTCGTCGCAAGTTCCACGCTATCGATGAGAGTTTCGATTCCATCGAGACGGTTTATGGTATGGGCTATCGCTGGATCAGCAATTAGTGAATCTTCGGCGCCAGCTGCTACTCGTCAGCCTGCTGACCCTGATGTTGCCCTGGGCTGGCTGTGAATTCATTCGTGAAACCGAGATTGCGCTGCGCTCGGGTCAAGAGCAGATGCTGGCTGGAACGGCCAGGGCGATTGCCGGCTCAATGGTTCAGTACCGCGACGAGTTTCCCGTCCGTGACAGGTCCTATAGCGTCGGTGATCAGCTGTACATATACCGCCTCGATTCGCGGCCCGAGATCGACGGGTATTTTGACGACTGGGCACTCCCGTCCGCGTCGTTGCGTTCATTACGAGGCAGCGATGGTCTCATCCGTTTTGCCGTTGCGTCGTATGCGGAGGCAACCTATCTCTACGTTGAAGTCGCCGATCGCGATGTTATCTATGCAACCGCACAGTCGCTTCTGGTCGATGGTGCATCACAATTTGCCGATCGGGTTACGCTGGTAAGCAACCGCCCATCCAAATTCAGCGAGGCATTTACGTTCGCGGCGGAAGCGCCCGGCAGAATAATAAGCTATCGCCAATCGCCCTTTGGCTTTGAAGCTCAGGCCACTATCACAGCGTTCTGGCAGGATATTCCTGGCGGGTATCATCTGGAGGCCCGTATTCCATCAGGACAGCTTGGTCCACGCCTCGGCCTGGTCATTCAAAATACAGCCGACCCGTTGCAGGCAGGTACTCGCAGCAGCTCATTCTCGGGTCGCATACCGGGCTTGGCGATGAGCAAGATTGCCGAGCTGGAGCAGGTCGCGGAAGAACTCGTAGGGCCTGACATGCGTCTGATCCTCACAGACGCTGATGGCTGGCGTGTTGCTGCAGCCGGTGAGCTCGGATCGGGCGCGGGAGAGCCCTCGGACAACGGCTTCGCGCGACGCCTGTACGACTTGCTTGTCGAGCGAGGCAAGGAGGCGGCTTTCGCAGAGCCCGATCCGCAGGGGCGCGAGCAGCAACCCTACGTCAGTGCGGCACTGGAGGGCCGGGAAACAGGGACGTGGTTCAGAAACGTCGATACCGGGACGGCCATCGTTGCGGTTGCTGCGCCAATAAGCGATGGCGTCGAGGTGATCGGCGCGGTCATGTTACAGCGTGGTACAGACGCCATCCTGAGCCAGAGAAACGAGGGCTTGTCCCGACTCATCAACGTCACACTGATCACCACACTGGTGGTCGCGGGCGCGCTGCTCGGCTATGCGACCTGGCTGTCGCGTCGCATTCGAGCACTATCGATTGCCGCCGAAGATGCGCTGGAAACGGAAGACCTGGCTTCGGCATTGCCGAGCGCCCTCGCCGAGGACGAGATTGGCGATTTGTCGCGGAGCTTCTCCTGGGTGTTGCGGCAGCTCGGCGAGTACAACGAGTACCTGCGCTCGCTCGCGTCCAAGCTGTCGCACGAACTACGCACGCCGCTCGCAATTGTGACCTCATCGCTGGAGAACCTCGAGCATGAAGCGCTCAACGAGGCGTCGCTCGGCTACACGGCGAGAGCGCGCGAAGGTGCCGATCGCTTGCGGCGAATTCTCAGCGCTATGAGCGAGGCAAGCCGGGTTGAGGAGCTGATGAAGCATGCCGAACCCGAACAGTTCGACTTACGGGCCGTTCTCGACTCGACGACGCGGGCCTATCGCGACGTCTACAGGAATCGGGCGTTTGAATTTACCGGGCGTATTGAGTCGGCACAGACCACGGGGTCACCGGAGCTGTTGATCCAGATGCTCGACAAACTGGTTGATAATGCTGTCGACTTTAGCGAGGACGATGACACCATCACGTTGTCGCTGGAAGAACGGGATGATGAGTTCCTCATTGCCGTTACCAATCCCGGACCTGAGCTTCCGGAGCGCATGCGCTCGCAGCTGTTCGACTCAATGGTTTCGGTGCGCAGCGGCAAAGACTCGCGCCATCTCGGTCTGGGCCTTTATGTTGCGCGCCTGATCGCAGAAGGGCACGGCGGCCGTATCAGTGCGGACAACGTCGAGGGCGGCGTCTGTTTCACCGTATCGATACCCTCCGGTTGCAATCTCGATGCAACAAAGCGATAAAGTACTGCTTCGATCTCGTCAGGAGCAAGACAATGATGTTACGTAACGGTTCTTCCTTGCTTGTCCTCGCGATTCTGATGTTTCCTGGCGTCGGTCAGGCCGCCCCCTCCAATTACGATGAATGCATTCTCGAATCGTTGAAGGGTGTGTCGAGCGACATCGCCGCCCAGGCAATCATTTCAAGTTGCCGCAACCTGTATCCCGAACAGAAGGAAGTCGCCGCCCGGGTAGAAAACACGGCTCCGCCGCAAACCACTGCGCCCATTCCGCAGCCGGTCCCGGTTGCTACGGGACCAGGCAGAAGTTTGACGGCTGCAGAACTCGACAAACTCAGAGCCACAATCAAGGCGTTTGGCAGTAGCTACACCGCTACCATTCAGAACAAGAATGAGAATCTTACGGTTACCGAAGTGACCATAGCGGTCTGGGACGATTCCGACTCAAGCTCGTTGCGCGAGTATCCGCAGGAAGTGATGATTGCCCCGATGGAATCGGTGAAATCCAGGTTTACTGTCCACTACAGAGGCAACGAACTCACCTGGGCCTGGAAGGTTGCCTCAGCTAAAGGCTACGACTGATTCGGGCTCGCAAATCGCCGTGGACGAACCCAGAACCAGCTGGCAACCACGATCCCGGCAAAAACCGTGTAGCAAACCGCGAACACCCATGCGGGAGCCTGGTAGTACAGAATGGCGTCAAGCCAGTGAGAGATGAAGGCGCCAGAGTACGTAGCGTCTCCGGCGCGCTCGCGAAGCGCCATCTCCCAGGTCGTCAACGGACAGATCATCCCAAACCAGGATTGCAGTGTGACGACGCCAATGGCAGCAAGGTGTGTAATTCGAAACCCCGGGTTTCGAACCCAGCCCCAATTCCGGAACTTACCCGCAAAGATGAGCACCAGACCGAGAACCACGAACGTGACAAATAAGACGTGACCGAAGAGCAACGCGTCTGCGGCCAGCAGCAACAGGGAGGCACGGTCCACCGTTATGCGCCGGGGGTCTTACGCGGGAGACCCGCCTCCGCCTTGACCTCAAGGGGGCCAAAGCGCGCCTTGATATAGCTCATGGCGCCCACGGGAACCGAAAACCAGATTAGTGCACCGTAGAGTCCCAGCTCCACCAGGACAACGAAGGTGGTCGCCGCGGTAACCAGGAAAGTCACCACGGAGAAGAATGCGGTGACCGCCGATTTAACTCCGACACTTCTCCGGCACTCAGGACATCGGGTATCCCGAAACAGTATCGCCTTGATTTGTATCGAGTCGCTGGAGCAGTGCGGACATCTTCTGCACATCATCTTCTACACCTCGGTCACCCGCTTACACGAAGAGCTACTCCCGAAGCCTGACATTCGGATCCAGGTAAAACATCTTCTTCCACCCCTGCGTCTCGGTATCCAACCGCGAGACACGAACTCACCGAAAGTTGCCAGTGAAGCATCCATGTGAGCGTAATAATGAAATCGCCATTTTGGTCCGAGGACAAGGCTAACGTTCCCCCCGCGACTGTTGTTGCCGCTGAAGACCACCAGCCCTCCGGTTGCGGCCAGAACGTGTTTTCCTTTTGGAGCGAAAATATCGATCCCTTTGTGAACGCCCGATGCACCCCAGGGCTCGTACCAGAAGGTCGCGTCGTTCCAGTCAGGGGTCGTAGCGCCCTCCACTGGAATCACCAGGCGCTCCGGCACCAGGTAGCCTGCGAGAAAAACCACCAGTATTGTGACGCCGATACGTTTAGCCAGACGTCTCTTTCGTTCAGCCATGATCGGCACCGCACTTGATAATAGACTCAACCAATTCCCATTCTTTCCGGCTACGCTGCGGGTCGGGGTCCTGGCAACATTCCACCTTTCGAACCCGGGCAATGTAGTCCTCGGGAAATTGATTGAACTCGCATCCCAGCACTACGTATTCCCGGTACCAGTCTGTCGGAACCAGTGACTCGTCTATTGCTCCCTCGTCGGCAATATAGGACTTGCACCAGCCGAACCCGGGGACCTCGAGTGTCAGGCTGTTATAGCCCGACCCCAGGCCTTCGCAACGATCAAGAATGACTTCTTCCGCGGTGGCAATCTCGTAGACCGCCACGTACACCCCGTCACCGTCCTCGGAGATCGTACATTTGCCCGTACCGTCCACATGGCTTGTCTTCGAAAAATTGAGGGACCAGGTCGGAAGAAAGTCCGTGCCGAGAAGTGTTGCAGATGGCACTCGCCTGTCCAGTCGAACAGGATGGAGGTTAGAGCCGTAGGCTGCGTAGCGGTACTTGTTCACAATATGGTCATGGTAGATTTGTCGAACGTCGATACGACCCGGTTAATCCGCCTCACAACCGACCAACCTGAACGACGTCTCGTAGACCGATTCGGCGTTTACGAATACGTTGACTGTCACAATGCCATCAACGTAATCCACGTCTCGTAAGTTGAGACCAGTGCTAACGAATGTTAAAGCGTAGTGTGGGTGTATTCGATTTTTCCACAGATACCGACCACCCGTTTCATCATGCTCGGAGTGCGACCAGACATACTCGACGAGGGTATCTTTGACTCTGCTCGTTGGATACCGATGGCCGACGAAACGACTGTGAACGTCTGTAAAACGAATGGCGAGTGTGACTCCGATCCGACGCACCCTGCGACAATCGACGAGCACTGAACCGAGCGGCAACACCGGATTCCTGAAGGTATTGTCGTACACAGCCGTACCCTTGATCACCGACTTCTTGAATTCCTGGTAGGCACGCAATTTCTTTTGGTCACTAACGTACCGGGCGACAGGAACGACCTCGAGAACTTCGGGAGCCGACAGGCATTCATTTGCCAGCAGGAGAACAGAGCAAACCGGGATCGTGAAGATGACCTTTCGCATCATCCCGCCATCGTCTCAAATCCGCAGGAACCTTGCGATGCCTTTTGCGGCCTCGCGACCTTCGTGCACAGCCGTTACAACGAGATCGGAACCGCGCACCATGTCACCACCTGCGAAGACCTTCGGGTTGCTCGTCTGGTAGGGAACGACGCCCATGGATTTGACGAGGACGCGGCCGCTGTCGAGCGTGTCGATGGCGTGGTCCTTGAACCACGCCGGCGGATCCGGGCGAAAGCCGAAGGCGATGATCACCGCGTCGGCCGGCAGGATAGTTTCGGTTCCGGGAATCGGTTCGGGGCGACGGCGACCGTCTGAGCCCGGCGCGCCGAGTTTCGTTTCAATAACCCGGACACCCGTGACTTTGTCATCACCGATAATCTCCAGAGGCTGGCGATTAAAAAGAAAATTCACGCCTTCTTCTTTACTGTTGGCCACTTCACGCCGGGAGCCAGGCATGTTCTCTTCGTCGCGGCGATACGCACAGGTAACGCTCGCGGCGCCCTGACGAATCGCGGTGCGATTACAGTCCATGCCCGTGTCACCGCCACCAAGAACCACGACGTTCCTGCCCTCAAGATCGATGTACGGCGCCTCCGATTCATCGTGCCCGAGTTCGCGGTACACGTTACCTACCAGGTACGGCAACGCTTCGTACACGCCCGGCAGGTCCTCACCGGCGAAGCCACCGGTAACGTACTCGTAGGTGCCCATCCCGAGGAACACCGCGTCGAACTCGTCAAGCAATTCCTCGAAAGGCTTGTCGTCGCCGATACGCGTATTGAGAACGAACTGCACGCCCATGCCTTCGAGAATCTCGCGGCGCTTGCGTACGACCTGCTTCTCGAGCTTGAACGGCGGTATGCCATAGGTCAGCAGGCCACCGATTTCGGGGTACGCATCGAACACAACCGATCGGATGCCATTGCGTGCAAGTACATCTGCCGCACCCAAGCCTGCGGGACCCGCACCAACGATGGCAACACGCTTGCCCGTATCGTTGACGTGCGACATGTCCGGTCGCCAGCCCTGGCTGATGGCCTCATCCGTAATGTATTTCTCGATGCTGCCGATTGTTACCGCACCGTTTGCATCTTCGAGTGTGCAGGCGCCTTCGCACAGTCGATCCTGCGGACATACGCGTCCGCAGATCTCTGGCAGCGAATTCGTCTGGTGCGATAACTCCGCGGCCTCGAACAACTTGCCCTCCTCGATGAGGGCGAGCCAGTTCGGAATATAGTTGTGAACCGGGCACTGCCATTCGCAATAAGGATTGCCGCATGCCAGACACCGCCCCGCCTGCGCCGCCGCGCTGGCGCCGTCGTAAGACCCATAGATCTCGCCGTAGTGCCCGACGCGGTGCTCTGCGTCTTCCTTTTCCGGATCGCGCCGTGGCACCTCGAGAAACTGCAGTGGATGCTTTGCCATTACGCGGCCTGCCTCAGTGACTCGATCAGCGAATTAAGTTCATCGGCCTTCGGCTTCACGACCCAGAACTTGGGTAGATAAGTACGATAGTCCTCGAGGATCGCTGTGCCCCAAACGCTGCCCGTGTACTCAACATGAGCGACGATCAGGTCGCGCAAGTGATGCAGGTGCGCCTCCATGCTCTCCGGAGTAATGCGATGAATGTCGATTAGCTCGTGGTTGTAACGATCGACGAAGTCGCGATCGATGTCGAGTACATAGGCAAAACCGCCGGTCATGCCCGCGCCAAAATTGAGGCCGCTCTTGCCGAGCACGACGACAACGCCACCGGTCATGTATTCACAACAGTGATCGCCTGCGCCTTCGATTACCGCGGTCGCTCCTGAGTTCCTCACCCCGAAGCGTTCGCCGGCAAGACCCGCAGCGTAGAGCTCGCCGCCGGTCGCTCCGTACAGACAAGTATTGCCGACGATAGCCGTGTCGCGCGCCACGTAACCCGCCTCTTCCGGCGGCCGCACTACAATGCGGCCACCCGCCATACCTTTACCCACGTAGTCGTTCGCATCGCCGGACAGGGTCATGTTGAGGCCCGAGAGGTTCCATGCACCGAAACTCTGCCCCGCCGTACCGCGCAGAACGATATCGAGCGGCGCATCGGCCATCCCCTCATTGCCATGCTGGCGCGCAATCTCTCCGGCAAGTCTTGCGCCGATCGAACGATTGAAATTCTGTACCTCGAATCCAAATCGTCCGCCGCTCTTCGACAGTATTGCCGGCAGCGTTTCTTCAAGCATCTTTTCGGCGAGTTCGCCTTTGTCGAATGGCTCGTTTCGGAGGTCGGTGCAGAACCGCGGTGCATCCCTGGCAAGACCGTCCATCGAAATAATCGGCGACAGGTCGAGGCGCGACTGCCGCACGCTTTCGCCCTCCTTGAGGTCGAGCAGGTCCGAGCGCCCGATCAGGTCTTCGAACTTACGAATGCCGAGTTCTGCCATAAGGTGGCGAACCTCTTCGGCAATGAAGCGGAAGAAGTTAATCACCATCTCCGGCAAGCCGATGAAATATTCGCTGCGCAGTACACTGTTCTGCGTCGCAACACCTGTAGCGCAATTATTAAGATGGCAGATGCGCAGGTATTTGCAGCCCAGGGCAACCATCGGGCCCGTACCGAAACCAAAGCTCTCGGCGCCGAGCATCGCGGCCTTGATAACGTCGAGGCCCGTTTTGAGCCCGCCGTCCGTTTGCAGTCGCACCTGGTGACGCATGTTCTGCGAACGCAGCACCTGGTGGGTCTCGGACAAACCGAGCTCCCAGGGACTGCCAGCGTATTTGACCGAACTTAACGGGCTTGCGCCGGTACCGCCGTCGTAGCCGGAGATCGTAATCAGATCTGCGTAGGCCTTGACGACGCCTGCGGCGATCGTGCCCACGCCAGGCTCGGCAACCAGTTTCACCGATACCAGTGCCGTCGGGTTCACTTGCTTGAGATCAAAGATCAGCTGGGCAAGATCCTCGATTGAATAGATGTCGTGATGCGGCGGGGGCGAGATAAGACCCACCCCGGGTTTTGCGAAACGCAGCTTTGCGATCATCGCGTTGACCTTGTGGCCTGGCAGCTGCCCGCCTTCGCCGGGCTTGGCACCCTGCGCAACTTTGATCTGGATAACCTCGGCATTGACGAGATACTCGGCGGTTACGCCGAAGCGGCCGGACGCGACCTGCTTGATCTTCGACATACGCTCGTTGCCGTAGCGCGATGGATCTTCGCCGCCCTCACCCGAATTCGAGCGGCCGCCCATCCGGTTCATCGCGATCGCGAGCGCTTCATGAGCCTCGGGCGACAGCGCACCGAGCGACATGCCGGCGCTGTCAAAGCGCGGCAGGATTTCCTCGATCGACTCGACCTCGTCAAGCGGGACGGCTTTGCCGGCAGGCTTAATGTCCATCAGGTCGCGCAATGTTGCGACCGGCCGCTCGTTGACGAGCCGCGCGTACTCCCGATAGCGTTCAAAGTCACCGGTGCGTACCGCGGCCTGCAGGGTTGTGACAACGTCCGGGTTATAGCAGTGATACTCGCCGCCGTGCACATACTTGTACAAACCGCCCTGCTCGATCAGCTCCCGTGGCTCCCACGCGGCTCGCGCGAGTTGTTTCTGGTCGTACAGCAGGTCGTCGAAGTTCGATCCCTGGATGCGCGATGTTGTTCCCTTGAAGCAGCGCTCTACAACTTCATCGTTAAGACCGACGATCTCGAACAGCTGCGCACCGCGGTAACTCGAGATTGACGAGATTCCCATCTTTGACATGATCTTGAACAGGCCCTTGCGAATGCCGCGCCGGTAGGCTCGACCCAGCTGTTGTTGCCGATCGATGTTGCCGCGCTTCGCGATGTCATGCAGCGACTGGTAGACGAGATACGGGTACACCATCGTCGCGCCATAACCGATAAGGCACGCAATGTGGTGCGAATCGCGGGCGACGCCTGTTTCAACAATAATGTTGGCGTCACAGCGCAGGCCCGTCTGCACAAGGTGGTGATGCACGGCGCCCGTTGCGAGCAGTGCGTGTACGGGCAACTTGCCTTTTACGAGGTATCGGTCGCTGAGCATGATGATCAGGTTGCCGTCGCGCACGCCCTGCTCGGCCTCCGCGCAGATCTTGTCCAGCGCCTCGGCCAGGCTCAGGCTTTCGTCGACGTTCAGGTCGATGAAGACATGGCTGTCTTCGAACATGCCCGGACCAACCAGCTGGCGTAACTTCGCCTGCGACAACACGGGCGAATTAATAATCACCTGTTCGGCGTGTGCCGGCCCGATGTCGAACAGATTGGATTCACCGCCTACATTGGTCTGCAGCGACATGACGATGCGCTCGCGGAGCGGATCGATCGGCGGATTTGTAACCTGGGCAAACTGCTGACGAAAGTAGTCGAACGGCGAACGGATCTTCTGCGACAACACGGCCATGGGCGTGTCGTCGCCCATCGATCCGACCGCCTCCATTTCAGCCTTCGCGAGCACGGCGATGACTTCGCCAATCTCTTCACGCGAGAGATTGAACATCTTCTGGTAGGTCGCCAGCGTTTCTGCGTCGAAAGGCTCGGCCGCGATGCGTGTATCGATAAGCAGGGAGTCGAGGTAGCGAACGCCTTTCTTGAGCCACTTCTTGTACGGCGCGCGGGTCTTGAGAATGTCGTGGATATCGTCGGTATTCAGCAGTTCGCCGTTGACGAGGTCGACCGCGAGCATCTCGCCCGGACCCAGGCGACCTTTGCTAACGACGTCCTTCTCATCGTAGTTATAGACGCCAACCTCCGACGCAACGGTAAGGTGACGATCTTTGGTGATGACGTAGCGCGCCGGGCGCAGTCCGTTGCGATCGAGGCAGCAGGCCGCGTAGCGCCCATCAGTCAGGACAATGCCCGCCGGTCCATCCCACGGTTCCTGCTGGCAGTCGTAGAACTCATAGAATGCCCGCACATCCGGATCAATGTTATCTACCGTCTGCCAGGCCGGCGGTATCAGGATGCGCATCGCCTGGAGCACATCCATCCCGCCCGCGCGCATGACCTCAAGCATATTGTCGAGGCTCGATGAGTCGGAGCCAGTCAACGAAATAATCGGATTGAGGTCGCTGATGTCATCGAGTTTTTCGGAAATAAAATTTTTCGACCGCGCAACCGCCCAGTTGCGGTTTCCCTGGATCGTATTGATTTCGCCGTTATGTGCCAGGAAGCGAAATGGTTGTGCCAGCCGCCACTCGGGCAACGTGTTGGTCGAGAAACGCTGGTGGAAAACACACACCGACGACTCCATGCGCGGATCCCTCAGATCCGGATAGAACTCCGGCAGGGCCGCCGGCATGATCATGCCCTTATAGCTGATCGTGACCGACGACAGACTCGCAATGTAGGTCTCGTTGTCGCTGATCCTGTTCTCGGCGCGGCGGCGAGCCTGGAACAGGCGGCGGTTGAACGAGCCTCGCGCCATACTTTCGGGCGCGTTGATGAAGACCTGTTCGATGCGAGGCAACGTCGCCAGTGCCTGAGCGCCACACGCGGATGGCTCGACAGGCACCTCACGCCAGCCAACCGGCTCCAGGCCAAAATCACCGACCGCGGCATTGATAGCGGCGCGTGCCGCGTCAGACGATGACTTGTCCTGACTGAGGAACACCGTTCCTGCTGCGAATCGCTTGTTGAGCTTGAAACCCAGCTCTTCGCCGGTAGCACGCAGGAAGGACTCGGGGAACTTGATGAGCAGGCCGCAGCCATCGCCGGTCTTGCCGTCGGCGGCCACGGCACCGCGGTGCGTCAGGCGCGCGAGTGCCTCGATCGCGGTATCAATGACCCAGTGACTCGGCAGGTCATCGAGATTCGCAATAAGCCCAAAGCCGCAACTGTCGCGATGCAGCTCTGGTTCCAGCAGGTTTTTTCTTGAGTTTTCCGCCATGCGCGCCACGAGAATCGCCCGCTGGCGGTCCTCGACAGAGGTTGTGTTGCTTTGAGATGGCGCAGAACGCCGTGAACCACTCAGTATAGGTTAGGAACCAGCGCCTCGCATCTGTTGCTTTCGCAACCAAACACGCGCTCTAGTTCAGTCGAATGGTGCCCTGCGTGCGGTAGGCGACAGGTGGCGTCAGCGGAATGTCGATGCCGAGCTGGCCATCGAGCTGATAGGGGACCTCACGTCGCGTGCCATCGCGCATAATGGAAAGTAACTGCGGTCCCGTCGTCAGCAGGTCAAGTTCAACACTGATTACAAACTGGGCGTCACCGCTCGCCGGGACGGAAAAGTCGCTCGCGGTCTTGCCGCTTGCGAACCGCTGGCCGTCGAGCCGCACACCGTAGCTGACATGATTAACCGGCAGCGGGAACGGATTCGGGTTGTGGATATCGAAGGACAGCAGGAATGTCTGATTATTAAAGCCCAGCCCGACCATCTGCACATCGCGCAGCTGGACGTCAGGCTTGCTCATGAGGTTCTCGGGAAGCGACGCGCAGCCAGCGAGCGCCAGCATGATCCCCATGATCGCCAGTCGTCTACTTGATTTCATCACCCAATTCTCCCCAGCGTGCGGCGATAAGCTGCCAGTCATCGCCATCCTTTTCCAGCTCCAGCTCAAAACGGTACGCGTCTGCGCTGAACCCCAGGACCCCATCATTGGTGCCAGCCATGCCGACCGTCATGACAATTCTTGCTGCGGTGTCGCCGTACACCACAGTCTCTTCGATGTTCGGCAACAACGTGATGTTGTTCTGCCTGAGGAAATACAGGCGCAGCAGGTTTTCTATGTCACTGCGTTCATTCCCTCGACCATCGACATATGACTCCGAGATCATGCCGACCAGGTTACGGCGCTCCTTACTCTCTGCCGCCTCAACGCCGTCGGCAACCCAGGCGCGCAGCTCAGCCTCAGGCGCGGAGGGCGGTTCACCGCAGGCCACCAGCGCCATCAGGGCGACGCTAACCGTGCACAGCGTTCGAGTGAGCGGGTTCATCATCTGCTAAAGTCTACTGACAACCACGGCCTGTGTGGTCAAAGACGCCCAAATTGTGACTCAGTTCGCACTTTGGCCAGCGAGGCCACAGCTGAGATCACAATAATGTCCGTAAAACTGTATAGCGAAAGCATGGGCGCCACGATCACCGACGAAGATCTGAGTCGGATCGAGGCTATCCTCTCCTTCTGGTTCAAGGAACAGGAGCTGTCGGCGCCGCAGATTGATCGGCGTATGGATATCTGGTTTGGCGAAGATCCGGTATTCGACCGCGAAATCGAGGAGGAATTTGCGGATGATGTGGAGCGCGCCTGTGAGGGCAAGCTCGACCACTGGGCTGCCGAGCCGCACGGACGTCTCGCGCTTATCATTCTCATCGACCAGTTTCGCCGTAACATCTACCGCAACAGTGCCGAGGCGTTTTCCAAGGACAGGCTGGCGCTTAAGCTGTGCGTCGAGGGCGCGATGGAGAAGAAGGACAAGAACCTGACGCCCATCCAGCGCGTGTTCTTTTATATGCCATTGCAACACGCCGAGTCCGCCAAGGTTCAGGCCAAGGCGGTCGAATTGTACAATCGCCTCGCCGAATCAGTATCACCGACTTACCAGGAGACGTTCCTGACGGTGGCGCAATTCGCTGAACTCCATAAAGACATCATCGACCAGTTTGGCCGCTTTCCGCACCGGAATAAGCTGCTGGGCCGCGAGAACACCAGCGAAGAAGACGAGTACCTCGCCAGCGACAGCCCCGATTTCGGGCAGGGTTAGACTCGCGACAATTTATTGAAGCGCCACGTCAGCAATATTGCTGCGACGCCCAGACCGGCGATGAACGCCGCCCATATCTGGTTGGCGGGCAGCCGGTAGGTAATCGCGGCCAGGTAGCCAAGCGGAAACGCCACTACCCAGTAAGAGAAGATGTTGATCGCCATCGGAAACGCCGTGTCCTTATAGGCGCGCAGTGCCGCTGCGGCCCCGATCTGAATACCGTCCGCGACCTGGAAGATCGCGGCAACCAGCATCAGGCTCAGCGCGATGCCCGTAACGACAGGGTCATCGGTGTACAGCGTCACGATCACGTCACGGAAGACCAGCAGCACGATCGCCGATACCGCCATGAAAGCGGCACACATGGTGATACCTGTAATTCCGGCAATGCGCGCCTGTAGCGGATTGCCCGCACCGAGCATGTGGCCAACCTGCACGGTCGTCGCCGAGCTCAGCGCGAGTGGGATCATGAACATCGACGACGCGTAACTGAGTGCGATCTGGTGTGCCGCCGTGATCTCGGCACCGCGCGTACCGACAAGTATCGAAACGGCGGAGAACAACCCGACTTCTGCCGTGATCGTTATCGATATCGGCACACCGAGAACGATGATCTCGCGGAATAGCGACGGTCGAAACTGGCCGATGCGCGTGAAGATTTTCAGTCCGCGCAGACGCGGGCTCAACAACATGTACAGACCCAGTGTTACGGCGACTATCCACATCGTTATGGCACTCGCATAGCCGCAACCTTCGACGCCCAGCGCCGGCGCGCCGAAATGCCCGAACATGAGCACATAGTTCAGGAACACGTTACAGATCAGCGAGAACACCGATGTGAACATGATCGGCCGTGTATAGCCCACCCCTTCGGTCGTAAAGCGCAGCGCGAGGAAAACAAAAATACCCGGGGCGCCGAGCAGCACAGCGCGCGTGTAATCGAGCGTCAGGTCCCGAAAGCCCGTATCGATACTCATGACGTCGAGAATCGCGTGCATCAGTGTGCGGCCCACGAGCAGCACCACGACACCCAGGACGATGCCGAGATACATCCCGTGTCGCGTGTACCGGCCGATCTTTCGCGACTGCCCTGCACCATAGAGCCGTGCAATGATCGGAGAGATCGCCATGAGGATACCCAGGCACGCGGTGAAATTGAGCATCCATACGCTGTGACCAACGGCGACAGCGGCGAGTGATGAAGCCCCGAGCCGGCCAGACATCAATGTGTCAGCCAGCCCCATTCCTGCAACCGCAAGATAGTTGACGATCAGCGGTCCGCCAAGGCGCAAGATCGATCGAGCCTGGGGCCGCCAGAGCTGCGAGGCGACTGGCATCAGAGCATCTTAACCTACGGTTAAGTCTTTGAATGGTGTAAAGTTGCGTCGCGTATAAAGTAACCGGACGGAATGGAGATTTACGTATGTTGCATGACGGACGGGCAATTCGGGTTGCCATTGTTGGTGGATCGCGAATTCCATTTTGTCGGTCGCATTCAGCGTATCGACACTGCTCAAATCAGGATCTCATGACGGCCGCGTTAAATGGCCTCGTCAATAAGCTGGACCTCAGGGGACAGACCCTGGGTGAAGTCGCACTGGGTGCCGTTGTTAAACATTCCAGGGACTGGAACCTCGCACGCGAAAGCGTTATCGAGTCCAGTTTGTCGATCCGCACACCAGCGGTGGACCTGCAGCGCGCCTGTGGCACCAGTCTTGAGGCGGCCATTATGATCGCCAACAAGATCTCGCTCGGCCAGATCGAGTCCGGCATTGCCGGCGGCACCGATACGGTCAGTGACGCGCCTATCGTGTACTCGGATCCATACCGCCGCATGCTCCTCGACATGCATGCGGCGCACTCTACCCTCGAGCGCATCAAGCCGTTGTTTCGTTTTCGTCCGAGTTTCCTGAAACCGGCATTTCCGGGCGTTAAGGAACCGCGCACCGGTTTATCCATGGGAGAGAGCTGCGAGATCACTGCCAAGGAGTGGGACGTGCAGCGCGAGCACCAGGACCAGCTCGCTTTGGCCAGCCATATGAAAGCGGCCGCCGCCTACGATGAGGGTTTCTACGACGATCTCGTCATTCCGTTCGAAGATGTGGAGGAAGACAACAACATTCGTCGCGATACCACGTTCGAAAAGCTGTCGTCACTCAAGCCTTCGTTCGACCGCAGTGAGGAAGGCACGATGACGGCCGGCAACAGCACGCCGCTAACCGACGGTGCCGCTGCGGTGTTACTCGCATCGGAAGACTGGGCGCGCAAGAAGAACCTGCCCATCCTTGGCTATCTCACGTTCGTCAAAGCCGCAGCCGTGGACTTCATCAGCGATGAGGGCCTGCTGATGGCACCGGCGTACGCGGTGTCAGACATGCTGAAACAAGCCAATCTGCGCTTACAGGACTTCGATTTCTACGAGATCCATGAAGCTTTCGCCGCACAGACCATTGCGACGCTCAAGGCCTGGCAGTCCGAGAAGTTCTGCCGCGACCGGCTCGGCCGTAATGAAGCGATGGGACCGATCGACCTGTCTCGCCTGAATGTGAAGGGCGGAAGCATCGCGATGGGTCACCCTTTTGCCGCGACGGGTGCGCGCATTATTGGCAGCATTGCCAAGATGCTCGGCGAGAAAGGTTCGGGACGTGGCCTGATTTCCATTTGCACAGCCGGCGGGATGGGCGTCTCCGCGATTGTCGAGGCCGCTTAGCAGGAACGGCCAGGCACGAGCGGCTTTAGCCGTGATTCCTTCGCTTCTTCATAGCGGCGAGCGCTTTCTCCAGGCGCTCTCGTGCCTGCGCCGTAATGCCGCCCCGCTTTTGCTCGTCGACCACAAACGCTTCGATCTTGCCGACAATATCGTCCATATCGGCATCCGGAAACGGCAGCGAGTGCTCGAAGTCGGCCGTAGCGTTACGCAATGCGCCAAACAGGTTGATCCACCGCTCGCTCTGCTTGCCGACACCAAGCAGCCGATAAAATTGCGTGCCCGGCTTGCCGTCTGACCCGGAGGCGAGGCTGATGATGCCGGCGATCAGCGATGCGGGGACAAGCAGCAGATCCCGCAGGCCATCGACGATCAGCTTGGCCTGGAATACCGCGATATCCCGCACCAGGTTCAGGCGCACATTGGTTTCCTGCGACGAGCCGGGTAGTTCATCCATAGCGATTCACACGATAACTGCAATTAAGACAAGCAATTATAGCTGCTTGTCTGGAACGAAGCGGACCTTTGCAGTACTGTTGACCCCGATATAGCAGCCCGCCGGAAAAATGCCGAAATACCAATCCACGCCCGACTACGAACACGGATCATCCGACTGCACGGGGATTCTCCTCGTCAACCTGGGAACCCCGGAAGCCCCGACGACAGGCGCTGTCAGGCGATTTCTCAAGCCATTCCTGTCCGACCCGCGAGTCGTCGAGTATCCGCGCCTCCTGTGGTGGCTAATACTGAATGGCATCATCCTGCGAATACGGCCATCGCGGTCCGCCGAGGCTTACCGCAAAGTCTGGACCGACGATGGGTCCCCGCTGATGCTCTTTTCAAAAAAACTGACCGAAGGCGTTCGCAGGCGGCTCGAGGCTCACTCACCGGGCCGGTATCGCGTGGAACTCGCCATGACTTATGGTGACCCTTCGATCGCGTCGGCTATCGACACGCTCCAGGCAGCGGGCGCACGTCGTCTGCTCGTCTTGCCGCTGTACCCGCAGTACTCGGGTACGACGACCGCGTCAGTGTTTGATGGAGTGACCAGCAAGCTGCGATCGATGCGCTGGATTCCGGAAATGCGTTTCATAAATCAGTATCACGACGCGCCAGGCTATATCGCTGCACTCGCCGCAAGCATCAAGGAACACTGGCAGCAGAACGGCAAGGGCGACCACCTGTTGTTCTCGTTTCATGGTGTTCCGAAATACACGCTCATGGGCGGCGATCCCTATCACTGTCAGTGCCAGAAAACCGGGCGCCTCGTTGCAGAGGCTCTGGAGCTCGGCGACGACGACTGGACGCTGTCTTTCCAGTCGCGCGTTGGCCGCGAAGAATGGCTGCGCCCGTACACCGATGAAACGGTAAGCGAGTTGGGGGGCAAGGGTGTCGGGCGGCTCGACGTTGCCTGCCCGGGTTTTTCAACCGACTGCCTTGAGACGCTGGAAGAAATCGCAATGCAGAACGCCGAATTCTTCGAAGAAGCCGGCGGAAAGTCACTGCAATACATACCAGCACTCAATGCGCGAGATGACCATATTCAGTTCCTGAGCACATTGCTTGAGCAACATGCGTCTGGATGGACCAACGCCGAGGAGAGCCCCGACAGCCGTCAGCGGGCGATCGCCATGGGCGCGTCAAAATGAGCACCATCGGCCGCTTCCTGGAGTTCGCGATCGAAACGCCGAACATCCTGGAGTCGCTGTATTTCTACAAGACCCTCGGCTTTACCGAACTCGAGTGCTCCGATGTTTTCACGCATAAGTACGCGGTGGTCAGTGACGGCGAATTAAACATCGGCCTGCACGACAGGCAGTTCAACTCGCCCGCCGTGACTTTTGTACAGCAGGATCTTGCGACCCACGCGCGTTCAATGACTGACCACGGGTACGACTTCGATTTTCTACAGCTCCATGAGGATGCGTTTAACGAGCTCGGCTTCACCGATCGTGACGGTCACGCCATCATGATGGTTGAGGCGCGCACCTTCCACATGAGTGAAGACGCCGAACATGACTCCGCCTGCGGGAGCTGGTTTGAGCTGTCCCTGCCCGTACGCGATACCGTTCGCGCGGCAAAGTTCTGGGCTCCGATGGCGCCGGCGGTGCTGGAGGTGCGGGAAGAGCCAACCATGCACATGCGCTTCGACGCCACAGGCGTGGCCCTTGGCCTGTCCGAAAGCATCGCGCTTAAGGCGCCGTCGCTGTGTTTCCGCAACCCCGATCGCCACGGCCTGATGCAATTAATCCAGCAACGTGGTCTTGATTACGAGAAATACCCGGGTTACGAAGGGGCTTTCGTGGCGATCAAGGCGCCCGAAGGCACCACGCTGTTTGTCTTCGAAGAAGACTTCCTTGGCGAATCCTACGAAGTCGACGAGTCTGGCGACGCGGCCGACTTCCCCGGCTAACGCTCCGGGAACTCTACCCAGAATACGCCGCGGAAATCACCGGCCTTGAATCCGGTTGCGCGATCGTCCGGATAGCTCTCAGCAATTTTTGCTGCAACCTCAGGTTGCAGGGCTTCGCCATGACACACCAGGCACATTGGCTGCACCATAATCGGCTCGACATAGCCCATGCGTCCACCGTCAATTGACAGGGCGACCGGCGAGAGGTCCGACGATCCACCCGCGAAGCTACGAAGAACCGGTGCGAGCCACTCCGGCGCTGCGTTTTCCAGGTTACGCAGCCTGTGGCTGCTGCGTCCCATAACGACTCCGTCGACGGACAACGCCGCCGAAATTTGTCGCGCTTCGACGCTGCAGACACTGATCGCCTCGACCGGGCCCGACTCCATGCCCTTCACGAGGGCCGACTTCAGGTTGGTCTTGAACGGCGCCAGTAGTTCAGCACCCCTCGCTTTATAGTCGACAGGTGGCGGCTGACAGGCGGCACACATCGCAAGCACGATGACTGCGACGATCACACGGGTATTCATTACCGGTTCCTACAAAAGTTTTTTGATCAACTCCTGCGCCCGGCCCAGGTAAGCACTCCCGAACAGGTTCAGGTGGTTGAGCACATGATACAGCTGATACAGGTCATTGCGATTGTGGGAACCCGCAGCCGGGGGCGTGTGCGCCGCGTAGGCGTCATAGAACGCCGGTCCGAAACCGCCGAACAGCCTTGTCATGGCGAGGTCGGATTCCGGGTCGCCGTAGTAAACAGCCGGATCGAAGATCACGGGAGCCCCTTCGCAACTTCCCCAGTTACCGCCCCACAAATCGCCATGCAGCAACGCGGGGCGTGGTTCATGGTTCTCGAAAAACACCGGCAGGCGTTTCAGCAGGCGGCCACCCTGTTCCTGCAGCGAACCGGAAAAACCGTTCTTGGCAGCAAGCCGCAGCTGAAACCCAAGACGCCGTTCGCGAAAGAAGTCGACCCAGTCATCCGACCAGTCATTGTGCTGTGGCGTCAACCCGATCGTATTGTCGCGGTACCAACCGAAGCGATCCCGGGTTGTTTCGTGCAATAACGCGAGCTGCTCGCCGAGCTTCACTTCGGTGTCGCGGGTCGGCCGATCCAACTCCAGCCATTCGGTAGCCAGGAACGCCGTGTCGCCATGTACGCCACAGGCAACCACCTTAGGTAGCCGTATCGCACCCGGTACCGCAAGCTCTTCTAATCCGTCTGCTTCGGCGCTGAACATATCGCTCGACGAAGCCGGGCCGGTCTTCAGAAACAAATCGCCGACGCGCCATGCGGCACTGATATCGCCGCCACTAACGGGTTGGGGCGTCTCGTTATTGAGGCCGAGTTCGGCAGTGATTGCAGCCCAGTCAGGCACGATGTGTCTCAGTGGCGATAGATATCCGAAACGCGTTCGGCCTGGCGCCTTAGCGCCATTCCGATGCCAGCTTCATCAAACAGCGCGTTGATTTCACCGAGCTTCGGCGCGGATGGCCGCATGGCGACTTCCGCATTATCGATGGGGGCATCGCAAGCAATGCCTGTCAGCTTGCGCGCCAGCATGGCGGCGCCGCGATGCGTTTCCAGCTTCATTGCCAGCGTCTTGGCGCCGCGAACATTCACTTCGTGAACGCGGTCAAGATTCTTATAAATGTCGTCGAGACTACCGAAATGCTTGAGCAATCCTTCGGCCGTCTTTTTGCCGACGCCCGGGACGCCCTTGATGTTATCAACGGCATCGCCGGCAAGCGCCAGGAAGTCCGCAATCTGTTCGGGCCAGACACCGAATGAACCAGGAATTTCTGCGTAGCCTAATTTCCCTTTGCCCGCGAAGTCCCAGAATACGTCGTCCTTGCTCAGGAGTTGTGTGAGGTCTTTGTCCCGGCTGACTATGGTCGACGCACGTCCCTGGCGCCGGCCGTGCTCGACGAGCGTTCCTATCAGGTCGTCCGCCTCGTAGCGCGGGCTTGCGTGTTCCAGCAGACCCATCGCACGAACGAAGCGGCGGCACTGTCCAAACTGGCGTTTGAGTTCGGGCGGTGCCGGGTCACGGTTTGCCTTGTACTCGGGGTAGATCTCCGTGCGAAACGACTTCGACAAGCTCTCGTCGAAAAGGACAGCAACATATTCGGGCGTAACCTGTTCCATGAAGTCGCCGATAAAACGGCAGAACCCGTATAACGCGTTAATGGGGTTGCCAGCATCGTCGACCATGTCTTCGGGCATGGAGTAGTAGGCCCGGAAGACATAGACACTCGCGTCGATCAGGTACTGCACTGGGCCCTAATCATGGAAATGGACTTCCACGATCTCCTCACCATTCGCAAGATGTCCGCTCAGGCGGGCATGCAGCGGACTGGAGCGCGGAATGTGCGCAAGCAGGTATTGCATCTGATCGGTAAGCACGCGCCGACCCTTGAGATAAATGTACTCAGCGTAGTTCGGCGTGAATGGTACGGCGATCAACTCCATCGCCGCCTGCTCCGGCGTTCTCCCGCCCTTGTAGTTGTTACAGCGCCGGCAGGCCGTCGCAACATTGGTCCACGTGTCGAGGCCGCCCCGCGAAACCGGTGTGATGTGATCCCGCGTCAGGTCTCGCGTCATATAGCGCATGCCACAGTAAAGACAGAGATTGGCGTCGCGCTTGAACAGCGTGCGGTTGTTCAGCGGCGGCGTGTATTCATCACGATTGCGAGACAGGCTCTTACTCGTACCGTGCGTGGCAATAATGGAATTAACATCGATGCGGCTGCGGGTGCCGTCGATCGAGCTGTAGCCCCCAAAGACCGAGTAAAGCCGTGTGCCGCAGTCATACGCAACCTGCTCCGCGTGGTAGAGACGTACCGCTTCACGATAGTCAATCCACTCGAGGGGCATACCTGCAACGTCTGTTCGAAGAACCTGTTGCGAGATGTCGCGTGCGCGTCCTGCGAGCATAAGCGTCTCCTGAGCTTATGCTCGCATTATTACAGCATTTAGAGGTTCTTTAAAACCTCGTCGAGCGTCGCCTTCGCATCGCCGAACAACATTCGCGTGTTGTCCTCGAAGAACAGCGGATTTTGCACACCGGCATACCCCGTCGCCATGCTGCGTTTCAGTACGATCGACACTTTGCCTTTCCAGCACTCAAGAACCGGCATGCCGGCAATCGGGCTGTTCGGATCAGTCAGTGCAGACGGATTAACGATGTCGTTCGCGCCGATAACGACCGACACGTCAACTTTCGGGAAATCCTCGTTGATCTCGTCCATCTCGAACACGATGTCGTAAGGCACCTTGGCCTCCGCCAGCAAGACATTCATGTGGCCAGGCATGCGGCCGGCAACCGGATGAATGCCGAAGCGCACATTGACGCCCTTCTCGCGCAGCGTACGGGTGATCTCGAAGACGGTGTGCTGTGCCTGCGCAACGGCCATGCCGTAACCGGGGATAATCATGACCTCCTTCGCGTCCAACAGCAGCTCGGCCGTCTCGAGCGGCTCGATCGGTACGACTTCGCCCTGGTCTTCGCCGCCTGCGGCTGCCGGCGTACCGCCACCGGTACCAAAGCCACCGGCGATCACGGCCAGGAACTTGCGGTTCATCGCACGGCACATGATGTAACTCAGGATGGCGCCACTCGAACCAACGAGAGCGCCCGTCACGATGAGCAGGTCGTTGCCAAGCATGAAGCCTGTGGCCGACGCCGCCCAACCCGAATAACTGTTGAGCATCGAAACAACAACCGGCATATCCGCACCGCCAATCGCCATGACCATATGAATGCCGAACAGAAGCGCGATGACGGTCATGATAATAAGCGGTGTCATGCCGGCGCCTGCCGCCGAATCAACCACGAACTGGTAGCCGTACCAGATCGCGCCAAGCAGAAGCAACAGGTTGAGCCAGTGACGCGCCGGCAAGGCCAGCGGACTGCCGCTGATGCGGCCCGAAAGCTTACCAAAGGCGATGACCGAACCCGAGAAAGTGACCGCACCGATGAGGATGCCGAGATAGGTTTCCACATCGTGAATGGTGAGCTCGACCCCAACATAGTGGGCAAGCCTTTCCGGGTCCATGAAGTTGGCGAAGCCAACGGCTACCGCGGCCATGCCGACCAGGCTGTGCAGCATCGCAACCAGTTCCGGCATCTGCGTCATCTGGACGCGTCGGGCAGCGACGATACCGACGGTGCCGCCAATCAGGAGCGCCACGATCAGGTATCCCATATTCTGCGTGACATCGCCTACCAGCGTCGCAACAAGCGCAATCGCCATGCCGATGATGCCGTACCAGTTGCCGCGCCTCGCGGTCTCCTGGTTGGACAATCCACCAAGGGCGAGAATGAAAAGAATGGTCGCGATGATGTACGAGACCTGGATAATTCCTTCGTTTACCTCAAACATCACGACCTCACTTCCTGAACATTTCAAGCATGCGGCGAGTGACCGCAAAACCGCCAAATATGTTGACGGAAGTTATTAGCACGGTGCCCACCGCGATCCACTTGATGATGGGAACGTCCGAACTGATCTGCATTAGCGCGCCGATCACGATGATGCTCGAAATCGCATTCGTGACACTCATGAGCGGAGTGTGCAGGGCCGCGGTAACGTTCCAGATAACCATGTAACCGACGAAACAGGCCAGAACAAAGACCGTGAAGTGCGCCATGAACGAAGCGGGCGCAACGGCGCCGAGCCCGAGCAGCGCGAGACCGGCGGCAGCCATGCCGATGGCCGGACCGACAAAGGATCTGGGTTTTTCTTCCTTCGCCTTGACGGGTTCAGGCGCAGGTGCCGCTTTTGGCGGTGCCGCCGACAACTTCGGTGCCGGTGGTGGCCACGTTGTCTCGCCATCTTTGCAGACGGTCGTACCACGAATGACCTCATCTTCCATGTCGACGACGATGTTGCCGTCTTTTTCAGGAGTGAGATCGGTCAACAGGTGGCGCAGGTTAGTCCCGTAAAGCTGGCTCGACTGGGCGGCGAGACGGCTCGGCAGGTCGGTGTAGCCGATGATCGTCACGCCATCGACCTGTGCAACTTCGCCAGGCACCGTCAACTCGCAATTGCCACCCTGTTCGGCGGCAAGATCGACGATAACGCTGCCGTCCTTCATCGAGCGAGCTGTCTCGGCCGTGATCAGTTTAGGAGCCGGCCGGCCTGGAATCAGCGCTGTCGTGATGATGATGTCGACATCTTTAGCCTGCTCGGCGAACAGCTCCATTTCGGCCTTGATGAACGCTTCGCTCATCACTTTGGCGTAGCCCCCTTCACCGGCGCCGTCCTCGTCGTCCTCGAAATCGAGCATCAGGAACTCGGCGTCCATGCTCTCGACCTGCTCTTTGACTTCCGGGCGAGTGTCGAAAGATCGGACAATAGCACCCATGCTCTTGGCTGCGCCGATGGCGGCAAGGCCGGCAACGCCAGCACCGATGACGAGCACTTTGGCTGGCGGAACCTTGCCCGCAGCCGTTATCTGGCCCGTGAAGAAACGTCCGAAATGCTGGGCTGCCTCAACAACCGCACGATAACCGGCGATGTTTCCCATCGAACTGAGCGCATCGACCTTCTGTGCACGCGAAATACGGGGCACACTGTCCATGGCCATGACCGTGGCGCCGGTATCCGTCAGCTGCTTCAGCAGCTCGGGGTTCTGGGCGGGCCAGAGGAAGCTGATCAGGGTCTGGTTGGAACGCAGCCGCGCGGCTTCGTCACTCTCAGGGGCCCGGACTTTCAGGATGAGATCCGACTTCGACCAGAGATCGCTGGCCGAGTCGATGACTTCACACCCGGCTTCCCGGTATGCGTCGTCGGAAAAACTGGCTTTCTCACCAGCCCCGGACTCGACAGCTACGTCAAAGCCAAGCTTTTTCAATTGGGTAACTACGTCCGGTGTTGTCGCAACGCGGCACTCACCGTCGTAGATCTCTTTTGGTACTCCGATTCTCATAAGAACCCCTCCAAATAGACTGCGGCAGTGTATCGGAGCGCCTCCATGGGCACAAAGAGTAAAGGCCCCCAAGTGGGGGCCTTTTAATAAGGACTTTCCGTAACCTAGCGGCCGTCTCGTGGACGTGGCGGGGGCCGTTGGTGCACGCGGTCACGCAGGCGCTGCCGCTGCTCGGGTGTCATCCGCCGGTAGCGGTCGCGGAGTTTCTGACGGCGATCCTGGTTCATCTGCCGGTAGCGGTGGTAATTGCTGCGGATGCGCTCCTGCTCATCGGGGGAGAGGTTGCGAAATGCCTCCGCGCGTTCTCGAATGGCCTCTCGCCGGCTGTCATCGAGCTCGCGCCACGCCCGGAAACGACCCTGGGCCTGCTGGCGTTGGTCGTTCGTCATATCGGCCCAGCGCTCGGCGCCACGCGCCAGCAATGCCTGGCGTTCCTCGGGGAGACGGCTCCAGGTATCCGCGAACTGGCCCAGCACCTCGCGCTGTCCCTCGCTCAGCGATTCCCAGCTGACGCCTTGATTGTCAGCAATAGCCGTGCCGAACATCAGCAGGCAGGCCATTGCGGCGATCCAATTAGCTTTCATCATTCATCTCCGTCGATTCTTCGCCTTCCGGCACGGGATCGCTCCGCTCATCCAGGTCCGTCATCTGTATTTGTTCGAGCAGCAGCCAGTCCTCATCTGACTCCTGCCACATGCCGAGATACTCCAGGAAATCGGCATCAGGGGCCGGTTCCTCCTCGGCCATTGCGGTGGTGCCGAGGCACAACCCGCAAGCGACCATTACGAGTGTCCGCTCAGCCGACATCGTCACCTTCGTCGATCACATCGAGCATGCTGTAAAACTCAAGCTCCTCGAACATCTCGAGGCTGTCCTCACCAAGCAGGATTTCCATATCAGCAACGGCCGACGGCATAACCTCGACAGGGCCCGGACCCGGCAGGGTCACCATGACGCCGACCAGCACCGCAGCCGCGACACCGGCGGCCGGAACCCAGCGCAACAGTTCGCCGCGTGGCGACCGCGCCTCTTCCAGTGCGCGATGGCGGCCCTGGTTCAGGGTCGACAAGGTTGCGGCATCGAGTTCGTCGACCGATGCGTCAAAGAGCGCTTTCGCCTCCCGCGCGATCTGTTCGTCGGACTTTCTCATCTCATCCATCCTCAGACCCCTCAGGTCCGTGTTCTCCCAAAGTCTCCCTGAGCGAGTGTATCGCACGGGAATAGTGCGTCTTGACGCTGCCCTGCGAACAGCCCATGGCCATCGCAGTCCCCGCAACATCCAGACCCTCAAACGCGCGCAGCATGAACGCCTCACGCTGGCGCGCCGGCAACGCCTGTACGGCCGCTTCCAGGCTGACCATCGCTTCGCTGTTTTGTAGCTCTTCGTCCGGTGATCGACCGGTCGGGTCGGGTGCGGCTGCCACGACATCGTATTCGTCATCGCCGCTCGCGCCACGTCCAAACCACACCATGACGCGGTTACGCACGGCCCGGCGGCGGTGCCAGTCACGAACGCCGTTTTGCAGAATCCGGTAAAACAGTGGCGCCCACTCGTTACTCGGGCGGTCGCCGTACTTGCGGACCAGCTTGATCATCGCGTCCTGCACGAGATCCAGCGCATCATCCCGATTACGCACGCCAATTTCGGCGATGCGCAGGGCGCGTCGCTCCACCTCGGCCAGAAACCGGTTGAGTTGCTGTTCTTGTTGCAGTGCTCGCGTCCCTGTCGATTGCTCGCTGACCCACGATACCGCATATGTTGCGGTTTCGGTGTTCATATCCCTTGACTCCATCACAAGGTCATCTAAGTTGTCTGTCCTGTTCTAACGCCTGAGAAATGGCCTCGTTGACATCAGGGGCAGAAGAAATCAGGTGCATTATGTTAATTCGGTGAGCAATATCTCAAACAGCCAGCAGCCCGTACTCAAGGTCGCGGTCAACGTGCCGCTGTCCCGCGAGTTCGATTACCTGCCCCCGACGGGTGCACCGGTGCCGGCACCGGGCTGCCGTGTACTCGTGCAGTTCGGGCCACGGCGCCAGGTGGGCCTCGTGGTCGGGCACGCGGACGGCTCGGACCTGCCGCACGAGAAGATTCGGCGCTGTATCGAGGTACTGGACGACAAGCCCCTGCTTGGCAAGGACGATCTGGCTCTTGTCCGATTTACGAGCAACTATTATCACCACCCTGTCGGCGAGGTCGTAGCCGCCGCCATGCCCGCGATCCTGCGGCAAGGCAAGGCTCTGCACCCGGTTGTCGAAATGACTGCGATTACCGATCTTGGTGCCGCTGCCGACATAGCGGCCCTTACCAAACGGGCTCCCAGGCAGGCAGAGCTCCTCGAAACCCTGTGCGATGCTGGCGGTGACGGACTCGATGCAGAGCAGCTGACCGAACTGCTGCCAAACTGGCGCCGTGCAGCCAGGTCGTTGTTCACAAAGGGTCTCATCGAGCGTTTCGAGACCCGCTGCGCGGAGTTCGACGAGACGCTCGCACCAGCGGCAACGCCCGGGCCCCAACTTAACGACGACCAGTGTAAGGCGCTCGAAACGCTGCGAAGCGACCTCAGCGTAGGGGCGTATTTGCTGGAGGGCGTCACCGGCAGCGGCAAGACCGAGGTCTACCTGCAGCGCATGCAGGACATGATCGAGCAGGGCAAACAGGTGCTCGTACTCGTTCCCGAAATCGGGCTGACGCCCCAGCTCGTTTCACGATTGCGAAAGCGGCTCGGTATCGAGCCGGCATTATTGCATTCAGGCCTCACGGATATTGAGCGGCTTGCCGCCTGGCGGGCTGCCCGCTCAGGTGCGGCCCGACTCATTGTGGGTACGCGCTCCGCGATATTCACACCGCTGAAGAAACCGGGACTGATCATCGTCGACGAGGAACACGATCACTCATTCAAACAGCAGGAAGGCCTGCGTTACTCGGCGCGTGACCTCGCGATTGTGCGCGCCAAGCACCTTGGTGTTCCGGTCATCCTGGGCACCGCAACACCCACCCTTGAGATGCTGCACCATTGTCGCAGCGGCGCTTACAAGCTCATTCGTTTGCCGCGGCGAGCTGGCGGCGCAAAACCACCGACCCTGCGCCTTATCGATACGACGCGCGCGCCAGCCAGCGACGGACTCAGCGAGCCGCTGATCGACGCAATCCGCAGCCACCTGCAGGCGGATGGCCAGGTATTGATATTCCTCAACCGGCGCGGCTTCGCCCCGACCCTGATTTGCTCAAGCTGCGGTCATGTCGCCGGGTGCGATCGCTGTGACTCGCGCCTGACCGTGCACGCGCGCCAGGGACAGCTGCGGTGCCACCACTGTGGTTTGACGCGCCCACTCACGCCTGCCTGCAGCGAATGCGGAGAAACGGTCAAGCCCCTGGGAGAGGGGACCGAGCGGCTCGAGGAGGCACTACGCAGCCACTTTCCCGACCGCACCATCATGCGGATCGACAGCGACAGCACGCAAAAAAAGGGGGCCATGCTCGATGCCCTCGATCAGGCGAAAGAGGGACAGGCGGAGATTATTGTCGGCACACAAATGCTGTCCAAGGGGCACCACTTTCCGAAGTTGTCGCTGGTTGGCATCGTCAATGCGGACCAGGGCCTTTTCGGCGCCGACTTCCGCAGCAGTGAACGTATGGCACAGTCGATCGTGCAGGTCGCTGGCCGGGCCGGGAGGGAGCTCCGGGCTGGAGAGGTTCTGATCCAGACCGCGTTTCCGGAACACGCTTTCTGGTCGACGCTGATCAACGGCGGTTATGAGCGCGTCGCTGAGGAAGCGCTTGCTGAACGCGAGGCCACACACTGGCCGCCCTATACGCGCCTTGCCCTGATTCGTGCGGCTGCCCACCGGCGGGACGACGCGATCCGCTTTCTTGAGATCGCGCAACGCTCATTGCAGCAACATTGCGGCGACCAGCTGCGTGTTCTCGGCCCCGTCGATGCGCCCATGGCACGCAGGGCCGGACGACATCGCGCACAGCTGTTGCTGCAATCTACCGATCGCCGAACCTTGCACGTCTTGCTGCGCGAGCTCCGATTACTCCTCGAACAGGAGCCAGCTGCTCGCAAGGTTCGCTGGTCAATCGACGTGGACCCGATCGAATTGTTCTGATTCAATGCGCGCCATGAAACATATCGTCGCCGAACTTGTACAAACCGCCCTGTCTGGCCTGCCGGAGCTCTCTGAGGCCGCTGCCGATCTTGCGATCGAAGGCACCGTGGAGCGCACGCGTGACGCCAGTCACGGAGACTTCGCCAGCAACGTCGCGATGCGCCTGGCAAAGCCTGCCCGCAAGAGCCCGCGCGACGTTGCTGCCGCTATTGTGGAGGCGCTGGGCGATAGCCCGGCCGTGGACAAGATCGAGATCGCTGGCCCGGGGTTCATCAACTTCTACCTGAGCCCCGCCGCCTTTCATGCCGAACTCGAGGCCATTCTGACTGCCGGTGAGCACTACGGTCGGCAGGCGCCAAAAGAACACCCGAGGATACTCCTCGAATTTGTATCGGCTAATCCAACCGGACCGCTGCATGTCGGGCATGGACGCGGTGCGTCCTACGGCGCCACGGTAGGCAATCTTCTCGAGGCCGTCGGCTACCCCGTGCACCGGGAATACTACGTCAACGATGCTGGCCGCCAGATGGATATTCTCGGCGCCAGCGTCTGGCTGCGCTGGCTTGAAGCGAACGGAGTCGACGTCGATTTTCCACGGGGCGGTTACCGCGGCGAGTACATTCGCGAAATTGCGGCGGCCATCGATACGAGCGGCATCGAGCCGGTTTCGGCCGACGCTGTGTCAGAGGGGCTACCGGAAAACACCGACGAGAATGCCGACGCCTACGTCGACGCCCTCGTTGCACGCTGCAAGGAACTGCATGGCGAAGACGGCTTCGACAGGATGCGCCAGCAGGCTCTCGAATCGATTCGCGATGAAATTCGTGACGACCTCGAGGAGTTCGGCGTGCATTTCGACGAGTGGTTCTCCGAGCAAAGCCTGACAAAGGCCAATCGTGTCGACGATGCACTCGCTGTACTCGAAGAGCGCGGCATGCTGTACAAGAAAGATGGCGCTACCTGGTTTCCGGCCACGCAGTTCGGTGATGAAAAAGATCGCGTCGTCGTACGTGACAACGGCGTCAAAACCTACTTTGCCTCGGACATCGCCTACCACTTTGACAAACGCGAGCGTGGCTACGATCACTTGATCGACATACTTGGCGCAGACCACCACGGCTATGTCACTCGTGTGCGCGCGGGGCTCGAGGCGATGGGTTACGAGGCGGACGACCTTGAGGTCAAACTTGTGCAGTTCGTGACACTCTATCGCGGCGGGGAGCGGATGCAGATGTCCACGCGTTCGGGCCAGTTCGACACACTGCGCCAGCTGCGCAACGAGGTCGGCAACGACGCGGCGCGCTTCTACTACGTGATGCGTTCAAACGACCAGCACCTGGATTTCGACCTCGACATTGCGACCTCGCAGTCAAACGACAATCCGGTGTACTACATTCAGTATGCACATGCGCGCGTTGCGAGCGTCTTTCGCCAGCTCGACGAAAAGTCGCTGCAGTGGAACGAGGCGAACGGTCGCGACCGATTGAGCCTGCTTATAGAGCCGCAGGAAAAAGCGCTCATGACGACATTGAGCCGCTATCCCGAGGTCGTTGAACTCGCTGCGAACAATCGAGCGCCACAACATCTGGTGCATTACCTGCGCGATCTTGCGAACGATTTTCACACCTATTACAACGCGCACGCATTTATCGTTGACGATGTGGCGTTGCGCGACGCTCGCCTCTACCTGATCTGTGCAACTCGCAATGTCGTTGCCAATGGCCTTCGCATCCTTGGCGTCTCGGCGCCTGAGAAAATGTAATGGCGCAGAGGAAAAAGAAGCGCCGTTCGACGCGCACGCCCGCCAAGTCGGGAACATCGCCCGTCGTTTCCATGTTGTTCGGTCTCGCTGTCGGCCTGTCGGTTGCCGTCGCCGTGTACGTCAAGGACCGTCGCCCGGAACCTTTGGGAAGGCCTTCCGGCCCGGCTCCCGCAATGGCCGAAACCGCCCCCACACCTGCGAGCATGCGAGACGTGCTCGATGATAACGGTGAGTCCAAGGGAGGCTCCTCAGGCCCGAGCGAAGAAAAAGAAAAGCGCTTCACCTTCTACGACATCCTGCCAAATGTCGAAATCGTTACGCCTGAGGAAGCGCCCGAGACCCAAACAGATGCGGCACCACAGGCTGTAATCGAACCTGGCCTCTACGTTCTGCAGGCCGGCTCATTCTCGACTAACGCCGATGCCGATCGCCGCCGCGCTGAACTTGCGTTGCACGGTATCGAATCAATCACCCAGCGCGTCAAGGTCAATGACCGTAATTACCACCGCGTGTACATTGGTCCGACCGACGATCTTGATGAACTGAATATGCTGCGCAGCCGTCTGCGTGCAGCCAAGATAGACGTTCTCCGAATTCGACTCAGTGATTAGCGCCCGCACAACGCTCTTTCTTCTCGCGCTGTCGTTGCTGGCAGCCTGCGCTACACCGCCGGAACCTGTGGCAGGGCCTGACCCTGTGGCAGGGCCGGAACCTGTGGGAGGGCCGGAACCTGTGGGAGGGCCTTCAGGCCCGAAGGGCGTCGCGGCTGAAGCCGCTCCCACGCTGATTACTATCGCCTCGGTTGGCGACATGATGATCGGCACCGAGTTCCCGCAGAACCACCTGCCCGACGACGATGCGGTTAGTTTCCTCGCCCACGTTACACCGATACTTTCCGCTGCTGACATTGCCTTTGGCAATCTCGAGGGCGTGTTGATGGATGGTGGCGAACCCGCCAAGAAGTGCAGCAATCCAAGCGCGTGTTACCTGTTCCGTTCCCCAACCCGCTATGCACAGCGTTACCGCGACGCGGGTTTCGATGTCCTCAGCCTTGCGAACAATCACGCACGGGATTTTGGCGAAGAGGGACGCACCAGCAGTATGGAGGCGATTGCGGCGGCCGGCATGCACCACTCCGGCCGGGTGGATGACTTTGCGAGCCTGGAACAGGATGGCCTGAAGATCGCCGTGCTCGCTTACGCAGTTACCAAGAATTCGAACATGCTGCTCGACTATGAGCTCGCGTTCACAACCGTGGCGGAATTTGCCGCGACGCATGACATCGTCATCGTATCGTTTCATGGCGGCGCGGAAGGCGCGGACGTCACCCACGTGCCATTCGCTGAAGAGGAGTACTACGGTGAACCCCGCGGAGATATCGTCTGGTTTGCCCGTGGTGTTGTCGATGCGGGGGCAGATCTTGTCATCGGTCATGGCCCACACGTCGTGCGCGGCATGGAGCGTTACAAGGACAGGCTGATTGCCTACAGCCTGGGTAACTTCGCCACCTACTACGGCATCAGCGTCGCGGGAATCAAAGGCATCGCGCCCATTTTGACCACGACGCTGGACGGTGAGGGGAAATTCATCGAGGGAAACATTGTCTCAACTATCCAGCTGCGGCCCGACGGCCCCAGCATTGACCCGAAGAATCGAGCATTGAACCTGATTCGCGGATTATCTGTTGAGGACTTCGGCGAACCGGGCCTGGCCTTTTTGCCGGATGGCAGCGTGCTCCCGGTCGATCGACCCGACGTACCGAACCATGAGTTAGCGCCTAGTCGTCCGAACTAACCGACTTGAAGTCGACGCCCAGCGACCGGAGCTTCCGGTACAGGTGCGTTCTCTCCATACCAACACGTTTCGCCAAATGCCCCACCTTGCCACCGCATAGCACCAGCTGTTGCTGCAGGTAGGCCCTTTCGAACTGCTCGCGAGCTTCACGCAATGGCAGAGCCAGCAGGTCCTGCTTGACGAGCGGTTCGTCGAGCAGCGGCGCGCTAGCGGAAATTTCCGCTTCCACTTCTTCGAGCGCAATGTCATCACTGCTGCCCGACAAGAGCAGGCGACGCACGAGGTTCTTCAGTTCGCGAACGTTATCCGGCCACGGGTAGTTGCGCAGCCTGTTCTGGGCAGCAACGCTGAAGCGCCGGAAGGTCAGGCCTTCCGAATCGACCAGCTTGTCAACGTAATACGTCAGTAACTCCGGAACGTCTTCGGCGTAGTCCCGCAATGGCGGAATACGCAAAAACAAATCGCTAAGATGCGAAATGAGATCACGGCGTAACTCGCCGGCTACAATGCGCGCCTCGTACTCGGGTCCGACGGTCGCTACGACACGAGCATCGACCCTCATGGGCGACGTGCCCCCGATACGGGTGAACCTGCCGCTCTCCAGAATCCCGAACAGCACCCTCTGCGCGACGAGCCCGAGGTCCGAGAGTTCGTCGATAACGAGTGTGCCGCCCGATGCTCTTTCAAAGGCGCCTGCGGTCACTTCGCCGTCGCGCTCGCTGCCGAGGAGCTGCTCTTCGCAATTTGCGTCCGTTATCGACGCAGCGGTCAACGTCGTCAGCGGTTCGTCGGCACGACGACTGAGTCCATGCATATAGCGGGCGAACGCGCCACGACCCGTGCCGGGTTCGCCACTCATCAGAACCGAACCCTCATGACGTGCGTATTGTTGAACGCGCTCTCGCAGGCCCTGCATGAGCGCGCTGCGCCCAACCGGAGCAAGCAATGACGGCAACAGACTGCGCGCCGCTCTCGATTGCTTGCCCGCCGATTCGAGGGCGGCCTCCACCGTGCGCAATAGCTTGGCGAGGGACAGCGGTTTCTCGACGAAATCGAAGGCGCCGAGACGGGTTGCTTCGACAGCGGTATCAACGGTGCCGTGGCCCGACATGATGACCACCGGGCAATTAAGCTCGCCATCGTCGGACCACTCTCTGAGTAACGTGATGCCATCAGTGTCCGGCATCCAGATGTCGAGGAGAATCAAGTCGAACTTGTGGTCCGCTCGTGCACTACGCGCTTCCGCCGCATTAGCGGCAACCGTAACGCCGTAACTCTCGTCCGCAAGAATATCCTTGATCAACGTGCGGATATCCGCTTCGTCATCGACCACCAGTACATGAGGATTACTCATGCTTGTTCCCTCCTTTTCTCGGCGCGTCCAGGCGCTTTGGCAATCATCAGTTCACGTGCCGCCTCATTGAGTGGCAACCGTATGCTAATCATCGCTCCCCCGTCTTTGCGATTCCTGGCCCTGATCGAGCCGGCATGTTCTTCCACGAGCTTCTTAACAATCGCGAGGCCCAGGCCAGTGCCTTTCGGCTTGGTTGTGACGTAGGGATCGAAAATCTGGCTAATCGAGCCCGTCTGGAACCCCGGCCCGTTGTCTTCTACTTTGATCTGCACAATCTTGACGGCGTCGACTTCGGCCACGCTTACCTGCACATCAATCTGGCCGTCAGCTGAGTTCTCGAGGGCCTCGACGGCATTGCGAAGAAGGTTGTGCAGCATCTGCCGTATGCGACCCATGTCCGCCTCGATCATCGGCATGGTCGGGTCCGATGTGAGGACGATCCGTATTTTGTTCTCCTGCGTGCGGTACAGGTCGACGACCTCATGCACGAGCTTGTCGAGATCAAAGAGACTCAAATCCATGTCCGGTGCGCGCGCGTAGTCACTGAACGCGTTGACCATCTCCTTCATCGCCTCCACCTGTTGCACGATAGTGTGCGTTGCACGATCGAGAATCTGCGCCTCTTCTGCGGGCATCGTGTGCAGGTATTTGTGGCGCATGCGCTCAGCTGACAACTGAATGGGCGTAAGCGGGTTCTTGATCTCGTGCGCCAACCTCCGCGCCACCTCGCCCCAGGCCGCATCGCGCTGCGCTTGCAGCAATGCCGTGATGTCGTCAAAGACGACCACGTAACCGGCGGCATGGTCCTTATCACCCGGGAGCGCGGTGCAAGCGCAGGTCAGGACCCTTCTGCCCACCTCGCCGCGCAGCACAATCTGTTCGCGCCACTCTGTTTCCCCGGCGTCCAGATGCACTTGAGCAACATCGACAAATTGTTCCAGTAGCGCGTGTCCCTTAGCCACCTCAGCCAACGGCTCTCCCGTGCGATGCTCAAGATTAACGCCGAGGATCGATCCGGCAGCCTGGTTAGCATTCCGTATCCGCAAGTCTGACTCCAGCGCGAGTACGCCCGTCGACAGGCGCGCCAGGATAACTTCGAGGTTCGTACGCTCTGCCTCGACCAGCGCCTGGCTAAGGCTGGCCTCGCGTCGCGCCGTCGCAAGGCGCTGTGTCATATCGTTGAATGAGCTGATCAGGAAGCCAATCTCGTCGCGCGTTGGCGTTGGCAGTCGCATGTCAAAGTCACCCATTGCAACCGCGCGCGTACCGGCCACGAGATCCTGGATGGGCGCGACCAGCCGGCGGGACAGGACGAACGCGCCAGCGATCGCCGTCAACAGGCTGAGCAGTAGTACGAACGCCAGCGTCCAGGTCAGGAGGTCTTTCAGGTCCTCCCGGAAGAACACCAGTTGCTGGTACTCCTGATATGAGCGCTCGACGCTGCTCACCATCTTCCCGAGTCGATCGGCCACCGGGTAGTGCCCCTGCAGGACGCGCGCCTGTTGCGCGCGGCCACCGCGATAGGTGAAGACAACGGCAGTACGCACTTCGACGCGACCAGAGGACATCGATTCGAGGCTGACGAAAGGGCGTGCCTGCTGCATCTGCAGTACGACTTCTTCGGTCAGCGGCTTCGGCAGACTTGCGGTTGCGCTGTCGGTACTGGTTGCAAGCACGGTGTTGTTGTCACCGTAGAGCGTCATCTCGCTCGCGCCGCTTTCTCGGCGCAACATGCCGAGCTCAGAAACCAGCCGTCGCTCGTTGGCCACAGCGAGACGCTGCGCAGCCAGCTGCGTTGACTGCAGGTTGCGGCGCTTCTGGAATTCAAGCGCAGCCCTGCTCAGCGCAAGCGCGTTGTCGAGGCCATCTTCGACTTCCACGTTAAACCAGCTGTCGATGCCGCGGTTGATAAACTGCGTGGAAAAGTAAAAGACGACGATGAGCGGCAGCACCGCAAGCCCGACGAACATACCCACCATGCGTGCTTTGAGTTTTGCGCCGGGTACGTTGTTGCGATAATCACTGAACAGGCGCGACAGATTGCCAATCAGCAGCGCGATCAGCAACACACCGCCGACAATATTGGTCCACAGGATAATTTCCTGCATGCGATCGAAGTCGGCCGACCTCTGCACCGTTTGGGTCAGCAGAAACAGCGCCGCAAGGGCCATGCCGACACCAAGCGTCGCAATCAGGATATAAAAGGCTCGTTTCAGTGTTCGAGCAACCATTCAAACCATTCGCTTTGTAACTGCCATTCGCCGCGCCAGAAAAACAGCACACGCAGTGCGGCGGGATAGCGTTCCGTATTGAGCATGGCCCGCAGCCGCACGCGGTATTCTGCTTCGGCATCGAGTAAGGCATCGTCAATAACGGGCAATCCCTGGACACGGCCCAGGCTGTTCAGCGCGGAGTAGAGCGTCGCGAAGGAGTCCTGATCTCCACTATTGTTGTTGCGAACGATGTAACGCTGACTGACCGGCGAGTACTCTAGTTCGTAACGAAGCGTGAGTTCCGCCTCGATATCGTCGGGGATAAAGCGACGCGAGCGTATCACCTGCAGCTGCAGCTCTATGGTCAGCGTGACGCCACTCTCCAGCGCGGCGAGCGCTTCGGAGGACAGGACCAGCTGCAGTCGTGCGTCCAGCCTGTGCACGCCATTAGCGAGTTCAGTCGATGCCGAGCGGACTTCGAAATAGCCCTCGCGCTCAACATCCTGCGCCAGCCCCGTACCCAGGGCGAGCGTAGCCAGCAGTACGAGCAAGGCGTACTTGTTGCCTGATTTCGTTGTTCCAGCGGGTTTGAGTGACATCGTCTTCTTCAGGAGGCCTTCTTGACGAGGCATGCGTAGTAAAAACCATCGAGTCCTGCCGTTCCGGGCAGAATCTGATAGCCACACGCCTTCCTCCGCATTAGATCGCGGATGTTGTTATTTGGCAACACGCTGTCTTCCACCGCGTCGTCATTGGCCTCAAGGAATCCCTGCACTACGCCATCGTTCTCCGCTGCGAGAACCGAACAGGTGACATACAACAGCCGCCCGCCGGGTGCCAGCACCTGCCATAACGCGCTCAGTATGGCCCCCTGCAGGACCCTGAGATCGTCGATATCGCTCGCTCGCCGCAGCAATTTGATATCGGGATGGCGGCGAATCACTCCTGTCGCCGAACAGGGCGCATCGAGCAAAACCGCGTCAAACGGTGTGCCATCCCACCATTCTCCAGGTTTTGATGCATCGGCGATCTTAATGGTTGCATCCAGCCCAATACGCGCATGATTCTCTCGAACAAGCTCGATGCGCCTCGCATCACTGTCGATAGCCGTGAGTTCGAACCCGGCACCACCCAACTCCAGCAGGTGGCCGCTCTTGCCGCCGGGCGCGGCGCAGGCATCAAGCACCCGCCTCGGGTTATCCGCCATGAGCCAGCGCGCAGGAATCTGCGCCGCTGCATCCTGTACCGACGCGTCACCGTCCATGAATCCAGGCAGTTCCTCAACGCTGCAGGGCTCGGTGAGTCGCACAGCATCCGGTATGCCTTCGAGCAGCTCAGCCGCCTTATCGTCACCAGCGAGGCGCACCAGATACTCCGGCGCAGACTGGCGCGCAGAATTTACCCGCAACCACATCGGTGCCCGTGAATTATTTGCTTCGAGAATGGCCTGGTAGTCATCAGGCCAGTCCTTGTGCAGCTTATCCAGGAGCCATTGCGGGTGGTTCCAGCGGACCGCTTCGTCACCCGCGACCTGTTCGGCCATTTTTTCCCGGGTGAAACGACGCAGACAGGCATTCAACAGGCCCGCGAGTTTTGGGCGACGTAACTGACGCGCGGCTTCCACCGTTTGCGACACCGCGGCGTGATCGGGAATGCGTGTATCGCAGAGCTGAAACAACCCCACCGCGAGCAGTGCATTGATGACGCTGTCCCGTTTTTTTAGCGGACGGCCTAGTAGCTGGCCGATCCAGTGCTGTAGTTGCCAGTGCTTACGTACGGTGCCGAAACACAGCATGCGCAGCAGCGAACGGTCCGCCTCAGAGACGCGTCCCTCGCACCCGGCGATCGCCGCATCCAGCGACTGTCCGCCGCTGACAACCGCGTCGACAACTTCCGCCGCAACTGCCCGTGTCTTCGCCCCCGAATTCGCCATGTTTATTCGAGCCTCTGTCCCGAGAGATCCAGCTGACCCGCGAATTCCTGCGCCGTCGCGCGACGCTTACCGGGCAACTGCAATTCATCAAGGCGCAGCGCACCGGCGCCACTCGCAACGATAATGCCGTTGCGATCACTTCGCAGGACCGTACCGGGCTCGGCCGACCCATCGACGGCCGTGGCTCGCCAGACCTTTAGTCTGCAACCCTGTGGGAGCGGCTTCAGCGGTGGGAGGGCCTTCAGGCCCGAATTGGCGGCTGAAGCCGCTCCCACGAAACAATAGGCACCCGGGAACGGGTTGTAGGCACGCACTCGTCGTACCAGTTCGGCCGCCGGCAAAGACCAGTCGATGGCCGCATCCTGCTTCTCAATCTTGGGCGCGTAGGTCGTCCGGGCTTCGTCTTGCGCTGCCGAGACCAGCTCGCCCGCGAGAATATCGTCCAGGTGCGCTATCAGCGTAGCGCCACCGAGTGCGGCGAGCCGGTCGTGCAGCTCACCGGCAGTCTCATTGACGCCGATCTCGATCTCTTCAATATGAAATACAGGACCGCAGTCCAGCCCGGCCGTCATTGCCATCAGGCTGACGCCCGTTCTGGCATCGCCTGCGAGTATGGCGGCCTGGATCGGCGCCGCACCCCGCCACCGCGGGAGAACAGAGGCATGCACATTCAGGCAACCCTGCACAGGAATATCCAGAACGTTCTGCGGCAGGATAAGACCGTAGGCGGCGACGATCATCAGATCGGGCCGCAACGCCGCAAGGTCCGCCACCACGCTCTCGTCGCGCAACGTGACCGGCTGCATAACGGGAATCCCCCGCTGCTCCGCATACTGCTTGACCGGGCTTGCCGTAAGTTTCTTGCCGCGGCCGGCAGGGCGATCCGGTTGTGTCAGCACTGCGATCGGCACTCGCCCGGATTCGACCAGTGCCGTTAGCGACGCAAGCGCGAAATCCGGCGTGCCGGCGAAAATAATCCTGGGAGTGGTCATTGGTCTGTTTGCCGGAGCGCTGCCCGCCTAGACCGGGACCGCCGCGTTGCGCCGCTCTTTTTCCAGCTTCTTGCGAATTCGCTGGCGCTTCGCCTCGGACAGGTAGTCCACGAACAGCTTGCCATCGAGATGATCCATCTCGTGTTGTATGCAAACCGCGAGCAGGCCCTCGGCCTCCATCTCCACCGCCTCGCCCTTGCGATCCAGGAAACGAACGCGAATATGTTCCGCACGCTCCACCGACTCGTAGTACCCGGGGACGGACAAACACCCTTCATCCGTCACGGTCACGCCGTCCTTCTCGATAATTTCCGGGTTGATCAGCGCGAAGGGCTCCGATTTGTCCGATGACACATCAGCGACGAGCAGGCGCTTGTGGACGTCGACCTGCGTCGCGGCCAGACCAATACCCGGTGCGTCGTACATGGTCTCGAACATGTCCCCGATCAGCGCGCGCAGCGCGTCATCCACCACCTCAACAGGGGCGGCCTTCTTCCGCAACCGCGGGTCAGGAAACTCCAATATCTTCAGTTTTGCCATAATTTCCGTTGAGCCTTTCGACCCGTTAACCATGCAATATCGCTGTTTTGCAACATAATAAAACCAGCGTCGTTTTCGCGTGAATTCCTATAAATGCGACCTAAATGTTTGACTTTATTGAATAAGATGTCAGACAATGCCGCCAGAAATGCACCCTTCCGGACGTTATTTGGGGCCGGAAATGTGACGTAATTAGCAGCCTCGGCAGTACCGGCACGACATAGTATAGCAACGCCTTGAAAGTACGGGCCTAAACTGAATTGTTTGTAGGGAGTCCTCGCGACATGTCACTCAGCAACACTAGCCTGAAATCCAGCCTTCGGCTGACCGCTGCCACACTGGCCCTGACATTGGCCGGTTGCGGGGGTAATCCGCCCGCATACGAGAGCAGCCCAGCCGCTCCGACAGTAACCTCCGGAGGCACCTCGATGGAGAGCGGCTATGCCGAGCCCGCGGCTTACGAGCCCGTTCTGCAGCGCATCAATGAACCCGTGCCACTCGCCGAAGGCCATCCCAACGAGTATGTCGTTCAGGTAGGCGACACGCTGTGGGACATCGCAGGAACGTTCCTCAAAGACCCCTGGTATTGGCCCGAAATCTGGTATGTCAATCCGGACATCGTAAACCCGCATCTGATCTATCCGGGTGATGTGCTTGGCCTCGTATACATCGACGGCCAGCCGCGTATCACGAACGTCCGCGCGTCGACCTATCGCATGTCGCCGCAAGCGCGCGTAACGCCATTGACAGAGTCGATCAGCAGCATTCCCTATGAAGATGTAGCCGCGTTCCTGAGTTCGGGCGTGGTTTTGGAGAAGAAACAGGCGGATTCGCTGCCGTACCTCCTGCAAACCCGCGGTGATCACCTGATTGCTTCAGCCGGCAACGAAATTTATGTTCGCGGTATTACCCAGGACACACCGGGCGTTCGCTTCAGCGTCGTGCATGTTGGCGACCCGCTCTACGACCCCGATGACAATCGACTGATCGGCTACCAGGGTATTCCCGTTGGTGACGGGCGTTTGCGTCGCGGTGGGGACCCGGCCACGGTCGCTCTGACAGACACGAAGATGGAAGCCAAGCCGGGCGACCGTCTGCTTCCCGAGGAAGTCGACATCCCGCTGAACTTCTTCCCACGCTCACCGAGCAGCGCCATTGATGGCCGTATCATCTCGGTGGTTGGGGGTGTAACGCAGATTGGCCAGTACATGGTCGTTGTGATTAACCGCGGTTCGAATAAAGGCCTGTCGGTCGGCGATGTGCTGACTGTATTCCAGGTCGGCGAAGAGGTGCAGGACCGCTTCGGTGGCGGCAAAGTGCGCCTGCCGGAAGAAGAAGCCGGTACCGTGATGATATTCAAGACCTATGATCGCATCAGCTACGGTCTTGTCATGGAAGCCACTCAAGCCATCCATATTCACGACTCGGTTCGTAACCCAAGCTAAAACTCTTATCTTTCGCAATTAATACCGCGCGGCGCTGTGCGCCGACGCGGTATTATTTTGCGATGCAACCAGACCGCCGCCCCTGGCTGATCCTCGCTCACGCACACCTTCGTGTTCCCGACCTGCAGGCATTGCTCGAGCTGTTCGGCACCGCGGAGGCCATCGTCGACCAGCCGCGCAGCCGACTTGCCGAGACGGGGCTGTCAGACGCGAAATGCGCCGCCATCACATCCCCGGACGAACGGGCCGTGGCAGCAGAGCTGTCCTGGCTTGGCGACACCGGGCACCACCTCACCGCGTGGGGCGACGGACTTTACCCCGAGATGCTCGCGCAAATTCCCGGGGCGCCCCTGCTCCTGTACGTTAATGGTGATATCGAGGCCCTGCACCTGCCTGCCCTCGCCATCGTCGGCAGCCGTAACCCGACGCAGGGCGGCAGCCGTAACGCGCACGACTTTGCACAACACCTGGCCGCCCGCGGCTTTGCCATCGTAAGCGGGCTGGCCCAGGGTATCGACGCTGCCGCACACGAAGGCGCGATCGATGCGGGTGGCAAGACGATCGCATTTCTGGGCACTGGCATCGACCGGGTGTACCCAGCCACCAACCGCAAGCTCGCACACGCCATCGCCGCCAGCGGCGCGCTGGTGAGTGAATATCCCCTGGGCTCAGCGCCCGAACGCTGGCACTTTCCCGAGCGCAACCGGCTGATCAGCGGCGTGAGTCTCGGCACGCTGGTGGTCGAAGCCGCTCGCCGCAGCGGCTCTCTCATTACAGCGCGACTCGCCGCCGAACAGGGCCGCGAGGTATTCGCGCTCCCCGGTTCTATCCATAATCCACTGGCCCGCGGTTGCCATGAGCTCATTCGCCAAGGTGCGAAACTCGTCGAAACGGCTGGCGACATTCTTGCCGAACTGAGCCCATTGACCGGACATATGCTGGAAACCGCCGAAGAATCGACGTTTGAGAAAGCCTCGGCCCACCTGCCCGATGACGACTACGCGGAACTGCGCAGAGTCCTCAGCCACGATCCTGTGAGCATCGACGAACTCGAAAAACGATCTGGATTGACGATCGAGCAGCTTTCCTCCATGCTTCTGATCCTGGAGCTCCATGGAGAAGTGGAGTCCTTGTCCGGCGGACGATATGCCCTAGCGGGCTAGGCCGGACAGCTGAATATCGAATGTGCAAGGAGCCGCTCCAGGCATGAAAGAAAACGTACTCGACGTGCTCATGTATCTCTTCGAAACCTACGTCGACGCAGAAGAAGACCCCGAACCCGATCAGAACGAACTGCGCATCGAGCTCTCGCGAGCCGGCTTTGGCGATGCGGAAATCGAGCGCGCTCTCGAGTGGCTGGACGGTCTGACCGACCAACAGGAATGCCTGGATTACGGCAACCAGACGGCGCACGGGACCCGCATATATAACGAGTTCGAACACGAACGACTCGATGCGAGCTGCCGCGGCTATATCACCTATCTTGAGCAAATCGGCATCCTCTCGCCACCGCAGCGCGAGATCCTCGTAGACCGGCTGCTGGCGCTTGAGACGACCGATATCGATGTCGAACAGATCAAATGGGTCGTACTGATGGTCCTGTTCAGCCAGCCTGGACAGGAGCTTGCGTATGCGCGCATGGAAGACCTTGTTTTCGAGGAAACTTCGGACCTGCTGCACTAACGCCCAAACCCGAATTCCTTGACACTCAGCGGTCAAGCATGTAATTCAACCGCGGCACAGACCGCGGTTTTTCTTTTTTTTGTACCTACACCCAAGGGTCGTATCTGACAGATGTCAAAGAATCTCGTAATTGTTGAGTCGCCAGCCAAGGCCAGCACCATCAGCAAATACCTGGGCAAGGATTTCGATGTTCTGGCCTCGTATGGCCATGTGCGCGACCTTGTCCCCAAGGAAGGCGCCGTCGACCCTGATAATGACTTCGCAATGAAGTACCAGGTTATCGAGCGCAATGAAAAGCACGTCAAGGCGATAATTCGGGCGCTCAAGAAGGCTGACGCGCTATATCTCGCGACTGACCCGGATCGCGAAGGTGAAGCCATTTCATGGCATCTGATCGAGCTGCTCAAGGAGAGAAAGGCCCTCGACTCGAAACAAGTGCACCGCGTGATATTTCATGAGATCACCAAGCAGGCCGTTCGGGATGCCGTCGCCAACCCTCGCGAACTGTCCGGCGATCTCGTTGGCGCCCAGCAGGCGCGTCGTGCCCTCGATTACCTCGTGGGTTTCAACCTCTCACCGCTTTTATGGAAAAAGGTACAGCGCGGTCTCAGCGCAGGACGCGTGCAGAGCCCGGCGCTGCGGATGATCGTCGAGCGCGAACTCGAGATTGAGGCGTTCAAGGCGCGCGAATACTGGACGATCGAGGCTGACGTCAGCAAGCAGGAACAACCGTTCACCTCGCGTCTGGTCAGCTATAAGGGTGAGAAGGTCGAACAGTTCAGTTTCGAGAACGAAGACGCTGCGCGAGAAGTAGAGAAGACCCTGCTCGACGCGGCGGGTGGCGAGTTCAATGTTATCGGCGTGACCAAGCGTCAGCGTCGTCGCAATCCGGCCGCACCGTTTACGACGTCAACCCTGCAGCAGGAGGCCTCGCGAAAACTCGGATTCAACACACAGCGCACGATGCGCGTTGCGCAGAAGCTCTACGAAGGTATGGAGCTTCCGGGTGAGGGCCAGGTCGGCCTGATCTCCTACATGCGTACCGATTCGGTGACGCTTGCTAACGTTGCCGTCGACGAAATACGCGACGTCATTGCCGAGCGCTACGGCAAGCAAAACGTTCCGGATGAACCGCGCACTTTTAAGAATAAGTCCAAGAACGCCCAGGAGGCCCACGAGGCCATTCGCCCCACATCCGTTGCGCTTATACCCGACGAGATCAAAGGCTCGCTGGATGAGGATCAGTACAAGCTGTACTCCCTGATCTGGAAGCGCACCATGGCGTGCCAGATGGTTCCAGCCGTCTTCGATACGGTCGCAATTGAGATGGCTGTTGGTGCTGAAGAAGCGGGACATCGTATGCGCGCCAATGGCTCTGTGCTCGTGGAGCCCGGCTTCATGGCTGTGTACCAGGAAGGCAAGGACGACTCCAAAGACGACGACGGAGATCGCCTGCTTCCCGAGATCGAGGAGGGCGACACGATCAAGCTCGAAGAACTGCGTCCCGAGCAGCACTTCACCGAGCCGCCCCCGCGCTTCACCGAAGCGAGCCTCGTCAAAACGCTCGAAGAGTACGGCATCGGCCGGCCTTCGACCTACGCGAGCATCATCGCAACGCTCAAAAATCGCGAATACGTCGAGATGGATGCCAAGCGCTTCATGCCGACGGACATCGGCCGCATCGTGATCGGCTTCCTGACCGAACACTTTACGCAGTATGTCGACTACGACTTCACGGCCAGGCTCGAGGACGACCTTGATGAGGTATCCCTCGGTCATAAGGATTGGGTGCCATTGCTCGACGATTTCTGGCGTCCGTTCACGAAACTTTGCGAAGAGAAGGAAGAGTCAGTCACACGGGAACAGGTTGCACAGGCCCGTGAGCTCGGCACCGACCCGAAGAGCGGCAAACCCGTCACCGTGCGCATGGGTCGTTACGGTCCGTTCGTGCAGATTGGCACCAAGGACGACGAAGAGAAGCCCAAATTTGCCGGGCTGCGCCCCGGTCAGAAGATGAACGAGATCGACCTGGCCACGGCGATGGAGTTATTCAAGCTGCCGCGCAAGCTCGGCGAGACGTCCGACGGCCTGCCCGTATCCGCCAGCGTGGGGCGCTTTGGCCCGTATATCCGCTATGGCGACAAATACGTTTCGATGAAGGAAGACGATCCCTACACGGTGGAACTGCCGCGTGCGCTCGAACTCATCGAAGAGAAGAAGATTGCCGATGCCAACCGCATCATTCTCGATTTCGAGGAACAGGGCATTCAGGTGCTCAACGGGCGCTACGGACCTTACATCACGGACAAGCAGAAGAATGCCCGTGTACCAAAGGATCGGGAGCCCAAAACACTGACGCTCGAAGAGTGCATCGAACTCCTTGCGGCGGCACCGGAGCGTGGCCGCCGTGGCAAGAAGAAAGTCGCCAAGAAAGCCGCCACCAAGGCTGCGACGAAGAAGAAAGCCACCAAGAAGAAGGCAAAGAAGAAGGCGAAGAAGAAAACCGCCAGGAAAAAGGCCACCAAGAAAAAGGTGGCCAAGAAAAAGAGCAGCTAAACGACGATGTCCGGGTCACTCGCTGCGGATGTTCCGCTGCGCGGCAGGCCTACGGCACGCAACTGGAACATCCTGCGACCGCGAACTCCATGAGCAACATCGACGACGTAAAGGCCTACCTCGCGAACCTGCAGAACCGCATCTGTGCAGAGCTCGAGACGGTGGACGGCAAAGCGACTTTTGCCCGGGATGCCTGGGAACGACCAGGCGGCGGCGGCGGCGAAAGCCGGATTCTGTCAGATGGCGGCGTATTCGAGCAGGCCGGCGTCGGTTTCTCGCATGTTTTTGGCACGCAGATGCCGCCATCGGCGACCAAAAGCCGTCCCGAGCTCGCCGGCAAGGCTTTCCAGGCTGTCGGGGTGTCGCTCGTTTTGCATCCGCGCAATCCTTACGTGCCAACAACACATGCCAATTTTCGCTTCTTCACAGCCGGCAAGCGAAATCCTGTCTGGTGGTTTGGCGGCGGCTTCGACCTTACGCCTTACTATCCATTCCACGATGACGTCGTACACTGGCACACCGTCGCGAAATCGGTGTGCGATCCGTTCGGTAAGGACCTGTACCCCCGCTATAAGCAGTGGTGCGATGAGTACTTTTACCTGAAACACCGCGATGAGCCACGCGGCGTTGGCGGCCTGTTTTTTGATGACGTAAACGAGATGGGATTCGATAAAAGCTTCGAGTTCATCCGCTCCGCCGCAGACAATTTCCTGAAAGCTTACAGACCGATTGTCGACAAGCGAGTGTCGCACCCTTACGGGAAACGGCAGCGCGACTTCCAGCAATATCGGCGCGGCCGCTACGTGGAGTTCAATCTGCTCTACGATCGCGGAACGCTGTTTGGTTTGCAGTCAGGCGGACGTACCGAGTCTATCCTGATGTCCTTGCCCCCCACCGTTCGCTGGGCCTACAACTGGCAGCCGGAAGCCGGATCGCCCGAGGAAGCTCTGTACACTGATTTTTTGCGCGCCCGCGACTGGCTTGGGCAAGAAAGCACCTGATTCGACGCAACTTTTCGTGTCCTGCAGGCATCCAACCATACACGCACAAAAACTGTCACGCTCAAGGGAGATTAGGGAATGAGACCTGCGCACCTGTTGGACCAACGCCTTATAGCCGCCGTTGTCGGCGTCACCGTATCACTGCCGGTTCTTGCGGAAGAATACGATGTCGGCGTGTCGAACAGCGGTGCGACCGCGACGCCCGTTGAGCAGCTGGCGCCAGCGTACCCCGAGGGGCAGATGAATACCGGCCAGGAAGGCTGGGTCAGGATGCATTTTGTTGTTTCTGCTGAAGGCGACGCTATCGATCCCATCGTCGTCGACTCAAGTGGTGGCCCCAGCTTCGAGGCGGAGGCCCTTAAGGCCGCCGCCGCCTGGCGATTCGCCCCACCCGCATCGGGTAATGAGGACGGGCACAACCTGGCCAACATTCGCTCCGAGGTGAGCGGCAGCCGCGACTCGGCTACGAAAAGTTTCCGTCGCGAGCACCAGCGCATCGTTCTCGACCTCGTCAACGAGAAAAATGAGGATGCGCGCAACAAGATCGACGAGCTCCGCGCAGCGGGCGGCTTCAACACCTATGAAGCCACGATGCTGTGGCTCATGATGGGACGTGTTGAGGGCGTCGAGAACAACGACGCCGGCAAGCTCGAGTGTTATCGCCGGGCCCTTGCCGTTAGCACGTCCAGTACGCTGCGTATTGAGAACAAGCTGGGCCTGCTTGAGAAAATTTTCCAGCTTGAGGACCAGTTTGGCCATTACTCTGCGGCGCTGCAGACCTTCCGTACGCTGGAAAAAGCGAGCGGCAAGACCGCGGTTGACGAAGAATTGTCCGCGCGTGCCGCGGAAATTCAGGCGTTTGTCGACAGCGAGGCTGATCTCGTCACTCAGGCAACCGTCTACAATCCCTGCGATTGCGATGCTGGCACCCCACTTTGGTACTACAAGCCGGCGAGACGGACATTCTCTTTTGCCAACCTGAGTGGTAACGTCCAAAGCTTTGAAGCACGGTGCGAATATCAGCGCGTCCAGGGTCCGGTTGAAGCTGGCACCAAATGGACGCTGGCGCCAGAGTGGGGCAGTTGCCGCGTCTTCGTCTTCGGCGATGACGGTGCAACGTTCGAATTCGTCGAACACCCTGCCGGTGCTGAAGATGGCGCGCCAAATGCGGTAGCGGAAGACGATGTCCTGGATCGAAGAAGTCGAGGTCAGCGAAGCTGACGGAAATCTGGCAGAAATTTACGCGCAGCTGAAGAAGCAGCGCGGCAAGGTCTCCAATATACTCAAGGTTCACAGCCTGAACCCGGCTGCGCTGGGTAACCATCTCGATTTGTATATGACGCTGATGTTCGGCAGGTCCGGCCTCAGCCGCATGGAGCGGGAAGCCATTGCCGTGGTCGTTTCAGCAAACAACGAGTGTGAGTATTGCGTCAATCACCATACCGAATCCCTGCGTCATTACATCGAGGACGAGGAAATACTGACCATGCTAGCGACGGCAGACGGCCTCGAGACCCTCGAGCCGCGGCTCAGCAATGTCGTTCGACATGCCGAAAAACTCACATCCGCGCCGGGCGCCATGACCGAGAGCGACCTCGGCGAGCTGCGTGCCGTGGGCCTGTCAGACAAGGACATCCTCGACCTTACCCTGATTGTCGGCTACTTCAATTTCGTCAACCGCATTGCTATGGGGCTGGGCGTCGACTTTTCGGCGGACGAATTGAGCGGCTACCACAACGAATAACGCCATGACCCTGCAACGCCTGATACTGCTGAGTACCCTGCTGTCGATCGCCGTCGATGGCCTGGCACAAACCGAGTCCGCACTGCGCGACGCAGGCAATGTAACGGTGCAGTTGGCCGGCCAGGACAACGCGGACGAAACCAGGGTCTATATAGTGCAGCTGCAGTCGCCCTCGGCCGCGGAGCGCCAGGCGTCGCTGGCGATGCCGCGCATGAAGTTCGACAAGACCAGCGCCTCGGCTAAAGCCTGGGTTGCTGACATTGAGGCGGAGCAGGAGCGTGTGCTTGCCAAGGCCGGGCCGGGCGTAAAACAGATTTACAGCTATCGATTCGGCCTGAACGGATTCGCCGCCCGCATGAGTGTCACGCAGGCGCAGAAGCTCGAACATCTGCCTGAGGTACTGCACGTCTGGGAGGACGAGGTACGCCCGTTGGCCACAAACTACAGCCCGACATTTCTCGGTCTGTTCGATGCCAACACCGGCCTGCGCAGCGTCGAAGGACTCGATGGAGACGGCGTAGTCATCGGTGTCATCGACAGCGGTATCGCTCCCGAGCACCCGGCGCTGCAGGACACCCGCGAGGCCGATAAACCGCGTGCCTGTAAGAGCAGCTGGGGCGAGACAACGATTCTTGGCAAATGGCTGTGCCGTGGGTACAAGAAGCTGCCCGATGTTGTAGCCTTCGAGCCGCCGGAGGGCTGGAACGGTGATTGCATAGTCGGCGATCGATTTGAAACGACCGACTGCAACAACAAACTGATCGGAGCACGCTGGTATATCAACGGGGCCCTCGAAACCGGCCCGATTGACGCTGATGAAATTCGCTCGCCACGCGATGCGGACGGGCACGGTACGCACACGGCAACAATAGCGGCGGGTAATCGTACGAGCGCGTCGCTGTTCGGAACGCTCGTTGGTGACGTCGAGGGCGTCGCTCCCAAGGCCCGGATTGCCGTTTACAAGGCCTGCTGGCTCCGCCCGGGCGCTACACGGGCGAGCTGCAATACCTCCGACCTCGCCAACGCCATCGATGCGGCTGTCGCCGACGGCGTCGATGTCATTAGCTACTCGGTCGGAAGCTCCCTGGCACGAACGACCGCACCAGACGACCTGGCGCTTCTCGCGGCGGCCAAGGCCGGCGTGCTTGCCGTCGTGGCCGCGGGTAACGAGGGGCCGAACCTCGGAACAATCGGCTCTCCCGCCGGTGGGCCCTGGGCAATCACCACAGCCGCGTCTACGCGCGATGGCGAATCCAATGTAGAGGCAATGGAGATCACTGCGCCGCCGCGGATTGCCGGCAAATACGCCGTGAAGGAAGCGAATTTCACGCCGCCCCTACAGGACGTCGATCCGATTGAGGCGAGTCTCGTGGCTGTCGATGACGGTGACACCTCGCTCGATACCGGGGAGATCGGAACCGAAGCCGACGGCTGCCAGCCGCTGCTCAACGGCGACGAGGTGAGTGGCAATATTGCGCTCCTTCAGCGGACCGGCTGCCGTTTCGACGAAATGGTCAGGAATGCGGCCGATGCCGGTGCCGTTGCTGCCATTGTGTACAACATCGGTCGTGATCCCATCGTCATGAGCGGGGACTCCGGGCTCTCCGACATTCCGGCACTCATGATCGGGCAGGCTGATGCCAGTCTGATTCTTGCCGAGTTCGACGAAGGTATCTCCGTCACCGCCGTGCTCGACAAGGGCTTCCTGCTGACATCAAACGACGCCGGCAACACGATGGCCACGTTTTCAGCGCGCGGTCCCGGACCTGTACCCGATATCTTGAAGCCCGATGTGACCGCACCCGGCGTGAATATTCTCGCCGGGTTTACGCCGGACTCTGCGCATTCAACACCGGGCGAGTTCTTTGCCTACTTGAGCGGCACATCGATGTCGACGCCACATGTCGCTGGCGCAGCCGCGCTGCTCCGCCAGGCGCACCCTGAGTGGTCGCCCGCCGCGATCAAGTCCGCGCTCATGACGTCCGCTCGCCAGGACATTACAAGTTCAGCCGGCCTAAGCGACGCGAGCCCGTTCGATTTCGGCGCGGGTCATATCGCGCCTAACGATGCATTCGATCCGGGTCTCGTCTATGACATCACAAACGCCGAATACGATGCATACGTTGCGGACATGTCCGGGCTGGCCCGAAACCTCAACCTGCCATCGATCGCGATGTCGAAACTGGCCAGCGCACAAACCGTTACGCGGCGCGTGACCAATGTCAGCGATGAGGCCGGCAATTACACAGTAGAGATTTCCGCCCCGCCAGGCATGGACGTTGCTGTTGTGCCAAGCAGTATTTCATTGGCACCCGGCGAATCGACAACCTTCGAGGTGACAGTCACCTATTTATCGGGGCCGCTCGACCTCTGGCGCTTCGGTTCGTTTACATGGCGATCCGATACGCGTGACGTTTACAGCCCGATAGCGGTCAAACCGACATCGATTGTCGCGCCCGAAGAAATTACGACCTTTGGCGGCACCGGCACACTGAACTTCGATGTTGAGTTCGGTTATTCCGGCGGCTACTCGCCACAGGTTCACGGACTGAACCTGCCGCTGATTATCAACGGCTTCGTCGACAACGATCCGACAAAGACATTCACATTCCGCACGGACTCCGGTGTTACGCGACACATAATTTCTGTGCCTGCGGATCAGCTCTACGCTCGCTTCGCGCTGTTTGATGCTTTGACAGACGGTGACGACGACCTCGACCTGTATGTCTACTACTGCGGCACTACCGGCACCAGTTGCACGAAAATTGGCGAGAGCGGCGAACCAACCTCGCAGGAACGCGTCGATGTATACCGGCCCGCCGAGGGTCTCTATGCCGTGTTTGTGCACGGCTTCGAAACCGACGAGATTGCGGGCGGACCGGGCGCGAACTACCAGCTGTTGGGGTGGTCCATTGGCATCACCGACGACAAGGGCAACATGACAGCCAGCGGTCCGGCATTTGTCAGTGCCGGCACCTCCGGCACCGTGACCGTCAACTGGTCAAACCTGGGCGCCAATACGATTTACCTCGGCGGCATCTCGCACAACACGCCGCTGGGCCTGTCCAGCCTGACCCTGATCACGATCGGCAACTAGCTCAACCAGCCTTTCGCTTTTGCGGCACGCGTATACCAGATCTCGAATACACAGATCACGATGACAACGATCGGCAGCGCTAACCCGGAAGGACCCCACGCCTCGATGGCGTCGCGCAGTATGATGGCGTCGAGATCCTGAACCAGCACCCCGACCAGCGATATCACGAACAACGGCATCGCCCAGGCCTTGCGCAGCAATAATAGAATTGCGCCGAGCACGCCAGCGTTGACCGCGATCGCGTAGCCGGAATGCCCCCAGGCGGGCGTGTTCGTGATGTGTGCCATCTGCTGTGGCGTGAGGCCGAGATCCATCATGATTTCCGGCGTCAGCGTCGACTGCTGGTAATAGAACATCAGGCCAATGACGTTCCAGACCAGCAGTGCGCCAGCAATAACCCAGTAAGCGGTTGACGGTTTACTTGTTGATTCTTCTGTCATTTTATTCCCCTTCAAGCAATTTTTTAGCTCAGCACCTATACTGGATTGTAATCGGTAATTCTGCCGGGAACGCAAAAATTAATGTGAGAATAATAATATGAAGAAGAAGATTCTCGCAGCGCTCACCGCTGCAACGCTTGTCTTTTACAGCTGGACCACTGCATCTGCTCAGGAAGAGGAACAGGCCCCGTACGTGGTTCCAGTCGATACGTTTACGTGTAACTACAACGAGGGTAAGGGCCCGGCCGATCTCGAAAAGGCAATCGCGAAGTGGAACAAGTGGATGGATGGCCAGGGTACCGACACCTATGGCGCCATCGTAATGACGCCCTACTATTACGGCGAAGATTCGTTCGATATTGGTTGGCTCGGCTACTGGACCAGCCAGGAGGCCATGGGTGCCGGAATGGATAAGTACCTGGCCGAGGGTGGCGAGTCCGCTCAGGGCTTTAACGACGTCCTGACCTGCGCATCACACAGTCACTGGGCAACGATCCAACTCAAGGCACCGAGCGCCGCGCAGCAGGAAAAGGGCGTGTTGATGTTCTCGGACTGCAGCATTGAGAGTGAAGACGGATGGGACGACTTATACGCATCGCTGAAGAAGACCGCGGCCTACATGACCGAGCAGAACTACAACAATGGCATGTGGATGATGTGGCCGGTATTCGGTGCTGGCGGCGAGTCAACGTACGACTTCAAGTCTGTTACTCACTGGGACAACTACACGGACTTCGGCAAGGCCTACCAGCACCGTGCCAACGGTGGTGGCCGCCAGGCGCTTAGAGAAATCATGGGCGATCGGCTCGACTGCGATACGTCTCGTGTCTACAACACGAAGACCGTTCGCAACGTTCCTCCACCCGCCGCCGACTAGGCAAAATTTGCTGCGCTAACTGATCTTCGCGCACGGCAGGTGGCCTGACCGTCACCTGCTGTGCGCCAGATTGCAGTTCGTGCAATCGCGCACAATCACAGCTTGAGGTCGCCGCTCGCCCTCAGCTGCTCAGCCCGCAGAGCCTGGGCGGCCATATCGTCACGGATGTGTTGCCGCAAACGCTGAAACTCGGGGTCACCACGGATCGAATCGAGGTTCGGGTCGTAATCAAGGAGAACCCACGAAAACACCCGCCAGCCCTGATCAATTGCTTCGCGTAACGCCGCCAGCGCCATTTTCGTACGGCCCTGCAATGCGTAAATCTCAACATCGATGATCCAGGAACCCTCCGTACCCATACGCGGTACCGTTTCAACGACGGCAAGCGCTCCCTCCAGCAGGTCGTCGGCCCGCTCGGATTGGTCAAGGTGCATCAGGACAAGCGCCAGATCCACAGCGGCGAAATAATTATCGCGGTCCACAACAGGTCTCTCATTTTCTGTGAGCTCCCGATAGGCCCTCGCATATCTTGATGCAGCAGCCTCATACCGACCTTCGGCAATATCGGCGTTGCGCAGGTGCTTCAGTGCACCCCAATTCCTGGGATAAACCTCGAGCAGTGTGTGAGCGTCCCGGTCTGCCGCCTCATCATTGCCTACATAGAGGTTAAGCATCAGGCTGGTCCATAGCGGCCAAAAAGTCCGTGGACTCATTTCCAGCGCACGCTCCACAAACACACGTGCGGCATCGGCATTGCCCATTTCGAGATAGGCTATTGCCTGCGCGGCGGCCAGGCTCGGGCTTAGCGCGTCATGCTCGACGGCCTTCTGGTACCACACCAATGATTCATCGGCTTGTCCATAAACAAGAAAATGGATGGCGGCGATATAGACGTACGCGAACGCATAGTCCGGGTTGACTTCAATTATTCTCCTGTATCGACTCAGCGCAGTCTCGAAATCACCTATGCCGTCATGATATCGCGCAATATCGAAATTGACCGGGACCGAGTAGGGATCGATCGCCAACGCTTTCTGCAATAGCTCGTGGCCTTCCTGCTGAACTCCCTGCCGCAATTTAAGTCTTCCCAGGAGCCTGAAAACCCGCGAGTAGTTAGGCCGCAACTTCATCGCCTTGCGATAGGCTTCCTCAGCGGCTTGCGCGTTGTTCTGTAACTGTCTGACCAGGCCGAGTGAGGCGTAGGCCTCTCCCAGTTCTGGCTCGAAGGCCAGGGCACGCATCAGCAACGGTTCGGCGAGCACGGTGCTTTCTTCAGCCTCCATGCCTGCAATGAAATTGTCGCTGAGTGTCAGATAGGTATCCGCGAGAGCAACATGTGCCAGCGCAAACTCCGAATCGAATTCGATCGCCTGTTTGAAGTGGGAAACAGCCTCGGTCAGAGACTCAACCGATTCTGCTTCGGCCAGGCGTTTACCCTTCAGGTACTCGGTGTAAGCCGCCAGGTCTTCTGTTGGCGTCGACATGAGCTGTCGTGTTTCCATCGGCGTAATGGTCGCCTCAAGTTGCGCGGCTATCGACTCAACGATTTCGGACTGGATATTGAAGACGTTGCTCGCCGTAAACTGCCGATCAAATGATTGTGCCCACTCGTGTTCATCTTTCTCGGCATCAATGAGCTGCACATTGACGCGAATCTGGTCACCCGCCCGTTGAATTCTCCCTTCCAGGATCTTCGCTACGCCCAGCTCCCTGCCGATCGTTGGAATGCCGGCCTTCGTGCTTCGATATCTTTCCACAGACGTGCGGGATGTCACCTTCAACGCACTGATCAGGGATAGGCGTGTCAGCAGCTCATCCTGTATTCCGTCCGCGAGGAATTCGATTTCTCTTGCGCCCGCGCTATCGATCGAGAATGGGAGGACGGCAATTGACCTGGCGTCAGCCTGCCCCCGCAGCAGCGCTGAGTCTGGTCCCGAAACATCTGCCACTTCGGCACCGATCCCATAAATCGCGGCGATCACGATCGCTACAACTGCCGTCAGTATCGCGTAATCGACTAAATGAAGTGACGGGTCGTCGGATGATGCACCCGCGGCGGTTCTAACGATGCGGCCACCCACAATGTCGAAGCGCCACCCAAAGAATAACGCCACCGGCAGCCCGACTGTCGCGGCGACCCAGACGTAACGAATCGTGAATTGGGCTATTCCCCAGTTCTCAAACGCAAGGTCGGCAACCTGTAGCACGACCCAACAGCCGACGACGTACATGCCGGCGAGCCGGAAGACCCGACGGCGACGGCATTCTGCGAGGAAGCTCTTCATGATTCAGGCAGCAGGCGACTCCTCCCTATAAGGAGGATTGTAGCTTAATTGGAGTGACTACTTGCCCAGCAAGGCGCAGGGCTTGTAGCGGAAACAACCGGTTACGTGATCGTTGACCAGGCCCGTTGCCTGCATGTGCGCGTAAATGATGGTACTGCCAACAAACCTGAATCCACGCTTCTTGAGATCTTTGCTCAGAGCGTCGGATTCAGGCGAGGTAGCAGGCACATCAGCATCCACTCTAAATTTGTTCTGGATGGGTCTGCCGTCGACAAAGCCCCAGATGTAATCACTGAAACTGCCGAACTCTTCCTGAATTTTCAGAAAAGCCCTGGCATTACTGACGGTGGACTCGACCTTGAGCCTGTTGCGCACGATCGCAGGGTCGAGCAGCAGCTTCTCCACGCGCTTTTTCGTAAAGCGGGCCACTTTCTCAGGGTCAAAATCGGCGAACAGCTTTTTGTACCCCGCTCGCTTGTTGAGGATGGTTGACCAGCTGAGGCCCGCCTGCGCGCCCTCGAGTATCAGAAACTCAAACTGGGTTTGATCGTCGCGGACCGGGACGCCCCATTCTTCGTCGTGGTAACGAATGTAATCAAGGCTTACGCCCTCAGCCCATCTGCAGCGTGTGATTGTTTTGCGCATAAAGAATAAATGTACACAAAAAAGCCCGCGACTGGCGCGGGCTTTTCTGGTTCATGTGTGAAGAATCTTAAGCGGAGCCGCCGCAGCTACCTTCGCCGCATTTGCCTTCGCCATCTTTCTCACCGCAAGAGCCCTCGGCATCTTTCTCGCCGCAGGAGCCTTCGCCATCTTTCTCACCGCAAGCGCCTTCGCCTTCCTTTTCACCAGCCTCGCCGCAGGAACCTTCACCACAGGAGCCCTCGCCTTTCTTGTCGCCTTTATCGCCTTTGTCGGCGCCACAAGAGCCTTCGCCTTCACCCAGCATGTAGCCAACTTCAAGGTTCGAAATCGAGAACGGGCTTGCGGCCGTATCCGCTGCATTGACTGCACCTGAAATTGCAAACGAACCGGCCAATGCCGCACCTACAGCCAGTGCTACCGGCTTAATTACTTTCTTCTGTGCCATCTTCTTCTCTCCTACCAGGATTGATGCCCGAGCCGGGCGTTTTAATTCGGTTCAGGACTTTAGGTCGTCCACGCTACCGAGTTCACCACATTCTTTTGTATCGGCTCAAGCTGCTCTTCACGATCGCCAATGATCGCGATGCTGCCCTTGCCAACGGGAAGAATGATCCCTTTTACACTTACACCATCGAGTGGTGTTGATTCCGAAACGCGCTCCTCCGGCATCAATAGAATTGTAACCGGTCCATATTGCCCCTGAATAACCAGGTGCGGTACCTCGTTGCCGTTGATGACGCAGGATTGTGCGTAAGTAATGAGTGACGTACCGCGCTCGAACGTAAGCAGCGATGCCGGCACAGCACGCGCAAATTGCCTGTCGCTCACAGCGACGTCGGTAATACGCAGGGCGCCGGGCTCATGATCGAGGTGCGCCAGTACTTCCTCAGCCAGAGAATCGTAGCTCTGGAACAGGCTGGAAGTGCGCAGCGAAATCGAGGTCGCGAGAACCACCGTCGCTGCGATAGCAAACCAGATCGGCTTCTTGAAGCGCTTGCGTGCCGGGAACGATCTGACATTTGTTTCGTCGATGTCGGGTAGCTCGGGCATGCGCAACTCGGGCACATCGATCTGCAGCGCTTTCGCGATCTTCAGGTCCAGTGCCTGGAGTTTCTTGTCTTGCTCGCCAGTCATTCTTTCGCAACGCTATCCATCAGTTTGTGTCGGGCCCGATGCAGGCGCGTGAGTACGGCACCCTGCTTCAAACCCATCATCTCGGCGATCTCGCTGGTGCTGTAGCCCATGAGGACCTGCAGGACCAGCGGCTCGCGGTAATCATCATCGAGGCCGAAAATCGCTTCACGCAGATCGTCGATCTCTTCGTTCGGCGTCTCGGCCAGCAATGCCGCCTGAGACGCTGTCAGATTGTCGATATCGACCGTCTCCAGCCGACGCCGCTCAAAGTAGCGCGCATTCTCCCTGCGGACGATCGTCAGCAGCCAGTGTTTGGCGGCCGCATCGTCTCGCAGCGAATCGAGGGACTTCCAGGCGCGCAAAAGCGCTTCCTGGACGACATCTTCGGCTATGGCCTTGTCCCGGCTGAGCCAGGCGGCGAAGCGATACATGTCCTGGTGAAATACCGTCACAAGGCTGTCAAACCTCTGCCGGCGCTTTCCCTCGGCACTACTATTGTTCATTCGAGATGACCCACTCCTGCTGACATTTATTACGAGAACCTCATAAAACTCGACCCTAACCGTGGAAACCGTACCTAAATACAGGGAAAATAAGTACTTCTTTTCGTTATTCTGAATAGCTATGAGTATACCGTCACCCGGACAGTTCCCCTGGATTCGAATGCGACGCAATCGCCGTACCGAGGCACTGCGTAGCCTGGTTCAGGAAACCACACTATCCAGCGCCGACTTCATCTATCCGGTCTTCGTCCTCGAGGGCGAAGGGCGCAGCGAAGATGTTCCGTCGATGCCCGGTATTTCACGCAAGAGCGTCGACCTGCTGCTCAAGGAGCTGGCGGAGGCCCGCGATCTCGGCATCCCGGCAGTGGCCCTGTTCCCCGTTATTGACCAGGACAGGAAGAGTCTCGATGGCGCTGAATGCGCCAATCCGAATGGCCTGGTGCAACGCACAGTGCGGGCAATCAAGGAAGCCCTGCCTGAGCTCGCCGTCATGACTGACGTGGCGCTCGATCCGTACACGACCCACGGACAGGACGGCATCATCGATGACGAGGGCTATGTGCTAAATGACGTCACGGTCGACATGCTCGTGCGCCAGGCTGTTTCGCACGCCGATGCGGGCGCGGACATCGTTGCTCCCTCCGACATGATGGACGGGCGCATCGGCGCCGTGCGCGTCGCACTCGAGGAAGCCGGTCACATCAACACGGTCATAATGGCCTATTCGGCAAAATTCTCATCGAGCTTCTACGGGCCGTTCCGCGATGCCTGTGGCTCGGCTGAGAACATCAAGGGCGGCGACAAACACACCTACCAGGTGTCACCAGCAAACAGTGACGAATCGGTACGGGAGGTTGGCCTCGATCTCGATGAAGGCGCTGACATGGTCATGGTCAAACCGGCGATGCCCTATCTCGACATCGTGCGACGGGTGAAAGATGCCTATGGCGTGCCAACGCTCGCCTATCAGGTCAGTGGCGAGTACGCGATGCTCAAGGCCGCCGCACAGAACGGCTGGCTTAACGAGAAGGCGGTCGTGTTAGAGTCGTTGCTCGGCATCAAGCGCGCCGGCGCAAACGCGATACTGACCTACTACGCCATCGATGCCGCGCACTGGCTTGCGGAGAGCGAATGACGACCACTGACCGTTATGGAGTAATGGGCTACCCGGTGTCTCACAGCCGTTCCCCCGTCATCCATCGGCTCTTCGCGCTCCAGACCGGCCAGAATCTACAGTACGAACTTCTCCAGGTAACACCCGAAAAGCTCAGTGTCGCCGTACGCCAGTTCCAGCGCACTGGCGGCAAGGGCCTGAACATTACGGTTCCCCATAAAGCCGAAGTCATAAAACTTTGCGACCAACTCAGCGAACGCGCAAGTACTGCGGGCGCGGCCAATACGCTGACGTTTCGTGATGGCGAGATCTTTGGAGAGAACACAGACGGTATCGGCCTGTTGCGTGATCTGGTCATTAATCTTGGCATTACGCTCGAAGGCGCCAATATCCTGATACTGGGTGCGGGCGGTGCAACACGGGGAATTGTGGCACCGCTGCTCGAGATGCAGCCGACATCGTTGCGCATTGCGAACCGGACGCTCGACAAAGCACAGGTCCTTGCCGATCGCTTCGCCCGGTCAGGCCCTGTGACGGCGTGCCGCTTCAACATGGTTCCGGTCTCGGACAAGTACGATTTGATCATTAATGCCACGTCCGCCGGTGTCGCGGGCGATGCCCCGCCGTATCCAGCTGCGGCCATCTCCCGCGGAACGCTGTGCTACGACTTGTCTTACGGTCTTAAGCCGACGCCCTTCAGCCAGTGGGCCCGTGCGCAGGGCGCCGAAAAGTCCGTCATGGGCTGGGGCATGCTCGTCGAGCAGGCCGCCGAGTCTTTTCATATCTGGCGCGGCGTCCGGCCCGAGACGGCGCCGGTGCTCAAGCAGATGAAGATTTCAGCCTAGCGCTTTCTGCGCGCTCGACTTCACTTTCAAGCTAGGCGTCCGCTTTTCCCGAAACCTGCCGCTCCAACGTCTGCTTTAGGGAAGTGGTGAGGGTCTGCAAACGGCCAATAGCGGTCGGTCGGAGTATCAACGTCTCGCTTACTATTTTGCGAAACACCCGCAGGAAGCACTAGGAGCGCTGCGCCCTTTTACGATAACAGCAAAGCCAAATGATCTTGCGTAAACCGGTGACGCCAATCCGGGCATCGCTAAGGTCATCGAAAAAGTCCCGCGACCTTGTGCCGATGACCAATACTCGGACCATGCTTCGTTCTCAATTTCCAGCTCAAACTCGCGGACCTCAACGTTGTAGCACTTGTTCGCAAGCTCCGAACTAGCAGAATTTGCCGGGGTTTGTGTCCATTGGAGAGGAATTTCAATTGCCAAATCGTCCTGCTGTTCTCGCAATGCCAACCACGGTTCGCTGTTCATTTGGTACTGCGGCGATCCAACAACCAAACTCAGTTCATCGGGGCGGTACTGGTAGAACGGTTGCCCCTCCGCATAGACACATGTGTCACTGAGATCCTGATAAGCGCAACCCGAAACACCGCTTGCTAGAACCGCAGCAGTGACCATGAATGTCTTCATCCCATGCCTCGCGTTCATTCCAGTTGGACAAACTTTGCTCTTATCCCAAGGGCTGGATTGGGTCAGCAGCGGTCGTTCGTCAGTTTAGCACCCGAACGTCTGCTATCCAGCGTAGACCAGCCGCTAACGTTACCGCGGAAACATCAATGACACCGCATGATCCCAGTCCATCTGTTCGCCGGCATACCACTTCGCCGTGCAGGATTCGGATGTGATACTAGCGTTCTCGTGTTTGCGGTACATCCAGGCCAGCGATTCCTCCAGCGTCACGCTGTTATGTTTGGAAAAGGTATCCAGACGCCGTGACTTCCCGTCTTCGAACCAGATCTCGCCGTCCTTGCTCCGCTTGCAGTCGAAACCACCCTCATGCACCAGGTGGTGATGGTGTCTGCAAAGCAATACGAGGTTTTCAAGGCTCGTTTCACCGCCATCGGCCCAGTGAATGATGTGGTGGCCATCAACGAACTTGTGGTTGGTGCACCCAGGAAAGCGGCATCCGCCGTCTCGCGCCCTCAAAGCACGCCGCATGGGAGGCGGAATGGTCCGTGAGCGACGCCCGATGTTGAGCGGTTCGCCGTTTTCATCTTCTTGGATGACAGTCCTGCAGCAATCGCACGCAATGCGTTTCGACGTTACCGCGGTAACGTGGGGCCCGTTGTCGAGGTGAGGGTCGTTCCTTTTCGCTCCCACATGAACGACGACCTGGTACCGATCGGCCGTCGAACCGGAGTTCTTGCTGTTGTTCATGTAGGTCTCGGCGATTTGAGTGAGCGCATCGGCGCGGCGGGCGGCGATGGGTTCGGGGTCTTCGTTCGCGGCTAAAGCCGCTCCCACACTCTCGGTTGCTCCCACACTCTCGGTTGCTCCCACA
>JAHEGH010000002.1:100199-115124 GCA_024639825.1 Gammaproteobacteria bacterium
TGCTCCCACAAACTCAGCGTCCATTGCCATCTCGAGGGCCTTGACGATAAGTTCACCCTGCTCGGCTGGTATCCGGGCCTTCATGACGAGACACCCATCGTGGTCGTAGTAGTAGGTGACCTCTCGTCTCACGTGCAGTTCGTTCGCAAATTCGACATCCTGCAGTTTCTTCGCACGCCGGTACTGCGCGATCAGGCGTTCGACATGATGGGCGGTGCCATGCGTCGCGATCATCAACAGGTAGTCTTCGTTCGTCTCGTCTGCGACGCGCGTCATCGCTCGCACTTTCGAGAAGCTCAGCGTCCCGTTCGAAAAGGCCTCATCAATCTTCGGTAGCTTGCCCAACGCGTGAGCAACGCGCAGGCGTTCTCGTGCCGAGTTCATGCCAAAGCCGCACTTGAAGTTCAACCAGTGGGCACAGGACTGGAAACCAAGCTCGGCCCAGTGCTGCTGCTCGTCAAACTCGCGAATCAGTTCAAGGAGGTGGTGCGTGGCGGCGTAGATATAGCCGCAGAGTTCGGTGATCTGCTCACCCAGTTTCTCGCCGTCGGATAGCCCGGAACACTGCTCGAATGATACAACGGAAGCCATGATTCCCTCCCTGGAAAGGTGTGCTGTGAATACATACAGTATACCTTTAACTCCATGATATTTCGAGGGAAATGTCGTCCATCTACCGCATAGTGACGAGCTCTTCGGAGCTGGTCGGGTGAATCGCGACGGTGTCGTCGAAGTCCTTCTTGGTAGCGCCCATGCGCATCGCCACCGCGAAGCCCTGCATCATTTCGTCGGCGCCTTCGCCGATTACATGACAGCCGACGACCTTTTCATCATCGCCCGCCGTTATGAGCTTCATGACCGAGCGCTTCTTGTTGGTGCCGAGCGCGTAGTACATGCCGACGAAGCCAGACTGGTAGGTCTTGATGTCGTTGCCATAGGTCGCGCGCGCCTCGTCTTCGGTCAGGCCGATTGTCCCGATGGTCGGGTGACTGAAGATCACGGTTGGAATCAGCTTATAGTCGAGATGCCTGCCTTCCATCCCACCGTCCAGCCGATCGGCCAGCCGGCGACCCGCGGCGATGGCGACCGGGGTTAGTGCATCACGACCGGTGACGTCGCCCAGCGCGTAAATATTCTCTACGTTCGTTTGCTGAAACTTGTCGGTCGGGATGAAACCATATTTGTCCTGCTCCACACCCGCCTTCCCGGCGTCCAGTGATTCGGTATTCGGCGATCGCCCGATTGCCCACACGATGGCGTCCACAGGGCCGAAGGTGCGGCCATCTTCTGCGTGCAACACGATGCCATCGGCAGTCTGTTCGACTGACGCGGGTATCACACCGGTATCCAGATCAATGCCGCTCTTGTCCATCGCATCCATTAGCTCAGAGCTCAGCATGGCATCAAAGCTGCGGAGGATATGGTCCTTGCGCACCACGACCTGCACCTCCGAGCCCAGCGCATTGAATACGCCAGCCAGCTCGACAGCAATGTAGCCGCTGCCCGCGATCAGCACCCGCTGCGGACGTTCCTCAAGCTCGAAGAAGCCGTCGGACGTAATGCCGAGCTCAGCGCCGGGGATGTCCGGCACCATCGGCCTGCCACCCGTCGCGATGACGATGCGGTCGGCCTCATAGCTGGTGCCATCTACATCGACGGTATGCGCGTCGACGAAGCGAGCCCTGCCAGCGATATACGTCACGCCTCGATTGTCGAGATTGCGTTCGTAAATGCCATTCAGGCGCTCGATGTAAGCATCGCGTCGCGCCTTGAGGCCGGGCCAGTCATGCCCGCCTACCGTCACGTCGAAACCGTAATCGGCCGAGTGATGGAACGCATGCGCCTGGTGCGCGGCGTACCACATGACCTTCTTGGGAACGCAGCCGACATTGACGCAGGTACCACCCAGCGGGCCATACTCGATTACAGCAGCTTTCGCGCCGTACTCTGCTGCACGCTGAGCATGCGCCAGCCCGCCGCTACCACCGCCAATCACAAGAATGTCATATCGTTCCGTCACTTCTGTCTCCCTGGTTTTTTCTGTTCGGCGCACGGGCTGTCCCGCCATAAGCCTGTGCTAATATGCGGCGCCGGAAAAGGATATCAACCATCTCATGATCAACCCGCTACTCGATACGTCGTCACTGCCTCGTTTTGACGAGATTCAGCCTGAACACGTGCTACCCGCGATTCGTAAAGTGATCGAGGACAACCGTGCACAACTCGACGACTTGTTGAACTCTGGCACAACGCCTGATATCGATACACTGGTAGCACCCATTGAGCACATGGATCACGAGCTCGGCCGGGTGTGGTCACCTGTCCGCCACCTGCAGAGTGTACTCGGCTCCACAGACTGGCGTGAGGCCTATAATGAGGCCTTGCCCCTACTGACCGAGTACGGCACCGAATTATCACAGAATGTCGACCTGCAGCGTGCGTATGCTGAAGTTGGCAGAAACCTGCCCGTCGATGCGAGCGAGGAAAGCCGCTGTGCCGTCGATCATGCCTTGCGTGATTTCCACCTGGCCGGCGTCGATCTCGAGACGTCTGCAAAGGATCGCTTCAAGGCGATCATGCAGGAACTCGCCGAGACACAGGCGGGCTTCGAGCACAATGTCCAGGACGCCTCGGATGCCTGGACGCTAACCATTACCGATGCTGACAACCTCCTGGGCCTGCCCGAGGCCCTGCTGACGAGGGCGGCCGAGGACGCACGGAAAGCATCGCTCGACGGCTGGCTGCTGACGCTGAATTTTCCGACCTACGACGCCGTGCTCAAGCACGCCGATTCCCGTGACCTCCGCGAAGCGATGTACCGCGGCTGGGTCACTCGCGCCTCCGACCAGGGGCGCGATCCGAAATGGGACAACAGCGAGGCTATCAAGAAGATATTGGCCCTCCGTCATGAGGCCTCCAATCTCGTCGGCTTTGACAGCTATGCCGAGTATTCGCTGGCAACAAAAATGGCCGACACGCCAGAGCAGGTCATCGCATTCCTGCGCGAGCTGTCCGCCCATTCGCGTGGGCCTGCTGAGCAGGAGCTTGCCGAGCTCACCGAGTTCGCCGGCCTGCACCTCGAAGCATGGGATGTCGCCTATTGGCTTGAGAAGTTCAAACAGGACCGCTACTCAGTCGCCAACGAGGAGCTGCGCGCCTACTTCCCTGCCACCACAGTCAAGGAAGGCCTGTTCGCCCTGGCGTCGCAACTTTACGGTGTCGAGCTTTCTGTCGATCCCGATGTTACGACTTGGCACGAGGATGTCAGGTACTTCACCGTGCGTCAGAATGGCGCCGTGCTCGGCGGCTTTTACACTGACCTTTACGCCCGCAGCGGCAAACGCGCCGGCGCGTGGATTGACGAGTGCGTGACGCGACAGAAGCTCAATGGCTATTCGGCGCTGCCGGTCGGCTACCTTGTGTGCAATTTCGAGCGACCGAACGACAAAGGTGTTTCATTACTGACACACGATGAAGTCGTTACGCTGTTCCACGAGTTCGGCCACATGCTGCATCACCTCCTGACACGCATCGATTTCCCAAGTATCTCCGGGATCAATGGCGTGCCCTGGGATGCGGTCGAGCTGCCGAGCCAGTTCATGGAAAACTTTGCGTGGAGCTACGAGGTGCTGACGCGCTGTTCGTCGCATCATGAATACGACAAGCCGCTCCCTCGTGATCTGTTCGGCAAGCTCGAGGCGAGCCGTCACGCGGGCGCCGCGCTCGCGATGCTGCGCCAGATCGAACTAAGCCTCTTCGACTTCCTCCTCCACAGCGACTACAACCCCGAGGCACCCGTGCCGGTACTGGATATTCTTGCCGAAGTGCGCGACGACGTTGGTTTGATTAAGCACCCCGACATCAATCGGCTGCCGCATGCCTTCTCGCACATTTTCGCCGGCGGGTATGCCGCTGGATACTACAGCTACAAGTGGGCCGAAGTGCTTGCTGCCGATGCGTTTGGCGCATTCGAGGAGGCCGGAATTTTTGACGAGGCTACAGCGCAACGTTTTCGTCACGAAATCCTGGAGGTCGGCGGCAGCCGCGACATCATGCAGGCCTACATTGCGTTTCGCGGTCGCGAGCCAACAGTCGATGCATTGCTAAGACAAACAGGAATAGACGTTTCATGAAAATCGCGACATGGAACGTTAATTCGATGAACGTGCGCGCGCCGCATGTCATGGAATGGCTACAGAACCATGAACCGGACGTGCTCGTCCTGCAGGAAATCAAGCAGCTCACCGAGAAATTCCCGGCGGAGGCGCTGCAGGAAATTGGCTATCACTCCATCGCCAGCGGCCAGAAAACCTATAACGGTGTCGCTGTGGTCAGCAAGATACCCGCGGCCAATCCCGTGACGGACTTCCCGGACTTCGAGGATCCACAGCGGCGCATCCTTGCCAGCACGGTCGACGGGGTGCGCGTCGTCAATCTCTACATTCCTAACGGCTCAGAAGTTGGCTCCGAGAAATACGAGTACAAGCTGAGCTGGCTCAGGTCGCTGCGTACCTTCCTCGAAGCGGAGGTGCGGCAGCACGAGCACCTCGTGGTGCTGGGTGACTTCAATATTGCACCGGCGGATGAAGATGTACACGACCCCGAGGGTTGGGGCGACGCGATTCTTTGCAGCCCCCTGGAGCGCCAGGCACTGGCTGACCTTATCGACCTGGGGCTAACCGACGTGTTTCGCAAATTCGAGCACCCTGAGAAGACCTTCAGCTGGTGGGATTATCGTGCGGCCGGTTTCCGGCGCAATGCGGGGCTGCGTATCGACCTGATACTGACCAGCAAGAGCATGACCGAGCGGTGCACCGCGAGCTACGTCGACAAGGAACCGCGCGCCTGGGAGCGTCCGTCGGATCACGCTCCCGTCGTCGCCGAGTTTGATTTCTGATCTTACATATTCCCCGTTTTGTCGCTGTGGCCGTGAACGGTCGCGTGTAAAATGACAAACAAAAAACAAGCGCAGGGGTTTATGTCACAGGATCGCCGTAATGACTACGACGTCACGAATACCGTGCAGGTAAGTAACCCTGTGTCGGTCCGCAACGCCGTGCACGAGTTGTTTGCGGAGACGTTCCCGGGCATGTCTTTCGACAAACTTTGGCTCGCTTTTTACGATTTCGAGCGCTTGTTCACCGGCCGTTACCCAGGTTACAAAGGCTGCGACACAACCTACCACGACATGCAGCACACGCTGGATATGACGCTGGCCCTGGCGCGTCTCGTCTGTGGTTACGAGCGCAGTGTCGAGCCACCCGATCGCCTGGGAGCGGCGCGTGCGCAGATGGCGATCATTACCTCCCTGTTTCACGATTCGGGTTATATACGGCACGAGGCCCGGGACAAGGATTTCACGAACGGAGCCGAGTTCACGCTCTATCACGTGTCACGCAGCGCGGACTTTCTCAGGCGCTATCTCCCGGAACTCGGGCTCTCGCGGGACGTTGGGATCGCCAGCATGATCGTGCACTTCACCGGCTATGAACTGGACCTCGACAAGATCGAGCTCGACGATCCGCGGGACATCATTTGCGGTCATCTGATCGGCACGGCAGACCTCATCGCACAAATGGCGGACCGCTGCTATCTCGAGAAGTGCCGCGACCACTTGTACAACGAGTTTGTCGTCGGCGGCGTCGCTGTCGAGAACGCAAGGCCGGGCGAGTTCATGGTGCGTTACCGGTCTGGCAAGGACCTGCTGAAGAAGACGCCGGCGTTTTACCAGCAGGTCATGCGCGAGCGCCTGAACTCGAAGTTCAACCGTGTCTATCGCTACATCGAGGTTCTTTACAACGGGCAGAACCCGTATATCGATGCGATTCGTACCAACATTACTCATCTCGTCCGAATTATTGAGTCCGGCGACTGGTCGTTACTGCGGCGCAAGCCCTCCTGCTTCCTGGGGATTGCGGTAGCAATGCAGGACATAGAAAGGCTGGTGGCAAGGCAGCTGGCTGCTTTCAAGGGCGCGACAGTTCGTCCCGACGATACGCTATTGATGCCCGTCTGATTGCTCGCGCCACTTACGCAGCGCATAGAACTGGGCGCGCGTCAGGCGACGGTTCGCAAGGAACGCAGCGAGCCCGGCTGCCACAACGGCAAAAAACCCATGGGCGACGGTCCAGACCTCATCAAAAAACACTGGCCAGGTCATCACCGTGACCGCCCGCAGAATTTCCAATAGGCCCGTATCGTAGGACGCAGCGGTTGTCGATGCGCCCAGCACGACGTTGCTGGCGATCGACCCGGCGAGCGCCATGGCGGCCGCCAATGTCGGAAAGCGCCAGTCGACGCCGCGACCAGCACGACGAACTGCCAATCCCAACATGGCACCCAGCATGACCGTCATCCACGGAAACACGCGGTTGGTCAACGCCGATAGCCATATCCACAAGACGCAGAACACAATGATGATTACCAGGCTTGCCACCGTGGCATTGCGCAGGGATTGTGCCCGCACCAGGCGCTCGCCATCGGCGGCAGTAACCGTGAGGCCACGGCCGTCGCCGTGTTTCTTGCGTAGTCGCAAAAGCTTAGATTTGGGTTTGTCTTCCATGCGTCGATTTGTGAGCCGGACGGGTTGCAATGCTAGACTGACAGCCAGTGAATATGCCAGCAAACAACAAGAATATCGTGCTGATTTCCGGTGGCGCGTCCGGCATTGGCCGACGTACGGCCGAGCGTTTTCTTGCTCAGGGAGACGCCGTACACATCTGCGATGTATCGCGCGAGCTGGTCGACGACTTTCTCGCGGCCAATCCTGGCGCGACCGGGACGGTAGCGGACATCGGCGCTCGCGACGACGTCGGCTGTGTATTTGCTGATTTTGAAAAACTTCATGACCACCTCGACGTTCTCATCAACAACGCCGGGATCGCAGGGCCGTCTGCGCCGGTCGAAGAACACGACCAGGATGGATGGGATAAGTGCATCCAGGTGAACCTCTCGGGCACGTTTTACATGACCAGACGTGCCGTACCGCTGCTGCGCAAAAGCGGTGGTGGTGCAATCATCAATATCTCGTCGACCGCGGCATTGCACGGCTATCCCCTGCGCTCCGCGTATGCCGCCAGCAAGTGGGCCATGATGGGCCTGACGAAGACCTGGGCAATGGAACTGGGGCCCGAGGGCATCCGCGTCAATGCCGTGTGTCCGACAAGCGTAGAGGGCGACAGAATAGATGCCGTGATCAGGCGCGAGGCGGAACAGCGTGGACTTTCGTTTGAGCAGGTTCGAAACGTCTATTTGCGTCAGACGTCAATGCGCACCTTTGTTTCGCCTGACGATGTCGCCGATACGATTCTTTTTCTTGCATCGGATGCGGCAGGCAAGATTGCCGGCCAGTCGATTTCCGTCGACGGCCATACCGAAGGCTTATCCAACTGGCTCGACTGATTCGAGCACATTCAGGAGTAGTGGAGAATGCGCGCAGCGTGGTTTGATTCTTTCGGATCCGCGAAAGATGTATTACAGGTTAGCGAACTTGAAACGCCTGTGGCGGGCCCGGGAGAGGTGCTGGTCAGGCTCGCAACCAGCGGAGTAAACCCGTCAGACGTCAAGAAACGCGCCGGCTCGTTCCCCAACCTTCTCGATGACGGCTTCGTCATTCCGAACAGCGACGGTGCTGGCATCATCGAGGCCGTCGGTGACGGCGTCGACACCGGTCGTATCGGCGAACGCGTTTGGATTTACCAGGCGCAGTACGGACGTCGTTTCGGTACCGCGGCCGAGTACGTTGCTATCGATACGAGGCGCGCCCCGAAGCTCTCGGATGCCGCGAGCTTTGAGGTCGGTGCCTGCCTGGGAATTCCGGTAATGACCGCACATCGCTGCGTTTTCGCGGACGGTAATGTAGCAGGTCAAACGATCCTGGTAACCGGCGGTGCCGGGCGCGTCGGCCATTATGCAGTGCAGTGGGCCAGCCGGGCGGGTGCAACGGTTATTGCGACGGCAAGCAATGACGAGGATCGGGAAAGTTGTCTCTCAGCCGGCGCACACCATGTTGTTAATCATCGCAGCGACGATGTTGTCGCGCAGATTTTGGCCGTTACCGATGGCGAACTGATCGATCGAATCGTGGACGTTGAGTTTGGTGGCAACCTTCCGACCTCTGTTGAGGTCCTGCGTATCGGGGGCACGATTGCAACGTACGCATCGACAAACGTGCCCGAGCCAACCTTGCCGTTCTTCCAGATGATGTACAAGGACATCACCATACGCTGCGTAATTGTCTATGCCATGCCCGAATCCGCGAAGGATCATGCAATTGCCGATATCGATACGGCATTGTCTGCGAATGCCCTGCAGCACCGTATCGCACATACATTGCCGCTTGATCAGGTTGTGAGGAGCAATGAGCTTGTCGAGCAAGGTAATATTCGGGGCGCAGTCGTTCTTAGTATCGACTAGCCAAGTACAAGAACAAGGGGGATTCGAATGGAGCAAAGCCGCGTAGACTGGCCCAGCTTTGCGATTTGCGCGTTGATCCTTGTCGGCGCGAGCATTCCCCTGTTTATCTATCCGGATGCATCAGAGGCGGCTCTGGAGAGCCTGTACGGCTACATCGCCAGTGAACTGGGCGTTCTCTACCTTTTCGCCAGCATTGCGGCCATTGGTTTTCTGGTCTGGCTGGGGTTTAGCCGTTATGGCTCAGCGAAACTTGGCGAGCCGGACGAGTTGCCCGAGTTTCGCGAAATCAGCTGGGTCGGCATGTTGTTTTGCGCCGGCGTGGGCGCGGGCCTGCTGTATTGGTGTGCCACGGAGTGGGCGTTCTACTACGATGCGCCGCCGTTCGGTGCAGAGCCGCGTAGCGTGGAAGCTCAGGAGTGGGCGTCGACTTACGGCCTGTTCCACTGGGGCTTCACCGCGTGGGCCTTTTATTGTCTGCCGGCTATTGCCATTGCATATCCCTATTACAGTAAGAAGCTCGACGTACTGCGTTTTAGCGCCGGCTGCCACTGGTTTCTCAAGGACAACGATCATGGCCCTATGGCAAGGACTATCGATTTCCTGTTCATGATCGCGCTGCTTGGTGGCGCAGCGTCCAGCCTCGGGTTTTCGACACCAATGATTGCCGCCTGCATCGGCTGGCTGCTCGGGATCGAGGTTAGCGACACCCTTGAGATAGCGATTATCGTGCTGTGTATGATTCTGTTTGCGCTGAGCGTATGGCTCGGCCTGAAGAAAGGCATCAAGCGACTCAGCGACATTAATGTCGTGTTGGCATTCGGCCTGTTGCTGTTCATTCTCGTCGTCGGCCCGACTGCATTTCTGCTTAAGACCAGCCTGAACAGCGTTGGACTTATGGCCGATAATTTCCTGCGCATGAGTTTCTGGACAGATCCGTTCACAGAATCAGGATTCGTCGAGAGCTGGACGATTTTCTACTGGGCGTGGTGGATAGCGTTCGCGCCCTATGTCGGACTTTTCGTCACACGCATCTCACGCGGCAGAACCATACGACAGGTTATTTTCGGCATGCTGTTATGGGGCTCGCTCGGTAGCTGGCTGTTTTACATGGTGATGGGAAACTACGCGATGTTCCTCGAGCTATCGGGGCAACTCGATTTCACGGGCATTATGAATTCTGTCAACGGCAGCGCGGCCATCGTGGCAATGCTTGAACAGTTGCCATTCGCCGCCGTCGTTGTCGCCGTGTTTTCTCTGATCTCGATTATCTTTTCCGCAACGACGTACGACTCAGCGTCGTACACATTGGCTTCGAGCGCGACTTTGCATCTCAAGGCGGGCGACGACCCGGCACGCTGGCACCGGGTATTCTGGGCGCTTGCGCTCGGCCTGATGCCGGTTGCGTTGATGCTGTTACAGGGAAACCTGCGTCCGATTCAGGTAATCCTGCTGATCGTATCGCTACCAATACTGCTAGTCGGTGTCGCGATGTCCGTCTCGCTGGTCAGGACGCTGAGGGCCGACATCGCTTCATGAGCACATCGCTGAGTTCGCCACTCAGGCCGATCGTTACTGGCGGGGACGCGAACAACTCGAATACCTGTTGTCTGCCGACTCTCGCCACGTAGCGGACATGCGTCCCCGGGATCTTGAGTGTATCGGGACAATCCTCGGGCAACGGACCCTTGTACGTCAGCCAGAATCCGAAGTCGTCGACCGTCGCGTCGAACTTGGCCGCAATAGCAAGGTTCTTAAGACCGCCACGCTTCCCCCCAAACTGAACCTCCTGGTCCGTAAATGAGACCTGCGAGGGTTGCCGGGGTGTCGCGTAGGACCGCACCAACCTTAGCCAGGGCTCAAGCGGATTGGTCGGCTCAAAAGAAAATGCGGCGATGGCAACCACCAGAACGACCGCCAGTGCTATGAATGCTGATCCCATGTATTCCATACAGACTACCGTTGCTTCGCGTTATGACGAATAGTTCTCATTTCGGGTAAGAAAATCGTCCATTTGGCCCATTCTGTGATGCGCTACCGGTTGCATTGTGCCCGGAGCGGCCATCATGTCGATGCACTTTTTAACAGATAAAGGCAACACAGGCCATGTGGATTCCAACACCGATATACGAACGCATACCTCAACTCTGGTTGCTCCTGGGCCTGTTGTTCATGTCATCCGGCGTGTATCTCGGTTTTGACTATGAGCTTACCTTCCTCTACTTCGGAACAGGCGTTTTTTGCCTGGTCTGGGGCGCGAGTATTTTCACAATGCGCCTCATGTACCGCAACAAGCCCCAGGATCTGTCGCTCGAGTCCGAGTCTGCGGGTGGTGCGCAATAACGTTTTAACGGCAGGTTTCCTCAACGGGACATCATGCGTCGAAGGAATGGTATCTTCTGAATCGTATTCCGGGAGATACATATGCACCACGACACGAAAGCCATCCATATTCCTGCACGGCGGTCACAAGGTGCTGTTGCACCGCCGATCCATCTGTCCACGACATTCGAACACGGCCCGGCTGGTGAGCACCTTCACGGATTCGAGTACATCCGCTCCGGCAACCCAAATGTCGATGATCTTCAAGAGCGTCTCGCAGCTATTGAGGGTGCTGACGGGGCCGTTGCTTTCGGTTCCGGCATGGCTGCAGGTGCTGCGGTACTCGCAACGCTTAAGCCCGGCTCCACTGTGGTTTTTCATCAAGACCTTTACTTCGACTTTAGGACTCTGGCACAGAAAGTCCTGCCAAACTGGGGATTGAGATGCCAAATCGCGGATTTGACGGATCCCTCGGAGCGCAGCCGAATGTTTGCGGACGGCGTCGATTTAGTGTGGCTTGAGTCACCCTCTAATCCATTGATAGAAGTGCTGGATATCCGGGCGATCAGTCAGGAGGCGGCAGCGTGCAACGCAGACGTGCTGGTTGATGGAACCTTCGCGACGCCCGTTGTGCAACGTCCGCTCGACCTCGGCGCGACCTATGTACTTCACTCGTTGACTAAATACATGGGCGGCCATAGCGATGTTCAGGGTGGCTCCATTGCGTATCGTGGAGACCCGTCAGTCGCGGACGGACTCGTTGAAACACGCCGGCTAACGGGTGGCGTCCTATCGCCGTTCAATGCCTGGCTGATTTCGCGGGGCCTTCAAACGCTCTACTGCCGTATGGAACGTCATTGCAGAAACGCCCAAATTGTCGCAGAAGCGCTCGAAACACACACAGCTGTAAGCCGGGTTCGCTACCCACATCTGCCGTCACATCCAAACTTCGACGTTGCGCAAAGCCAAATGTCTTCCGGCGGAGGCATGATTTCGTTTGAACTGAAAGGAGGCAGGGATACCGCTATTGATGTCGCATCGAATCTCAAGCTGTTTACCAACGCGACCAGCCTTGGTGGCGTAGAGAGCCTGGTCGAGCACCGCGCATCGGTGGAGGGTGCGAAATCTACTGCACCACAAAATTTACTTCGCGTCTCGATAGGTCTCGAAAATCCCGAAGACCTGGTCGAAGACCTGTTCGCTGCGATGCCTGATCGATAGCGACTGGCGGGAGGCTTGAGCCGCTTTACCCCTGGGCGTACCCAAGCCGGTATGGCTTTCCGACCCTCGCCAGGACGGAAACAGTGGCCCGTTTTCAGGTGCCGAAGGTTTGCGGCATGCTCAGCATGAACGAGACACCGCCAAACAACAGCAGCACGGCCATAAGCAACATGGTCAGGCGTACGCCGCGCGCCTTCAGCTTGGCACCGACACCAGCGAAGAACAGCACCAACGCCATGATTACAGCGACAAGCACGAAGTTGTCGCCGATCTGGTTGGCCTCGCGAGCGGCCGCAGCCAACTCGTCGGCCTCGGCATTCAGCTCGCCGGCCAGGCGCTTTGCTTGCGGCTCGTACTCCGGTAGCTCGAAAGGCGTGCCTGGCGGAATCTCACCTGCCGGCACCAGGGCCATCCACGCATCGAATGCCGGTGCAAATTCAGCGCGAAAGCGATCCTTCAGGAACGCAGCTCCACTTTCGTCACCAGCTTGCCGATGTTCGAGGTAGCTGATCCAGGCCATCACATCGAGCTGAACCTGAGCGCCATAAACGCTGTTCTGCTGCGTCGCTAACGCCCGCTTGGCCGCGGCTGCACTGTAGTTGTTAGCCTGAACGCCGCCCCAACTGGTCGACTGATAGGCGGACCAGGCGGCCGCAATCGTGGCAAACGCCAGGAGGACGGTGGCCGCCAGTTCGATCCAGTCGGTACGGTTGAATCGCTCCTGTGCGATCACGTCCCAGCGCTGCCCCCACGGCAGGATCGGGTCTGATGACGACCCTCGCTTTGATTCTTCGTTTACGGTCGGTTGCGGTGCAGAATCTTTCTGCATGGCAGGGTTACTCCAATGGGACTGTCTACGCGCAAGACGATATCAGTATGCCAGAGGAGCCGTAAAATTAGACATCATTTCTGTTGATTTGCAATCGCTGGCGAAGTAGGCAATCACGGGTCTTTAGTGACCCGCAATTACGTCAGTCACAGTATTATCAAGAATGTAGCAACCGACAACGATCATCATGAGCGGCGCCAGCCATTGTGCGGCGACTGATACGCCCTGCAGGCGCGCCGCGTGTCTGCTGAAGTAGAGCGCGACCAAATACCAGATAAGGGCAACCGCAAGATACGCTGACATGATCACGTAATCCGTTCCGGTTTCACTGTCAGCAAGCAATGGCGAAAACACGAGCATCGTGTCGGCACTATTGGCAAATAAGGTCGTCGCCACAGCGAACAAAGAAAGTTTTTGCGGGTTCATGCTGGTGCTCGCATCTTTCCGGCCACGAACCTGTTGCACGAGCAAACTCGCACCCAGGAATATGGGTATCAGGCCAAGATATCCGACGTAGCTCGTTGGTATCATGCCCGCAGACAACCCCAGCGACCATGATGCAAGCAAAATAGCGATTGCGGCCAAACTGTAGCCGGCCAGGATTCGCCCGGCGGATTCCTGACGTCCAAGCATCCAGCCAACCAGCAGCAGCAAGTTATCCACATTTGTGGCTACGTAGGTACTGGCAACGAGGATAATGATTGTCATAGCGCTCTACTAGAATGAAAATCAAAGCGAACGGTTAACATACAGATACTCAGCCTTGACCTGCCCCGTCTAACGAGTCCGGCTTTAAAGTGAGGGCCTGTGTTCATTGTTGCGTAGTTGCTGCGGGCATGACAAGCGCTCGGTCATGGGGGGGTTGGGTCAATACTTGCCACTGGCGAGCGTCCGCTGAGCAGCCGAAAGCAGCCGTTCGGGTGATATAGTCTGAACGACGGCTACTGACCCAAAGCGGTCCGTTGTGAATCTGATAGTGGCGATCCAGAGGATACTAAGAATGGCGCGAAATAGGCTTTCCGAATCGATGAATAAGTTTGTGCTGTGGCTTGCCGTGTTGGCGATCGCTGCTTGTGGGCAAGATGCCACAAACAATGCGCCGGTCGTGAACAACACTGTTGCTCAATCGGAAATCGAGGTTACTCCGGAGAACTTCGTTTATGCCGAATCGAGCATGTATTTTCAGAAACAGCAAGACAAGTATCCGGTAAATGAGTGGCAGCATGTTCGGCAAATGGCTGATGTCGATACCCAGGACATCGTCCGCATGAACGCTGACACCGCTTATTCAATAGCGATTGTCGATGTCTCCCAAGGCGCCACCATTTCCCTGCCGGAGTCCGATGCATATCAGTCGATTCTGGTGATCGACCTGAATCACTACAACCCCTATGTGATCTATAGTGGAGAGACCGTTCACCTGACTCTCGACGATGTGACGATTGGCGAGCACGTCTATTTGCTAATGCGAACCTCTGAGGAAGATATGCGTTCGCGACAAGACGCTGCTGTCATCAACGCCAAATCGGCCAAACAGTTTGTCAGTGAAAAATTCAACGAGGCACAGCTCGATGCTTTGCGGACGCAATTGATGTCGCGCATGGCCGAAGTCCAGCCTCGAGCGCACCTTGCATTTGGGCGAAAAGAAGACGTCGATCCTGACGTTCACCTTGTAGCCGCTGCCGCGGGTTGGGCCGGACTACCTGCCAAGGCTGCTATGTACATACCTGATCTCCCGGTTGAAGACCGCAGCGGTGTTTGCTCAGCAATTACGTTCCAGCCTCCGAATCTGCACTATGAGAAAGGTGCTTTCTGGTCGATAACAACTTACGACCCGGACGGCTGGATCGCTACGGATAAGTTTGCGACCAACTCAAAGAAAGCAACGCCCAACGAAGACGGCTCATTTACGATCCACTTCAACTGTGACGACCAGGTGAACAACCTCATCGTCGTGGATGGCTGGAACGCGACTTTCCGAATGTATATGCCAGTCGATGTAGAAGAAAACCTCGGCTACATGCTGGAGATGATCAATAACAATTCAGTCAATATTGTAAATTGACTGCCTGAGCGGCAGGCCGCTTCTGGCCGAGAGCCGCCGGTCGCACGATTTCAGCTAGAATGACTGCTACTGACCC
>JAHEGH010000140.1 GCA_024639825.1 Gammaproteobacteria bacterium
TACGCTGCGCGGGGTCAGCTCGAGCACGACCGAATGGACAATCCGCTGCGTGTACGTGGCGTGTTGATGGACATCACGGAGCGCAAGCGCAAAGCAACCGAACTGCAGGCGCAACGTGATGCGCTCGCGCACGTCCAGCGTGTGGCTGTGGTGGGGCAACTGTCCTCGGCACTTGCGCACGAACTCAACCAGCCTTTGGGCGCAATCCTGCGCAACGCGGAAGCAGGCCAGTTGTTTCTGCAGCGGGATCCGCCGGATTTTGAAGAGCTGCAGGCTATCCTGGTCGACATCCAGCGCGATGACCGCAGGGCCGCAGCGGTGATAGAACGCATGCGTGCGCTCTTTGAGCGCCGGGAACTCCTGTTTGAGTCGACGATCGTCGATGAATTGGTCCAGCAGACTGCGGAATTGCTGCACGCTGAAATCCAGGCGCGTGACGTGCAATTGCGTACGGATCTGCAGCCCGAACTGCCCAATATTCGCGGTGATCGGGTTCATCTGCAGCAGGTCCTGCTGAACCTGCTGCTGAACAGCCTGGATGCACTCGAGGCCAACCCGGACGGGCCCAGGCAGATAGCGGTCTGCGCCAGGCGGGTGGGAGGCCGGATGATTGAGCTGGCCGTCGGGGACAACGGTGCGGGAATCGATCCGGACCGTCTGCCAAAACTGTTCGAGCCATTCTTTACGACGAAGAAGAGTGGAACGGGCATTGGACTCGCGATCTCAAAAACGATCATCGAGACACATGGCGGCCGGATCTGGGCGGAAAACAACCCGGACGGTGGCGCCACTATCAGATTCACCCTGCCCGCAGTGGAGTTGGGAGCGACTGCATGAGGGCGACGGAACAGACCGTGTTCGTCGTCGACGACGACGCGTCATATCTGACCGGAATGCGCCGACTGCTGCGCGGCGCCGGCTACACAGTTGAGTGTTACACGTCCGCGACTGAATTCCTGGCACAGAGATCTACTCAGGCAGCGGGTTGTGTCGTCACAGATCTGCACATGCCGGACATGGATGGACTCGAGCTTCAAACTACGCTGGCAGACTCTGCTGACCCCTTACCTTTCGTATTTGTCTCTGGTCGTGGTGATACTCCTGCCACTGTCGAGGCCATGCGCGAAGGCGCCGAAGACTTTCTGGACAAGACGGCGCCCAAGGAGAAACTGCTGGTCGCGATCGAGCGCGCATTGGCGCGCGATGCCCTCGAGCGTGCAGGCCGTGTGCAGCACCAGAACTTACTGGCCCGCTTCGAGCAACTGACTCCGCGCGAAAACGAAGTGCTGGCCGGCGTTCTGCGCGGTTGCCTGAACAAGCAGATCGCGGCTGAAATGGGAATCGATGAGCGTTCCGTTAAGCGCCATCGCAGCAACCTGACAAGAAAACTCGATGTCAGCTCGGTGGCCGAACTGGTGCAACTCGCCGTCAAGGCTAGAAAGTAATGCCCAGCGAACCCTGCACTTATTAATCAGGCAGATTCTGTGAGATGAACCCAACTGACTGGACAGGAATTGGACGCAGCCAAGTAGTTCTTTCATGATGAGTGAGACGCTCTGGAGCGAGGCCATGATAAGACCGAGACGCAAACATTCCCCTGAGGTCAAATTGGTTATGAGCGGGCCCATGCAGAACAAGGTACTTAGCCTGGCGATACTGGTACTGGGCATTTGGTGCGCCGTTGCTGCCGACGCGATGGCAGACGACGCGCGGGGCTTTTTGGATGCTCCCATTCTGCCTGACTCGAACTTGCCTTGCCCTTCCGAGACGGAATTTTCCCGTTCAAGACCGGATCCAGCGGGGACTCCGACAGTCGTTGGCCTGAACCTGATGGTTCAGGATATCTCACGATTCAGCGATGTCGACCAGACGATGACGCTGGATCTCTACGTCATGATGCGGTGGCACGATCCGCGCCTGGCAGACGCCAGTCGCGGTCAAGGGTCCGCCATCTGCCCGGTGCCTGGTGAAGGCCTGTGGATGCCGTTGATTGAGCCGGAGAATCTCAGGTCCCAACGGCTATTTTATCCGGCTCGCTTTCTGGTTGACGCCAACGGCACCGCAACGTATGTGCGGCGATTGCTGATCGAAGTGGCCAATACACTTGATCTTCGTAAGTTCCCGTTCGATCACCACGAATTCCAAATAACGCTGTGGCCCGCCATATCCGGTGCCGAGGAGATCGCGTTCTATCCTTTGCGGGAGCGTCTTACGCTGAACAGCGAAATCTCGACGCAGGGCTGGCAGGTTGCGGTCCCGATAGCAAGCGTCCGGGAGTCCGAGAGAAACGGCAGGATCGGGACCTACTATCGCTACGATGTCGATATCGGGATGACGCGTGACTGGCGCAATTATGCGTGGAAGCTCGGAATACCGCTGATTTTGATCGTGCTAATGGCGTACACGGTCTATTTTATTCCATCCGCCAGCGTCGCCCAGCAAGTCGGTGTCGGCATGACGTCGATGCTGACGTTGATCGCATTCATGCTGGCCCTGAACGGCAGTCTGCCGAGGATTCCCTACCTTACCAGGGCGGACACGTTGTTTGTGGGCTGTGCTCTGCTGGTGTTCCTGGGCCTCCTGAAGGCGATCATGACGACGGTCTGGGTAGAGAAAGAGGCCAACATGACGATCGCGCGGGTAGATCGAATCGGTCGTTGGTTGTATCCGCTTGCTTTGTTAGTGATTATTTTCGCCGCTTTAAGATAAGCGGAAGTCGGTGGTTCGATATGACTGTCTGTCGCTCACGTAGTCTCAGCGAAATAGATCCCGAACGTCCGCTTGTCACGAGAAGGCAGCCGGAATGGCCGGCACTGGGAGCAGGCGCTCCCGGCCAGAAATAGACATCCAACACCGTCTCCAGCCCCGTACATGTACTTAGCCCCACCTTCGTTACGATGGTGTAGTTTCACGAAGTGGTTATCTGAAGTGAGCGTGTTGATGGCGTTAGTCGAATACCGGGTGTGGGACAGAACGACACGACTGTTTCACTGGTTGAATTTTCTGTGCGTACTCGGACTGATCTGTATCGGAACCGTAATTCTTTACGCAGGAGATCTGGCGATACCGAACGATGGCAAGGTTGCCCTGAAGACTCTCCACGTGTGGGTCGGCTACGTGTTCCTCATCAACTTGGCGTGGCGACTCATCTGGGGCTTCATCGGTAACTCTTATGCGCGCTGGTCGTCTGTACTGCCAGGCGGGGAAGGCTACGGTGCCGCCCTAAAATCTTCCATTCGAGAGTTGTTCTCGCGCGAACCTGAACCTCACATCGGACACAATCCACTCGGTCGCATTGCCGTCACACTACTGTTGCTCGCCCTCCTTGTGCAGGGTGTCAGCGGCAGTATTCTGGCTGGAACCGATGTCTATATGCCCCCATTTGGCAGCTACTTCGCGGAGTGGGTCGCGACGCCGGACAAAGACCCGTCCCTCGTTCGGCCATATTCGCCAGAAACTGTGAACGAGGCATCGTATGCGGAGATGCGCGAGTTTCGCAGCCCGGTGATCGCGACGCATCTGAACACCTACTATGTACTGTTGGCATTGATCCTGATCCACGTGATTGCCGTTGTCACCATGGAGGTGCGGAAGGGCGGCAATATTATCTCGGCGATGTTTACCGGCCGGAAAACGCTTCCCCAGCACCTTAAACCTGAGACAGAAATTGTGGATTGAACCGGCCGGCGGTCAACCGCTTCGGTTCGATCTCGCTGTGTGGCGCCGTCCTAGATGGCGTCTGGTGTTACCAGGAAGGCGGTCATTCGTTTGGTAGCTGCGTTGCCGCATCGAGCAACGCTAGTAGCAGTGTTCAAACGCTAAATCTGATACCCGAGCGTGCCATACCGCCGCCGATGCCGATCGGTGTGCCGTCTGCGCGCCAACAGCTGGAACCCGAGAGCCGTGCGCCATGTTGCGTAATCATTCCCATGCCGGCACCGACGATGGGTTGCTGGCTGACGTGATGACCGCGATGGCCAAGCTCGTTCAGCACGGCATCACTGAATCCGGGTTCAACCTCCAGATCTTCGC
>JAHEGH010000068.1 GCA_024639825.1 Gammaproteobacteria bacterium
CGAGATCCGGCATCACAATGCGGTAGAGCGCTTCGGTTTTCGCCGTCACTTGACTAGTCGTCTTACGGTAAAGCCGCATGAGCTGAGAAGACCACCGCGTCTACGACCGACTATGCTTCTTTGCTTTATCGCAGGTTTGCTGCAAATCAGGGCGCAAGGGCGCCCCGTTGTCGAGTTCTTGAAGCGCAAGCATGCCTTCATTTTGAATGCCGTGCAGCGCAGTGCCCAGAGATGGCAACGCTTGTGCGAGCAATGCGAGTGCTGAGTGGCGCCCGACGGAAGCTTCCACGTCATCCTGCTCCTCTATGCCACTACCGCGGCGGTCACATCGGGCAACTGGACGCTGCCGCCAATCCTGCGAACGACCCGCTAGGCCCGGACCCGAGTCCTGCCAAACCGGCAACGGCACCGGAAACCCGTGATCATCGGCGCCGCGCGGACCGCCGCATCGCATCAGAGCATCGGCAACAAGCCGTGTCCGCTTATGGCCGTTAGTGGACGTTCAATTCAGGCGGTCTCAGAGCATCTGAATGGCCGGTATTGGTGAAAGCAGACATTCACCCTGGTCGAGGGTCCGCTAAGCGCCCCAAACCGGACATTGGGCTAGAATTGGCCTGAACGACCGCTTGTGAACCCAAAGCGGATATATCATTCGACTCAGTACATCCCCGAATTGACGGACTTTCCTAGCCTGTCACCATCCGTTATCGACAAAGGCAAAACCAGCCAAAGCTGGTGACGCAAAGCCACGGGTCCTCGGTTCCTCCGCCACGCCTGCAGCGACGCGACGAAGGACCCAAGATCGCGGGGCTGCCATATCCTCATGAATATTCGGGGAAGGAAATGACGATCCGGTTCGCATCAAATCAATATAAGTATATTCGTACCGCGGCAGCACTCTTGCTCGCATGTGTCCCATTAACATTGTCGGCCGACCACACGCCCGATCCAGCGAGCGTCACGGTCGCCGGCAGCCTGCAAAGCGAACTCGGCTGCGCGGGTGACTGGCAACCCGATTGTACGGCGACTCACCTGGATTACGATGCCGAAGACGACGTTTGGCAAGGGGTATTCAACGTCCCGGCCGGCATGTGGGAGTACAAAGCCCCGCTCAACGATGCATGGGATGAGAACTACGGCGCCAACGCCACGCGAGACGGCCCCAATATCGGCCTCACGCTCGGTGACGCAACCGACGTCAAGTTCTATTACGACCACGAAACGCACTGGATCACCGACAACGTAAATTCCGTCATCGCCGTAGCGCCGGGCAGTTTCCAGGAGGAACTCGGCTGCTCCGGTGACTGGCAGCCGTGGTGCCTGCGGTCCTGGCTGCAGGACCCGAACGGCGACGGGGTCTTCATGTTCGACACCAACCAGCTGCCCGCCGGCGATTACGAGACCAAGGTCGCACACAACGAAAGCTGGGACGAGAACTACGGCGCTGGCGGCGTGCAGAATGGTCCGAACATCCCGTTCACCGTGCCGCAGGATTGTGCCGACATGCGTTTCGAGTACGAGCTGGTGTCTCACATCCTCACAGTTTCGGAAGCGCCTGCACCGGCACAACCCTCGAGCGTCACGATTGCCGGCAGCTTCCAGGAGGAACTGGGCTGCCCCGGCGACTGGCAGCCGGACTGCGCCGTCACGCACCTCGGCTTCGATGCCGAGGACACGGTCTGGCAAGGGATATTCAACATCCCCGCCGGCGACTGGGAGTACAAAGCCGCTCTGAATGATTCGTGGGACGTCAACTATGGCGCCAACGCCACGCAGAACGGGCCCAACATCGGCCTTTCGCTCGGCGCCGCGACCGACGTCAAGTTCTACTACTCGGATGAGTCCAACTGGGTGACGAGCAACCAGAATGCCGTGATCGCGACCCTTGCCGGCAGCTTCCAGAGCGAGCTGGGCTGCTCGGGCGACTGGCAACCGTGGTGCCTGCGGTCCTGGCTCCAGGACCCGGACGGTGACGGCATCTATACGTTCTCGACCGTGAAGCTGCCGGCTGGCGACTACGAGGTCAAAGTCGCTCACAATGAGAGTTGGGACGAGAACTACGGCGCCGGCGGCGTGCCGAACGGTCCGAACATCCCGTTCACGGTACCGTCCAGCTGCAGCGAGGTCTTCTTCGTCTATGACCCGGTCACCCACATACTCGATATCGGCCTCGCCCCCGGCGGGCCGGTGGGCAATCTCGGCCAGGCGAAGGCCCATTGGGTCGCGGAAGACATTGTCGCCTGGAACGTGGGCGGTACCGGCGACGCGTTCGAACTGCACTACGGGGCAAACGGCGGTCTCGGCATCGATGCCGACGGGATTACCGGCGCCGACGGTTCCCTGACGCTCACCTTCGATCCGGCGGGCCTGCCGGCCGACGTCACGGACAAGTTCCCACACCTCGCCGGTTTCTCGGCGCTCAGGCTGGATTCCGCCGATCTCGCCATGGTGCCGGCCATCCTGAAGGGACAGTTCGCGCTCTCGGTTGCCGATGCCGACGGCAATCCCATGGATGCAACCAGCCTGCAGATCCCGGGCGTGCTGGATGACCTCTATACCTACAGCGGCGATCTCGGCGCGGTGTTCGATGGCGACGAGCCAACGCTGACAGTCTGGGCACCGACGGCGACGAGCGTCGGCCTGCAGCTGTTTGACGATGCCGATCCGGCGACGAGTGCCACTACCTACCCGATGACGCCGGACCCGGCGACGGGCACCTGGAGCATCGCCGGCACCTCGGACTGGAGCGGAAAGTACTACCTGTACGACGTCGAGGTGTACGTGCCTTCCACGGGTGCAATCGAGAACAATCTCGTCACCGACCCCTACTCGCTGAGCCTGTCCATGAACAGCCAGCGCAGCCAGATCGTCAACCTCGCCGACCCGGCATTCATGCCGGCCGGTTGGGGCAGCTTCGCGAAGCCTCCGCTGGCCGCCCCGGAAGACATCGTGATCTACGAGCTGCACGTGCGGGACTTCTCGGTGAAGGACGACACGGTGCCCGATGCGCTTCGCGGTACCTACAAAGCTTTCGCACTCGAGGGCACGGACGGTACGGATCACCTTGAGGCGCTGGCTGACGCCGGCCTGAGCCATGTACACCTGCTGCCGGCGTTCGACATCGCCAGCATCGACGAGGACAAGACCACGTGGCTCGAGGTTGACGATACCGTGCTGGCGACTTACCCGCCCGATTCCGACCAGCAGCAGGCGGCAGTGGAAGCGATAGCCGACGAGGACGGTTTCAACTGGGGTTACGACCCGTGGCATTACACGGTGCCAGAGGGCAGCTACGCCACCGACCCGGACGGCGCCACGCGGATTCTCGAGTTCCGCGAAATGGTGCAGTCACTGAACCAGGACGGCCTGCGCGTGGTGATGGACGTGGTGTACAACCACACCAACGCGTCCGGTCAGAACGACAAGTCCGTGCTCGACCGGATCGTCCCCAGGTATTACCACCGGCTGAACGCCAACGGTGACATCGAGCGCAGCACCTGCTGTGAGAACACCGCGAGCGAACACAACATGATGGAAAAACTCATGGTCGACTCGCTCGTCACCTGGGCGCGTGACTACAAGGTCGACGGCTTCCGCTTCGATCTCATGGGTCATCACTCGAAGGCCAACATGCTGAATATCCGGGCGGCGCTCGACGCGCTCACGATGGAGACCGACGGTGTCGATGGCGCATCGGTCTACCTGTACGGTGAAGGCTGGAACTTTGGCGAGGTCGCAGACGATGCGCGTTTCGAGCAGGCGACGCAGCGCAACATGGCCGGCACCGGTATCGGAACGTTCAGCGACCGGCTGCGTGACGGCGTGCGCGGCGGCAATCCGTTCAGTGATGTGCGCGACCAGGGTTTCATCAACGGCCTGTACTACGACGCTAACGGTTTTCCGCAAGGCAATGAGCTCGAGAGCCTGTTGAACAGGTCCGACTGGATCCGCGTCGGCCTCGCCGGCGATCTCGCCGCCTACGAGTTCGTGGATTCCAACGGCAACCTCGTGCGTGCAGACCAGGTGGACTACTTCGGCCAGCAGGCCGGGTACACGGCCGACCCGCAGGAGAACATCACCTACGCGGCGGCGCACGACAACGAGACGCTGTTCGATACTACGCAGCTGAAGGCTCCGCAGACCACGTCGATGGCGGACCGCCTGCGTATCCAGAATCTCGGCAACAGCATCGTGATGCTCGGTCAGGGCATCCCGTTCTTCCACGCCGGTCAGGACATCCTGCGCTCGAAGTCGATAGACCGCGACAGCTTCAATTCGGGTGACTGGTTCAACGCGCTGGACTGGAGCTTTGCCACCACCAACTGGGGCAAGGGCTTGCCGGTTGCCAGCAAGAACGCCGACAACTGGCCGATCATGCAGCCGCTGCTGGCCGACCCCTCGCTCGCGCCTGACAGCGGAGACATTTCCCAGGCGGTCGAACAATTCATCGAACTGCTGCAGATACGCAGGAGTTCGGCGTTGTTCCGCCTGCCGTCGCAGAGCGAGGTCATGGACAAGGTCGCCTTCCACAACACCGGCCCGATGCAGTTCCCGGGCCTGATCGTCATGAGCATCGCGGACGACTACGGTGACGTCGATCTCACGAATGAGCTGGTCGTCGTGTTGTTCAATGCGGCGGACGACGCTGCCGGCTTCGCATTCCCGTCCTCGGGCAGGGATTTCTTGCTGCACCCCGTGCAGAAGACGTCTGTCGACCCCGTCGTGCAGTCGGCATATTACGACAGGGCGGCCGAAGCGTTCGAGGTGCCTGCCAGGACCACTGCCGTCTTCCTAGTGCAGCGGCCGGTCGTCGAACAGATCGATGTGCTGATCGACCTGGTCGATGCGCTCGAAGCGGACGGAGTCATCAACGGTGGCGAGGCCAACGCGCTCAGAACCAAGCTGGACGCAGCACAGAAGAGTGCGGCCAGTGGACGGGTCGAGCCGGCCGTGAACCAGATCAATGCGTTTATTCATCAAGTTAATGCATTAACGGCGGCAGGTCTGCTGTCACCTGAGGATGGCGAGCGACTCATATCAATCGCCGAAGAAATTGTACAGTCGCTGAGCCAATAAGCATGGCATTGTATCCACATTCAGATAGTCAGCCTGTGGCGCGAAGTAATGTCCGACAGCTCACGTGATTGTCCTATCGAGACCCCGCCCTCGTGGTGGGGTCTTCTTACGTCCGTTTGTGGCCGTTAGCCGCCGTTCGATTTAGGCAAATCTAGGGCATCTGAACGACCGGTATCGGTTGCGGATTCAATCGGTGGTTGCAACACCTAGACTCTGAAGAAGCAGAGGGAAGTGTTGTCGATGAAGTACCGGACGAGGGTTCATTACACCGAAGAGCAGAAGTCGCTGATGTGGGATCGCTGGCAAGAGGGCGATAACGAGCTGCCGGACCTGTACCGGTCGACGCTGCATCGCCTGCACCAGCGGCTCGTCGAACTCCGCGAAGACATCGGGGCGATCACCCGGGAGGTGGAGCAGCTGGTGACCCAGGGAACGGAATATTAACGTCGACAACCGCTGGAGGCGGCTGCCTGAGAAGTCCTGCCGACAGAAACCACGATCAGGTATAGATACCTGCTCCGGTCAAACCTGCACCGCTTTGAGGTCTTCGAGCCCACTGACCCTTAGAGGAGCCGGAGAGCGAATACATCCTGGGCCGGGAGATAGCGTGTCTAACAAAAGGCCGTATATACAAACGCGTCTGTTATCTGATCGAGAAATCTGTCCGTTAGACTGGGGGAGTCCATATACGAAGCGGACATTGCCACGGCGACCTTGCAGCTGGCCCGGTTCGGGTTACAGCACAAAAAGTATTGTGTTTCTGGCCGAATCGCGTACAAATTGACTCTAGCCGGCAGGGTCTCATGCGTTGCATGAGTTGTTGGAAAAGGAAACAGGATTGTGCGATTTCTTCTCGGTCGTGAAATTTGAGGTTTCTGATACGTCTAGCCATGTCGCTAGCACTCATTGGTAGCGTATCGACCTGCATTTACTCAAGTGATTTGTTGGCGCGCACGTGGAGCATATCAATTAGTTGTATGCATTGAATCGAAAGCCAATACTGAGCCCGTTTTCGATATCGGTGGCAAAGTGCGAGTCCTGCATCGCGACGAAAACCGCAACCAAGATTCCCGGTGTCAGTATTAACAGTCAGCATTTGTGGGGCAGCAACATGATCAAATTTCGTTTTTTCCGCGCTTGTGTTATCGGATTTCTCCTCGGCGTATTATTGAGCGTCGCTCCGGCATCGGCATCCGCGGAACCGCAACTTTATGCTATCAACAATTTTGGCCCGTTCCTGAACACGGTAGATCCACTAACAGGCGCGGCACTAACGTCGGTGGTCATCAACATCCCCGGTGAAACCGTCAATTCGAGCAACGGCCTGGCCGTCAACCCGCAAACCAATGAGATGTACGCCGCTGTCAAGCTCATGAGCCAGGGAGGCCCTGGCCGAAACCTGATCCGGATCAACCCACTCACCGGCGATGCCGTCAATATCGGCAACATGGGGGAGCCGGTCGCCAGCCTCGCGTTTACTGACACAGGCGTGCTCTACGCCGTAACCGGCGACTGCGCCGGGGGTGGTTGTGGTGGCGCGGCCACTCCCGAGACACTGTTTACCGTAAATACCGCGAATGCGAGCCTGACATTGGTACTGCCCCTCGGCAATGGCAACGACGGGGAAGCCATCGCGTTCAATCCCGATGACGGATTTATGTACCACATGTCTGGGCAGGGGGCGGGTTTCATTTTCGAGAAAATTCATCTGGGTTCGGGCACGGTTACCAATATCCCGCTATCGGGCGACCTGATCGATAATGAAGAAGCCATCGGGTTCACCTATGATCCTGCACAGGGGCTGTTTGTCGGTGGCCTGATCGATTGGGAAATTGAAGAAGGCACATACGGCACGATTACTGCCGATGGTGTATTGACCGCCATCAATTCCCTGGAAATTCCCTGGAAGGATTACGCGTTCTGGAATGCCTCGATCGATTCCGACGGCGATGGGGTACCGGACGACGAGGACGACTGTCCATTCGATCCGACCGAAACTATCGACACGGATGGAGACGAAATCTGCAACAACGACGATCTCGATGACGACAACGACGGGCTGCTGGACGCGGTTGACCCCTGGCCACTCGGCAGGTTTGCCGATGTCGACCCCGCGACTCACTTCGCGTTTCAGTTCATCGAGACCCTAGAGCGGTCGGGCGTGACAGGTGGCTGTGGCGGCGTCGATTATTGCCCTGACAACCCAGTCACGCGTGCACAGATGGCGGTCTTCCTGGAGCGTGGCATCAACGGTTCCGGGTTCACTCCTCCGCCTGCGACAGGGCTGGTGTTTGGAGATATCGGTACCACAAGTTTTGGGGCCGCGTTCATTGAACAAATGTTCGCCGACGGTATCACCGGAGGCTGCGGTGGCGGCAATTATTGCCCGAATAACCCTGTCACCCGCGCACAAATGGCAGTGTTCCTGTTGCGTGCCAAACACGGTGCCGGTTACATGCCACCGCCAGCTACTGGCAGCTTCAACGACGTGCCAATCGGCAGTTATGCGGATGCGTGGGTCGAGCAGCTTGCTGCAGAAGGCATCACATCCGGTTGCGGCAACGGCAACTATTGTCCGAGTGACCCGGTAACACGGGCCCAGATGGCGGTGTTCCTTGTGAAATCGTTTGGGCTATAGCAACACGGTCATTAACTGGAAATAGATGGCCGCTTTTGGGCGTTAGCTGCCATTCAAATTTTGCGTTTTCCCGCCACCTGAACGTCCGGTATCGTTGGGAGCGGACATTCGTCCAGGTTAAATGTCCTCCCTCAGGCCTTGCTCCGGTTTGGTGGACACTTTCAATGTCCGCATAATGCGGCAGGAGGTGCTCCATGACTAGAATTGCCACCCTGTGGCACAGATAGTTGCGCTTAATCGTGGCTATTTAATTCTTATTAAGTTATGGAAATTCCATAGGGACAGAAATTGGGTGTATTTGAGTGCGCGGGAAAAACCCCGCCGAAGCGGGGTCATTACCTTTTTGCAAAACGATAATCAATCTCCGTCGTCATCGTCGCCATTCGGAATGTTTGGACCGCAAATCTCACCGTACAGTTTGGCTTTGTCGAGTTCGCCGTTCGTGAACACCGCTGCAATCCAACCCGTCGCACCTTCATACCATCCCGTTCCACCGGTAACGATTGTCGGATCGAGAAATCCACCGTCGACATCAAAAATGCGGAGATCGAAGATGTACTGTGCGTCACCGAATATTTCGCCTTTGTTGGTAGTGAATACTTGAAATTCCCGATTGTAGTTGGCCAGCGTTCCTTCTGGGACCGGGAAGTCAGGTTGCTCAATGATGATGAACCATTCATCCAAGAAATACGAGACCCATTCTCCCTTAATAGTGCCGCGCACATTTCCCCGTATGCACAAGTCGAAGTCCTGTCCATCGAATGCACAGCCCTCGGTCTCGCCAAGGGGATTGGGAAAGTCTACTTTGGCCTGAACCTGCCTGCAGGGTTCGCTCGCTGATGCGATTTGCGCGAAACTAAGACAGATAGCGCCGCCAAGCATGACTGAGATGAATTGCTTTGCTGTCTTTTTCATTGTTCAACTCCTCAAAGTGTTATCTCAAAGCTTAGTAGAGCAGATGTCAGTGCGCCACTTGGCTGAGTTGGACAAGACAGAATTTCGGCATGAGTATCTTTGAATCGATGCCTCAAGGGGAGTTACTCTTGAAAACTAAATGACCGCTCACGGCCTTTAGCGGCCGCGTGTTGCGGCCAACTTCGAGAAGTCTGAATGTCTGGTATTGGTGAAAGCTGCCATCGAGCTAAAATGGCCCTAAACGACCGCTACTGACCCGTAGCAGTCCATTAGCGAGGGCTGATACAGCCGTCGCGGGAACGGCAGGGGACGACCAGAGGCGGACATCCTTGACAGCAATTCCATCCATGGTATTCGGACAACGCAAATTCGAGGGCGGGCTAGTCGTTCTTGAGCTATGGGTGCAACCAACACGGCCTGACTGTTGGATTGACTAATCAACCCCCAAGTGATGCCTCGTGACTCACTCGGACTCGAGATACTCCGTGCGCAGGCGCTCTGCCCGCGTCCTGATGCGGCCGAGTGCGGCAACGAAGCGGGGGTTGTCGACCACTTCACCGTAGTCCGGGTCAAAGGAATAGCTTGTCAGGTCGTACCACCGGTGGTGGTACGTGGTGGCTGCGATGCGTTCCAGTTCGGCGAGTGCCACTTCACCCTCACCGAGCAAGGCGTGTGCCATGAATCGGGACCAGCGAAGTTGCTCAGGCTCACGGATCAGCTCTTGCTCGTCGATGTACGCCAGGTGTCGCCTAAGCAGGGCTTCAGCCTCTTGATACCTGCCCACCTGCTTGAGCAGGGCGACGTACATCCAGATCGGGTCGAGCGGATCGGGTGCCGGCCGTTCGGCGTCCATCGAGCGATCCGGAAATGCAGCCTCCTGGCGCGCCAGCGCAGCTCCAGGGTTGTCACGGCGAATGTCCGCGACAGCTATCGTAGCCGTGGCCTGTTCCGACATGTAACGTGGCAACTTCGGCCAGAGTGGGGCCTTTTCGCGGTAGTACGCCAGTTGATTGGCCGCCAGGGCTTCCGCCGTTTCCCATCGCCCCGTCGCGCGCGCCAGGCGGTGTTCGAATATCAGCTGCAAATACTCCCACGAAAACGGCATTCCCTCGTCGCTGAAATTTAGCGGCAAGTCGCGGGCCTGGTCCATCATCAGTTCAACGGCTGCCGAGGTCTCGTCCCACGCACCCAGATCCATTAGCGCAAAAATCCAGAGGAAATAGCTCGGGTATTCATCGGGCTCCGATCGGACATAGGAACGGTTGCGCAACGCGACCTCGACAGGTCGTCCTCGTTCCAGCTGAAACAGGCTGAGCATGACGTTGCCAATCCTGAAAAAAGGGTCCTGGGTGGACAGGGATTCGTGAAGCCACCGCTCGGCCTCCTCGTCGCGGCCTTGCCGAATGAGTCGCTCGGCGATATTGATCTTGATGATCCCCGCCTGGGGGTCGAGCCGGGCGGCCCGCATCATCAACGACATCGGGTCCCATTTACACTCCGTGACCGCGTTTGGCTCGTCGCAAAAACCTACGTAGTACTTGAGTGCGAGCGCATGATTGGGGCTGAGCTCGATCGCCCGCTCGAAAAACCCGGAAATCTCCGTATCGGTCAGCGCACGGCTGCCCTGAGGATCCCTGGCGATGAGGCCGGCAAGCGCCTTTGCCAGCCAGGCGTCCCCGAGCCCGGGCGCCAGCCGGACGGCGGCCTCCGCGGCCGTTTGCGCCTCCTGCCCGATGTTTCGCAGGCGATCCTGCTCGACTTCTCGGTGTGCCAGCAGAAAGAGGGCTTCCGTCAGTCCCGCGTAGGCCAGTGCATAGTCGGGATCCCGTTCGACGGCCGTTCGGAAAAATTCCGGCGCCTTCTCGAGATTCTGGGGCGTGCGGGCGGCCAGCCGGGCCTTGCCGATAACGTAGGCGTCGTAGGCGGTCAGATCTTCGGTGGCGTTTTCCGCAATCCGCTCACGGCCTTCCGGGGTGAGCACTACCTGCATGGCCTCAACGGCAGCGGACGCGATCTCGTCCTGGATGGCGAACACGTCACGAATTCGCCGGTCGAAACTGTTTCCCCACAGTTGCTGGCCGCTCGCCACGTCCACTAGGCGTGCATTGATTCGCAGCGCGTCGCCGTAACGCTGGACGCTACCGGTCATGATGACCGTCGCATCCAGCCGGGCCCCGACATCCCCCAGATCCATGCCCCGATCCTTGAACTGGAAGGTGGACTGGGAGGAAAGCACGACCAGATCGTTCAGTTGCCCCAGCTTGTGGATCAGGGTGTCCGCCACCCCCTCGCCGAAAAAAGCGTCCCCGGCCTCCGCGCTCATGTTTGCGAAGGGCAACACCGCCACTACGGGCCGCTCTGGCGCTTGTTCGATCACGCCGCCACGCTCCGCCAGAAGCACTGCCACGATGACCACCAGCACACCGATCACAGCAAGGTCGGCATATCGACGTATACCGCCAACCGCAGGCCGAGGTGCGTCCGCCGCCTGTCGGTCCCGCGCTACGCCAGTGGGCGTCAATTCATATAGCCACGCCAACAGCAGCGCCACGGGGAACCCCAGGGCCACCACGACCAACAGCACACGCATGGCCGCGTCACCGAAGTCGAAGGGGTCCAACACGACATCGCCGATCTGTAGCAGCAGCCAGGCAATGATGGCGTAGCTGGCGCCCACCCGAAAAACCCCACGACGTTGCAGCCGTGCGAGCAATCCGGTCTTTGATTCATGTCGGTCAAACGGCATGTGAGTATTGTACCCCCGGCGATGGTTGTTTAGCCCGAGGCGGGGCGCTTGACTCGGGCGAGTCTAATTTCGAGGAGACAGCAACATGTCGCGCCGCGAATAGCAATCAAACTTTTAGGGAGGTCGTGGATAGAGCTTGGGACAGACGCTTCTGTAAGGGACCGCATCTGGCCGTTAGCAGCCATTGAAACTCATGGTCAGCTGCTCACTGTCGCCTGCCAAATAGTCCACAGTCCGATTATCACAAAACCGGCACCGGCAACGTAGGACAGAACATTCGGACTGACATACCGCGCTACAAGCCCGCCTGCTGCAACACCCAATGCTGACGTGGCGATAAGTGCCAGCGACGCTCCCAGGAATACAGTCATTAAACTCTCCGGAGACTTCGCTGAGAAGAGAAGCGTCGCCAGTTGAGTTTTGTCACCCAACTCTGCCAAGAAAACGACTCCGAAGACTGTTGCTGCAAGCTTAAGATCCATTCGCACGAGTATCCACTTGGTTGACTTCTATGAGATGCGCCAGTCGGGACAAGGACTGTTTTAGGTCAGAAGCCGCCATTCTACCTCAGTCCAGGCGACTGGCAGCTTCCGGCCGCGAGCGGACGGTGGGCGATCTCGAGGCCCCGGCCAGTCCTTCTCAATCCGCCTGCGGCTGATCCTGGGCTTCGCGGAACGTCAGGATCGCCTGCAGCGCAAACCCACCGGTCATCGCGACGAAAACGCCGAGCGACGCGTTCGCGCTCATGCCGAAAGCGTCGGTGACGAACAGGATCGCGGCGATGGGCATGATCGTCCGGCCGCCCCAGCGCATCAACCATGTGACAAGACCTCGCTCGGGAAGCGTAAACGTAAATGCTACAAGCGAAAAGGCCGCGAGGTGCAGTTTCATTCCCGAAACGAAGACATGCAGCGTAATCCGCTCGCCGGTGATTTCCTGCCCTGCGCCGGCGAGGCCGAGCGAGCCCATAATCAGCAGGTTCTCGGATACATCCAGCACCATGGTGAGGAGGATCGCAAACCCGCTAGCCCACGCGGCAGGGGGGCAGCGATCACGAAAACCGATCACCGCGAATCCAACCGCCCCGGCATAGGAGAGTGCGAACAATCCATCGAGGAACAGCGCCGTTCGCAATGCTGGGTCAGCAGCCTGCAGGAAGGCGGTAAAGGTTGCGGGGTCCGAGAAGGTCTCTAGCGGGTCCTGTGCCGCCGTGCCTGATGACGCGAAGATGACGGCCGACCCCAGAAGCATTAGCGTGAGAGCGAGCACACTGAACACACCTGCGGTGCGAAACAATGGCGCTTTGGTCATTCTGCGGACTCCGACATTTTGCGGTAGGTGGATGAACCGCGCCGAGGTAATCCCAACACTACCACAGCTGTTGAGATGCCTTGAATCGCGCGTTTTTTCAGCTCAGACAACCCAATATTCCATCAACTCGCCCGCGTTGCCGGGAACTTCCATCTGAAGTCACAACACTCAGCGCCATCTGCGATGGTTTGTGTGCGAACCAGCTCAACGCCCCATTCACGCGCCATGCGGTAGTCCAGGTTTCCCGCCGCAGGCTCGGTCAGCTCGGGAACGCCTTGGTCCTTGAAGTAGTCGGCGAGCGGACAACGGGTCACGTCAAACGCCATGCCTGTCTCCGAGGGGAGATGCCGATGACAGAACGGAGAGGTGAAAAAGCGCCGAGTCATCATGCCCAGCAGCCATCTGACCCTGGTTTCTCGTTTGGCGCTGCGGAGCCTCGAGAGTTTGAACAATGCAGCCTGCACGGGCTGAAAAGCGTCCCACATAATCGTCTCGACAAGCACGGTGGCCTCGGCCTGGCTCATGCCGTGTTCCTGCACAGCTCGATAGAGTGCGCAACTCCATTCCATGTATCGCATCATCAGGTTTACGCTGGCGCTATGGCGGGGGCGGTTTGGCGCCAATTGAGATTGCCACGAGCGCGTCGAGTCCCAGACTTGCGCTGACTTGTCTGGAAAATGCTCCTTCAGTCGATTACTAGCGGCACGCCGATAATTGATGTCCGGTGCGTACCACCGAAACAGTCCAATGCTCATATTGTGTCTTCCATGCGGCCAATGCGCCTATGCTCAACAGCTTATCGCTAGGTCCGTCCCTGACTTTGGTCAGGTTTGCTGCTGTCAGCCGGCACCGATCGTTATGCGCTGATCGAAATATCGCGTCAATTCTGGGATGTACTTAAGTGGCTTAAAGGCCGCTTGGGAAGAGGAATTGCCGACGTCCGCTATTGGCGAGACCGGACA
>JAHEGH010000003.1 GCA_024639825.1 Gammaproteobacteria bacterium
TGTCCACCCGCGTCGACGATGGTTGCGCCGCTCGGCGCGTCGATGTCGTCGCCTACGGATGTGATGATGCCATTTTCGCAAAGCACGTCCGCACGGCGTGTCTGGTCTGCGTTGACGACGGTGCCGCCCTTGATAAGTACTGTCATTTTGAATCTCCGCTTCGGGCAACGACGTAGTAAAGAAGGCCGCCGAGGATAGACCCTGTAAACCAGCCGTAGTCGTAGAACCACATGATTTTGCCGGTCACGATCGCAATCAGCGTCAGGGCAACCGGGAAGAGGAAGGCGATGAAGCCCGCCGTGTTCCAGGCAGGATAGCCCGCATCGTCCTTGTACAGCGCGATCAGGTTGTACTCCTGATTCTTGATCAGGAAGTAATCGACCACCATGATTCCCGCGATCGGTCCGAGCAGGCTTGAGTAACCGAGCAGCCAGTTCGAGTACAGGCTTTCGACGCTGACGTCGGTTTCGAGCCAGCCAAGCTTTTTCATAAGCTCCCAGCTCATCAGCGCCAGGCCGACGAGGCCCGTGATGATGACCCCGCGACTTTCGTTGATGATCTTCGGCGCCAGGTTCTGGAACACGTTGGTCGGGGAAACGATATTGGCCGCCGTGTTCGTCGATATCGTTGCGATGATGATCATGATCATGGCGATCACGACGCCGACGTCACTATCGATGCGGCCGATCAGGTTGATCGGATCTGAAATCACCTCGCCCGTCAGTTCTACCGAAGCGGCCGTCAGTACTACGCCGAGGCCGGCGAACAGCAGCATTGTCAGGGGCAGGCCAATGATCTGGCCGATGACCTGGCTGCGCTGATGACGTGCGTAACGACTGAAGTCCGGGATGTTCAGTGACAACGTCGCCCAGAACCCCACCATGGCGGTCAGTCCCGACAGGAAATACTTCGTGACGGGTTCGCCCTCGGGACGTGTGGCAGGGGTTGCCAGCACGTCGCCGAGCGAGATTTTCGGCAGGGCCCAGACCAGCAGGCCGAAGGCGACGATCAGCAGCAGCGGCGCTGCCAGCGCCTCGAGGCGCTTGATCGACTCCGAGCCGCGGATGACCACTGCGAGGTTCGCGATCCAGAAAATGAAAAAGCCCAGCACTTCGCCGGTGCCGCCAAGCGCCTCCCAGGCGGGGAATATCGCGGACAGCATCAGGTGAATGGCAATGCCGCCGAACAGTGTCTGTACGCCGAACCAGCCGCAGGCGACCAGCGCACGGATCAGCGATGGCACATTGGAGCCGATGATGCCGAACGAGGCGCGCAACACGACCGGGCAGGGTATGCCGTAACGGGTTCCGGGAAATGCGTTCAGGGTCAGCGGAATCAGCACGATGATATTGGCGATCAGGATGGTCCAGAGCGCTTCCGAGACCGACAGGCCGAAGTAGGCCGTGAGGACTCCACCCAGCGTGTAGGTCGGTACGCAGATTGCCATGCCCACCCACAGGGACGCTACATTCCAGCGCGACCAGGTCCGTTGTGACGCCCTGGTTGGCGCAATGTCGTCGTTGTAACGCGGGCTCTCAAGCAGGTCGGTACCGACGTCGAGCTCAATGTGCTCGCCAACGGTACGCAGTGTGCTGAGTGTCTGCAGGTCAGTCATCTGTCAGTGGACCGTAGGTCTCCGGGCGGCGGTCGCGGAAGAACTGCCATGTATCGCGCACTTCGCGAACCATGTCGAGATCGATTTCATGGACGAGTAGCTCATCGTCACCGTAACTCGCTTGCGCTTCAATGGCGCCGCGTGGGTTCACGATGTAACTGGAGCCGTAGAACTCACCCATGTTGTGCGTTGATGCCCAGGGTTCTTCGGTGCCAATGCGGTTGATCGCACCAATGAACACGCCGTTGGCGGCCGCCGACGCGGGCTGCTCGAGTTCCCAGAGGTACTTCGACAAGCCGGCCACGGTCGCGGACGGATTGACGATGTACTCGGCACCATTTAACGCCAATGCGCGCCACCCCTCGGGGAAGTGCCGGTCATAGCAAATGTAGACACCGAGCTTCAGGTAGGCGGTCTCGAACATCGGGTAGCCGAGGTCGCCGGGTTTGAAGAAGAATTTCTCATAAAAGCCCGGGTCGACCTGCGGGATGTGCGTCTTACGGTATTTGCCGAGGTATTTGCCGTCGGCGTCGATGACTGCCGCCGTGTTGTAGTACACACCGGTCATGTGTTCCTCGTAGATCGGAACAACGATAACCATGTTGTACCTCGATGCATACTCCTGCATGAGTTGCGTTGTCGGTCCATCGGGGATCTTTTCGGCTGCGGCGTACCACTTGCGGTCCTGGCTCGGGCAGAAGTACGGCTGCGTGAAGACCTCCTGGAAACACAGGACCTGGACTCCCTGCCTGCCAGCGTCTTCGATGTAAGGAATATGGGCTTCGATCATGCGGTCGCGGATCTCGTCCGGTTCCATATTGCCGTCGCCCTTGAGTGCCATCTGGATCAGGCCACACTTAACTTTGGACATGAGTCTCCCTTCGGATGTTCTTGTTTCTTATGCTCCTATCATAGCAGCGAAAAGGTCTAACCTAGCGGACGGAGGTCCACGATCCGTGCATCGGGCCCGGCAGGATGTACCAGCCATTGCCCCAGTACTGCTCGTATTTTCTTACGTCCGCGGCGCGACTGGCGCGGGTCGCCGGCTCTGTGCAGGGCGGATAAAAGGAATTGCGAGCGCAGGGTACGAAGTCGGCGAAGTCGTCGCCAACCAGCATGATGATGCGATAGTCCTGGGCGATAAGTTCACGCCGTACGACTTTCTCGCCGTGCCAGCCGGGTTGTTCGAGCGCGAGTGAAACGAACTCCGGCTCGACCGGGATACCCAATTCGCGAATACCGTCAATAACGGTTTGCTTTTGCGGACACGCGCTGTCTTCGTCCGGGTATTGTTCGCAGGGCCGATTGGTCAGGAAAAACGCGGTGACGCCGGCCTCGCGGGCCGCTGCAATAAACTCGACGACACCGGGCACCGGCTTGGCGACGTGCTCCCGATCCCACATTTCCAGCTTCCGGTCCGTGAAGGGCCGCTCGAAGGCGAGCTGGAAATCGACGTTGTTGATGACGGTTTCGTCAACATCGAGGATGACTGCGGGTGGCAGGTCCTGGGCGTCCGTTTGTCCCGGCATGGCCGTCCATGACGTATCTGCCACGAAGCGCTCCAGGTCCCGCGCTGCTACAGCGTAAACCTGCCGCGTGAGCGCCGAGTAATCGGCCGAGCGGCTGACCCAGCGATGAGCAAGGTCTTTCTCAGGGGTGTAAGTCGGTACCTCGACGGCGCAGGCCGTGAGCAGTGTGAGGGCGGTTACAGTCGCCAGCAAGCGTGTCGTATTCATCAAATCAGGTTAGCATGCCGGCATGAAAAAAATCACTACACTACTCGCCGTCGCGCTGCTGATCCTGTCCGCTTGCGCAACGGCCCCCGTCACGCAGTCAGCCGGACTGACCTTTATCCACCTTAACGACACGTATCGTGTTGGCGCTGTTGAGGACAACACCGCTGGTGGCTTTAGCCGAGTCATCACACTGATTCGTGAACTGCAGGCGCAGGGCCGCGACGTGCGTATCCTGCACGGCGGCGACTTCCTGTATCCATCGCTGGAGAGTCAGCTATGGGATGGGCTGCAGATGGTTGACGCCATGAACTTCCTGGATGCGGTGGCGCCAATGTACGTGGTGTCGGGCAACCATGAGTTTGACCGGCGCGGCCCGGAGCAGCTTGTCGCGGCTATCCGGGCGTCCGAGTTTGACTGGCTCGGTGACAACTACACGTTCAATACGGGTGATGCTGCAGCGGACGCGGCCCTTCACGCCGGGTTTACGTTCCAGCATGGCGACAAAACCGTGGGCATTTTCTCGGTGACGTTGCATGGCGATGATGGCGGCAACTCGAGGGACTACGTCGCTATCGAGCCCGACTACAAGGCGGTCGCCGAGAAGGCGATTGCTGCGCTCGACGCTCGGGGCGTCGACCTGATTATCGGTGTCACGCATGTGCACATGTGGCAGGACGTCGACATCGCGACACTGCAGGCTAAATACCCGAAGCTGGCGTTCATCGTTGGCGGGCATGAACATGAGCCGCAGTTTTACAGGATGCCAGGGTCCGCGCTCGTCATGAAGGGCGCATCGAATGCGCGGGTCATCTGGCAGATCGACGTCGATTTCGATGCCGACAATAATTACGTTATCAGCGAGCGGCGTATCGTGCTCGATGAAACGGTCGCGTTCGATCCGGACTACGAGATTCTCGCCAACAAGTGGCGTGGTCAGCTGCTGGAGAAGTTTCCTTTCCTCGAGGCGCGCATCGGTGCAGCCGCACTCAAAATGGATGCCCGCGAAGAAACGATTCGCGGCGGCGAGACGAGTTGGGGCAATTTCGTGGCGGACCAGATGCGCGGCGCGTTCGGGGACCCACAGGCCGATCTCGCGTTTATCAATAGCGGCACGCTGCGGATTGACGACTATATCGAGGGTGACATCCTGTTCGAGGATATCGGCCGGACCTTTGGCTTCAGCTCATTTCTGCGTTACACCACGTTGACCGGTTCCGAGTTCAAGGCCGTCATGGAAGCTGGCTACCGTGGTGGGCCAGAGAGCCAGGGTTATTTTCCTCAGATCTCCGGTTTTCGTGTGTGCGTCGATCGCAGCCGTAAAGAGTTCGACCGCATCGTAAGTTTACAGGTACCCATTGACGACGGTTGGCAGGAGATTGAGGCGGACAGTGAATACGTTCTCGTTGTGCCGGACTTCCTGTTCGGCGGCGGTGACGGCTATAAGCTTCCAAAGGACCGCTTCGCATCACGCCCGGGCTCTGAGCTCAAGTATCTTGTCCTTGATGCCATCCTGCGTGCGCAGGGCCTGGGCCAGGAAATCGGTGTACCGGTGACCCGGGACAATCGTCGATATCATCAACTTCGCGAGAGCAAGCAGCCCTGCTTCGAATAGGGTACCGGACACCTTAGACCCGGTAAAAGGTGTCCGGTACCATAAAAAAAGGCGGCCCCTGTTACGGGGGCCGCCCTTTCTCTTTACTGCTGTAGGCTTATTAGAACTTGTAACGTATACCTACCTGGATGCGCCAGACAGAGTCATCAACGTCAAGGTTCTGGCCTTCGTCATACCAGCGAGTAATTTCAAACTCGTCAGTATTGTCAATCGCAGGCGACCTCTCGTTGATCTCCAGAACGCGAACGCCTTCCTGAATATCACCCGTGTTGGCGTAACGCTTGTTGTTGCCAGGCCCAAAGAGGTTCAGGACATTTTCGATGTCGAAGAAGAGCTGTACCTGGTGTTCCTTCCACAAGCCGATGTCCTGCTGGATACGCATATCGAGATCCGAGCTCCAAGGCGAGTTGAAAGCGTTCTTCGGTGCGATGCCGCCCGCGTAAGCGCTCAGGCCGGTTGCGTCGAAGAAGTCGAACAAACCATCAATCTCAGCCTGTGAGAGGTTCGAGAAATTCATCAGCGGATCGGTCGGTCCAGTCGGCACGTAGAGCAGTACGCGCTCTTCGTCGTCTGAATCGCCGAAGTACTCTTCGACCGTGTCGTCTTCATACGTGTAGCTGAACGGACGACCGGATCTACGGTTGTAGAACATCGCGATCGAGGTTGCGTTGTTGTCATTCCAGTAGTGCTTCAGACGAGCCCGAAGCACGAAGTTATGCTCGTTCGCCCAAAGCGCCGGTCCCAGAGCAGCATTATTGAGGTTGGTCACCGCGACCTCCTCGTAGCTCGAGCCAGCTGTGGAGCTGTTGACGGGGTTGCCGACTTCTGCGTCAAGCCAGGCGTAGCCGAGGCCAACGTTCAGAGAAGTTCTGTCGGTGAATTCGATGTTCCTCGAGAACTGGATAGCGACGGACTGGGTTGAACCCTCGACGCCATTCGTCATCAGGATGTCCTGATTCTCATTGCGCGTATCGTCACACGGTCCACCGTTGGTGCCGGCGTTGCTGAATCCCTGGCGAATGCCATTGAACGTTGCCGTACAACCAGCCAGCGTTGGGTCGACTTCGAAATGCTGCGGACGTCCGTCAGGCAGGATGACGCCATTCGGCGTCAGTCTCAGGTCAACCCAATCTACGGCATTCTTGTGGTCCGTGTAGATGTAGTCAGCCTGGATTTCCCAGCCGTCGAGCCACGCGCTGTTTGACGACACGACGTGGTTCAGCCCAATGCTCCAGCGATGGTTTTCCGGGAGCTCGAAGTTCGGGTCAACAGCGGCGACGGCACCCGTGTTGGCATTGGCGCTATCAGCTGCTGCCTGGCGGATACAGTCGGGCAGGCCCGTGAACTGGCCACTACCGTCGGTAACCTGCAGAACGTTCGGATCCGCAGCACATGCGGCGCTGAAATCACCGCCGAAACCAATTGCGCCACCGAAGTTCTGGTAGGCATTGGCAAAGTGCACGGTCGGATCACCGCCACCGAACACGCCGTAGCCGGCGCTGAGTACGGTTGAGCCAAACTTGTTGTCTCCGAGGTCCCAGGTCAGACCGAGGCGTGGCTGTACCATCTCCAGTCCGTCAAAGGTCTGGGTATTCGTGAAGCCGTAGCGTGTCTGGAATACGGGGTTGGCGATCGGGGAGTCGTCCGACTTGTACTGGTCGAAACGGACGCCGGCGATAAGAGTAAGAACGTCATTCACCTGCCATTCGTCCTGCAGGTAGAAACTGTTGATGTCGCGCTTGAATGCGGCAGCAGCATCATCTGCAATCTGGGTGTACGAACCGTTCATCACGATGCCACTGGCCGTACCCGCGATCAGCGCAGCCGTGTCGTCGAAAGCGATCGTGCCCGTTGCATCCGGAATGAACAGGTTAAAGACGTCACGAGATTCCTGCTCGACGCCGACCGTCAAAGTGTGGTCGCCCAACACGTAGTCAGCCGACAACTTGATCTGATCGATGGTGTATTTCAGATCGTTTGCAGAGCGGAAGAATCCCGGTCCGCTGGTGAAGATGTCGCCGACTTCGATACGCGTAATCGGGTTCGGGTCCTGCGCTTCACCGCCACCGGCTGGTCCCTGGATATCGATCACGTCAAAGTTCGAATAACGGAACTCAGTCGAGAGCTTGTCGGTCCAGTTTGAGAACAGGCGCAGCGACATGGTTTCCTGATCGATGCCTTCAAATTCGAAGTTGTCCCTGAACGTGAAGCCGCCGAACCCGAGATCGTCCGGATCGAGGTTCAATTCGTCGAGCTTGGTGTACGTAAACTCGGCACGGTGATCGTCGTTGATGTTCCAGTCGAAGCGGGCAAACCAGCGCTCGCTCGTCTGTGGCAGGGTCCTCACAATCGGGCCGACATCGCGACCGTACTGGTTGAGGAGGACGCCGGCAATCTCATTGGCTTCGGCAACGGTCAAAAAGTCTTCATTGGCGAAACCGCCGCCAATCGGGCCGGTGTTCTGCACGCCGCCTTCGTCCGTCTCTTCGTAAGCGACGGTGAAGAACAGCTTGTCTTTGATGATCGGGCCACTGAAGTCGAAGCCGAAGTTCTTGTCTTCGAACGGATCGGTGATAACCGTACGGCCGTTCAGCGTTGTGCCGGTCAGGCCTTTCTCGTTATACAGGTAGAATGCCGAGCCGTGGAACTCGTTCGAGCCGGGCTTGGTAACGATGTTGATTGCACAGCCGGTGAACTGGCTGTACTGAACATCGATCGGGGCGAATTCGACAGACGTCGAGGCGATCGTGTCGTAGGGGATCGGGAACGCAAAGCGCGCCGATGTGCCCGTTCCTTCGTTGAGGCCGAATCCGTCATTCGCGACGGCGCCGTCAATCGTAAATGCGTTGGAACGCGAGTTTCCGCCCAGGCAGTTGATACCTGAACCGGCACCGTTGTCGGCACGACCCAGGCTTACACGCGGATCAATACGAATAACATCTCGAATCTGGCGTGCGATGCTCGGCATCGCTTCAATATCGTCGATACTGAATGCTGAGCCAGGTCCGACAGCCAGCTGCTGCACTGCGACCAGCTTTGCGGTCACAACGATCTCTTCGATTGCCTGATCGGCTGCGCCCAGCGCAATGTTGAACGACGCGGCGGCGGACAGGTTCGTATAGACGTCCGTAACGCGTGCATCCTGGTACTGAGATGACTGGACGAGAATGGTGTATGGGCCGCCTACCGGCAGACCGCGAATGCTGAACGCACCGTTGTCATTGGTCGTGGTAGCCCGCGTGGCACCGGTTCGTGTGTCGGTAATCGTTACCGATTGTGCGACGGCTGGAGTGCCGTCAGGCGTCGTAACAACACCGCGAACCGCAGTGGTCGTTTCCTGTGCGTTTGACGCAACAGGCGCGGCCAGCAGCACGAAAGCGGCAAATGCCGCGACCGAGACTTGCCTGAACGCCGCGAAGGTCGATCCAAGAAATCGAGATTTGTCTTTCATTGTTGATCCCCGTCATAGGAAAGTGCGAAAGCCTAGAGCCCAAATAGGACAATGAGATTTCGCTCGGCTTTTTTTTGTCAAAAAATCAGCGCCGACAGCGCGATTCCGGACAATTTCTTAATTGAGTGACGGTAATCTAACGCAGCGAAAATGCTTACGCAATAAGGGTTTAAACGTGTTTGTGAGCGCCAATCCGAGCCGCGGCATTCGCGCGGCCGCCTGTCAAAAGAAACAGGGTTACGAAAAACTTACAAGCTATTGTTTTTCTGTCAGTTCGATCGTCGCGGTCAGGGGCCAGTGATCGGAAACTCCGGTCTGTGCGGCGCTTCGAAAGCGCTCCGGCGTCCCATCTTTCGACACCTGGGCCGGATTCCTGTTGGCGATCGCCACCGAATTAGCGCGAATTCGGGCTGTTGCATTTTCACCACGGCCTGGCGAAAAGAGGATCATGTCGAGGAACGACCACGTGTCGTCACGGCCGTAGAAATGGGTGCCTTTGCAGCTGTCGCAGCCCACTTCATGGGCAATGGTCCAGCCTGGCCGTGCATAGCGGTCGAGGAGTCGTTCGCGCTGGTCCTCGGTGCTGGTCGTGTTGAAATCGCCGGCCGCGAATACCTGGTGATCATCGGGCAGGGCGTTGCGCAACTGGTTCAGATGTTCGTAGGCGGATTCGCGCATTGCGGTCGGGTGGAACGGCGCTGGAAAGTGCACGCTGAAGCCCGTCAGCACCGACCCGTTCGGCACGGCAAAGTCTGCCTGCAGCACGCCACGGGTATCGCCCTGGCGATCCGGGAATTCGGGTAATGTCAGCGGATGCAGCCGCGCCTCCCCCAGCAGCGGCAGCTTCGACAGGAATGCGACATCGATGCCCCGCGTGTCGGTGCCCTCTACAAGGATAGCGGGCAGGTACCCAAGGTCCCCGAGATACTCCGAACGCAGTCGTTCAAGTACGGCGACATTTTCGACCTCCTGCAACGCGATGATGTCAGCACCGCGTCCATCGTTAACTTGCCGGATTGTGTCGGCGAGCACATCGAGCTTGAAATCGAGTGCCGCATCACTCCAGTCGAGGTACAGGCACTCGTCACGCCAGCTTTCTACCGGAATTTCATTGCACGCGGCGATATGAGCATCGTTCTGTTTCGCCGCCAGGGGCAGGTATGCCTTATCGTCTTTACCCGGGTCGTCTACATTGTCGAACAGGTTCTGGACGTTGAAAGACATCACCGTGACGCCGCTGTTCCTGCTGTCAGCAGCTTCGGCCGGAATGTCGAGATTGACGCGCAACAGCAGCGAGTTCTTGTTCTCGCCGGTCACCATCACCGTTCGATTGTCGTCCGCGAAGGCTACGGCTTCCGCATTCTTGAAATTGCCGAGGCTGATGCGAATTGGCCGTGTGTTGAGCGCGTCGAACCAGGTCTGGTCCGGGCGCCGCAGGAAATAGTAAACGGCCCGGTAAGTCAGGACGACAGCCGCAGCATTGTCTGCGGAGATATCCATGCTCGACGGCTGCCAGTGCCAGTCCTTGGTTTTGGGTGCGAATTCGACATCCTGGCGACTCGGCTTGGGTAGCCCATTCATCGTGCCCAGCCATTTTGCCGTGACTTTGCCGTCATCTTCTGTACGCAGTGGAACCTCGTAGAGCGATGGCGGTATGTCGCGTTTGCTGAGAATCAGTATGCGTTCGTTCTCGATATCCACCGCGGCCGCCTCGGCATCGCGCGGCCCGTTGGGGTATTCGAATGTGACTTCCCAGTCGACTGTCGTGTCTTTTTTGCCGGCCTTGGGTTCTTTCAGGAAGTAGAGTGTGCGGGACTTGCGCTTCGCATCGTTGTCGCCGATGTCCGCAACCATCAGGTAGGGATCGCCGTCCAGTGTGAATGAGGCGAGGTCTTCCCAGTCCTTGTTTTTTGATTTCTTTAGTTCGGTGCGACCGAGGTCTGTGCCGCTGTGGTCGATGGCGTACAGGAGTTCCGGCGCACCGGAGTCATTGATCGTCCAGAGGACGCCGGGCTGTCGCTGTGACCGCGCGAGGCCACTGGCTTCGCGAATATCAGGGTCTTCGAGACGACCTGCGGCCTCAAATACCAGCGTAGCCGGCTGCTCCGCACTGGAGCAGCCGGCCAGCAGCAGCAATGGCAGGGTTCGACGGATCAGTCGCCGAACTCGTAGTTAGCCTCGATACCCCAGACGCTGGGTTCGTTGACGAAACCAGTGTTGTTGCTGAAATCGATGAAGCCGAGCACGTTATCTTCATCCGTTATGTTGCGGCCGAAGGCAGCGACTTCCCAGCCGCTGTCGTTGTTCCTGTAACCAATACGCAGCCCACCTTCGAACTGATTTTTGGTCTTGAACTCGACTGCTTCATAGAGCGGCATATTGATTTCGCCGTACCAGACCCAATCCGTCAGGACATAAATTTCGGAGTTGTTGCCGATGGGCGCGCCGTAGCGAATCTCGAGGTTGTACGTGGTTTCCGGCGCCCGCGGGAACGGGTTACCGTCGACCGAAACCTGCGCCGCATTATTCGGGTTCACAGGATCGAGAACCGTGCACAAGCCGGAACCGCAGGGAGCCGTGTAAAGATTCGGGTCATTGATTTCGGTGTCATTGAACGCAAATCCGCCCGAGATCAGCAGGTTGTCAGTAGCCAGGAACTGGGCGTCGATTTCAAATCCGACAGCCTCACCCTTGCTGGCGTTGACGACCTGGTTGGTGTTGCTCGCGCCGCCGATAATCGAGAGTTGCATGTCGTCGACTTCGTAGGCAAATACGCCAATATTGACGCGCATGCGATTGTCGGCGAGATCGGCTTTGTAACCGGCCTCAAACGAATCAATCGTTTCAGGTCTGGCGACTGACGGTGTCTCGAGGAACGCAACGTCGCGGCCCTGGATAGTCTGCGCACGGAAGCCATTGGCAACACGGGCATACAGGCTGGAATCGTCTGTCAGCGCAAAGTTGGCCGCCACTTCCCAGCTCGACTGGCCGTCGCTGACATTGATCGGGGCGGCGATGAAGGTCGGGATACCCAGGTCCAGCCAGAGCTGACCAAACTGCAGTACCCGGAAATCCTTCTCGTCATCGGTGTAACGAACACCGCCGGTCAAGGTCAGGCGGTCTGTTACATCGTAGCTACCCTGGCCAAATACGGCCCAGGTCTTGTTTTCTTGTTGGATCTTCGTGTCCTGAACGCTGACGAAGCCAAAAGACGCGAATGAGTCCGTCGTGACAACGAGATCCGAACTGAAGTAGAACGCACCGATTTGCCAGTTGAAGCGCCCGTCGTTGTCGCTTGCAATCCGGAATTCCTGAGTGAACTGGTCCGTGTCAGCGCCGTCCTGGGTAACGGAAGGCGTAAATATCGGACCCGGCCAGGTGCGGGACGGGATGCCGAAGATGTCTACGTCAGCGAACGTAATACCTGGGGGCGGTGTCGGGAACGAACCGATATTGGCGACGCCACCGTCGATGTCGCCGCGGCTGGAGCCATCGGCATCCTGGAATGACGTGATCGAGTTGACCGAGACATCGTCAAAATTCCAGGTCAGGTTCAGGGTTGCGCCGAAGGAGTCGTAGGCCTGCGGATTGTTATCGCCACCGTCGTACCAGACCGTGTCACGCACGTAATTCTGGTTCAGGTCCGGGCTGCCCGTCGAGAAGACGTTCGCGCGGAAAATTGACGACGTGCCTTCGAGGCTGCGGTTCTGCAGGCTCAGCAGGGCATTGAATCGATCGGTGGGTGTCCAGTCGAGTTGCGCCCGTACGGCGGTTTCCTCGTACTCGCCCAGTGATTCCAAGCCGGTCTGGGCGTTCGTAATCCAGTTATCCCGTGAACGGTATAATCCGGAAACGCGGGCATTCAGCGTGTCGCTCAGGCCACCGCCTACGGCACCTTCGACATTGATTGTATTGTTTTCAGCCCATGAGCCTTTCACATAGCCGGAGGTTTCGTCCGTCGGGCGCCGGGTGTTGACCTTGATGATGCCAGCGGTTGTATTGCGGCCGAACAAGGTCCCCTGCGGCCCGCGAATAACTTCGATGTTCTGCACATCGAACAGCGGGAAACTCTTAAGGATCACGTTTTCCATGACGACTTCGTCCATGATGTACGAAACCGGCTGAGAGGCCGCCAGGTCAAAATCGATATTGCCGAGTCCACGCAGATAGAAGCGCGGCGCGGAGCGACCGTTTGAGGATTCGGCATACAGGCCGGGCACGCGACCCGACAGCGCGAGCACATCTTCACTGCCCGAGAACATCGCGTTCAGTTTCTCACCGGATGTCGTTGCTACGGAAATCGGCACATCCTGGAGGGCCTCTTCGCGCTTCTGGGCAGTGACCACGATTTCTTCCAGCACTCCTTCCATTTGAGCGGCCGCCGGCAACGGCAGCGCGACGGCGAGTGCGAGAGAACTGCCGAGCAAAAATCGAAGCAAGGAGGAATTGTTATTTGTTGTGTACCTACCACACATTGGTTTTCTCCTGATCAAACGTCCGCGAAGTATAGCGCCGTTACTCCAGGGACGTGTAGCAATTCTGCGAAAATCGTGGTGAGCAGACACAGACGAAGACCAGGTCGCTGTCGGCTACATTTGAGATACTCTGCGCCACCTGCCGCGGGATCGTCACGGTGTCGCCCGGACCGACCTCGTACGGCGCCTCGTTGCCGACCCGCATTAGTCCGCGGCCGCGCTCAATGACGTAGACCTCGTGAACCGATAGTGAGTGCAATTCGGTAGTAACGCCTGCCTCGATCCGACAGCGCGCGAGCGAAAATTCAGGCCAGTGCGGGTCATTTAGAATCTCGGTGATCCAGCACCGCTCGCTCGTGTAGCGCTCAGGTTTTTCATTGCGGCCCATCTCGTGGACAATAGCGCAATTCAAGTGTCGGGACATCGCATGAGCAGCGACGTATTTAACCTGTCCGGCGAAACGGTTCTCGTAACCGGGGCCAGTGGCAATATCGGGAACGGCATCGCCGTGCGTCTTGTTGAAGCCGGGGCCGCGGTCGTCGTGCACTATCACCGGGATCAGGCGTCCGCTGAGCAACTCGCTCGTGACCTGGGAGGTGCGCTTACCGTGCAGGCGGACCTGACCGAAAAGGCGGCTGTCGATGCAATGTTTGCCGCCGGCCAGCCATCGATGATCGTGAACAATGCCGCTACGCAAACAGTCGCGGGTCTGGGTGACATGAGCTTCGAGGACTGGCGCGCGATGCTGGCGACAAACCTGGATGCAGTGTTCCTTGTTATGCAGCGCGCGGCACATGCCTGGGCGGGTCGGGGCGGAGCGATTGTGAACATTGCGTCGATCGAGGCGCTCGATCCTGCGGCAGGTCACGGCCACTACGCGACGAGCAAAGCAGGACTGGTCATGTTGTCACGGGCTGCAGCCCTTGAGTTCGGCTCGGCAGGCATGCGCGTCAATTGTGTTTCACCCGGATTAATCGACCGGGACGGGCTCGCACGGGATTGGCCGGACGGTGTGTCGCGCTGGCACGACCGCGTACCCCTCGGCCGGCTCGGGACTGCCCAAGACGTCGCGGACGCGGTATTGTTTCTCCTCAGCCCCGCCGCCCGCTGGATCAGCGGCACCAATTTGGTCGTCGACGGGGGAATGTCGGCCCAGAGCAGGTGGTAGGACAAATGGCGACAGCGCACATCAATGCAGCTCCCGGTGACTTTGCAGAAACGGTACTCATGCCGGGCGATCCCCTCAGGGCGGAATACATCGCGAAGACGTTCCTTGACGACGCGCGTCGGGTCTCCGACGTGCGCAATATGTGGGGTTACACGGGTACGTACCGCGGCAAAGCCATATCGGTTATGGCGCACGGCATGGGAATCCCGTCGGCCTCGATCTATACGCACGAACTTATCACTGCCTATGGCGTGAAGCGCGTGATGCGCGTAGGCAGCTGTGGCACAACGCACCCCGACGTTGAGCTGCGGGACCTGGTTATCGCCATGGGGGCGTCGACCGACTCCGGGGTCAATCGCATCCGTTTCGGCGGTTATGACCTTGCACCCCTGGCCAGCTTTAACCTCGTCGAGAAAGCGGTTGCGGCGGCGCGAGCAGCCGGCGTTCGTCATCACGTGGGTAATATTTTTTCAGCCGACCTGTTCTACACGCCAGACACGGACATGTTCGAAACCATGGCGAAGTACAATATCTACGGTATCGAGATGGAGGCCGCCGGGATTTTCCCGATCGCAGCCGAGAATAACGTCGAAGCACTCGCCATCTGCACGGTTAGCGACGATATTCCGAACGGCAAACACCTGAGCTCGGACGAGCGCGCAACGTCGTTTGACGAGATGATCACCGTTGCACTCGAGACGGTCGCAGCCGTAGCTACCTGACACCTTAACCTACGGTGGGCGCGGCGGATAACACTCCCGAACACGCCTGCGGCTATGGATTCGGGAGTGTTATCCGCCACGCCCGCCAACGCCATGTCGCGTGTTCGGCTACCTGATCCGTCCCCGTCCCGTGGTCACAGCTTGAAACCACGATCGGCCTGCAGCCCTTTAGTTACAGAACTTCATAAAACAAAGTATTTTAAGTCGATCTGCGTTATCAGCCCTTGACAGGGCCCGAATCGGGGCAGATACTTCGCGAAACAAAGTAAATGACCCCGTGAAGTTTCAATTCGACCAAATGATTAGCGCCCCCTGTCGCCTTGGCATCCTGGCAGCCCTCATTCCCGGCCTGCCAGTCACTTTCATGGAGATGAAAGAGGCCACCAGTTTGTCCGATGGCAACCTGCATGTGCAGACCAGGAAGCTCCATGACGTTGGCTATATTGAGATCAACAAGAGCAGCAAGGGACGACGCACTGTGACTGAGTTTCGAATCACGGATCTGGGCCGCGAGCGCCTTCGACTTCATGTGATGAAGTTACAGCAGATTCTCGACGCCGAATCGAGTGCCGACAGACCGGCATCGTCTTCGAGTCGTGCAGACGACTCGGCGGTTTGGGCATGAGTCGTCCGAAGAGCATTGCAATTGGTGCTGACCACGGCGGATTTGAACTCAAGGCTGTACTGGCGGCCCATCTGCAGGCTGCGGGCTACCAGGTTAGCGATCTAGGGACTTCATCAAATAAAGCAGTTGACTACCCGGTGTATGCCCGTGCGGTTGCCGAGGCTGTGTCGAACGGCGCCGCCGACGTCGGCATCATGATTGACGGGGCCGGTATCGGTTCGTGCATGGCCGCGAACAAGGTCCCGGGTGTCCGGGCGGCACTGGCCTATGACCTGTCCAGCGCCCGCAATAGCCGCGAGCATAACGATGCCAACGTCCTGACTCTCGGCGCCGGCCTTATTGGTGCCGGACTGGCAACACAGATTGTCGATACCTGGCTTGCCGCCGAATGTACGGAGACGCGCCACCTCGATCGTGTGGCGATGTTCGGTGAGGAGGTCTCTGACCTGGGCCTGTCCGATCAGGATATCGAGCGTGTTGTTAGCCGCCTGCACGAAATCCTGGGACCGATGCCTGCATCGCAACCGAATGGAGCGTCTGTAGGTGCCGCTCCCGACGCGGCACGCGAGTTTGTACGACTCGGCGCCACCGGCCTGACGACCGTCGCGCCTGCGGAGCGGCCCGGCGACATCCCAGGTGATCTGGCACGCTACATCGACCATACGTTGCTGAAGCCCGCGGCGACCGAGGAGCAGATCCGCACGCTTTGCGCCGAGGCCCTCGAGTTTAATTTCCGGTCGGTCTGCATTAACCCGACCTGGGTATCGCTGGCCGCAAGCTTGCTGCGCGGGAGTGAGGTCCTCACCTGCACGGTCGTTGGCTTCCCACTCGGCGCCAATGAACCTGCGATCAAGGCTATGGAGGCGCGTCGCGCGATCCGCAACGGCGCGCGTGAAATCGACATGGTGCTGAACATCGGTGCGCTTAAGAGTGGCGACGACGCTCTCGTGCTCCGCGATATCCGCGCCGTGGTGGAGGACTGCGTCGATGGCGGTGCCGTCTGCAAGGTTATTTTGGAAACCGCATTGCTGACCGACGACGAGAAGCGGCGCGCGTCCGAACTTGCGCGCCAGGCGCGCGCCCATTTCGTCAAGACGTCGACGGGTTTTTCGACAGGCGGCGCGACCGTCAGCGACGTGGCATTAATGGCCGAAGTCGTGCGCGGTGCCGGCATGGAGGTCAAGGCGTCCGGCGGTATCAGTTCGTACGACGATGCGAAGGCAATGATCGAGGCGGGTGCAACGCGCCTGGGCGCGAGCGCCAGCATCGGTATCGTACGGGAAGCAAAAGCAACAAGCGTTAGCGCTTGAGGAGTTGCATCAATGGTTGATCTGAGAGCTTACGTTTTTCTTGATTCCCTGCAGCCGCAGTTCGCGTCTTACCAGGCGACGATCTCAAAGGGCTACTTGCCCACGGTGGGGCAGGCGAGCCTCTTCGTCGAAATCGCACCCGGTATGGCGATCAACCACATTCTCGACGTGGCGTTAAAGTCGACCGACGTGACAGCCGGCATGCAGATCGTCGAGCGCCACTACGGCATGCTCGAATTGCATTCCGACAGTCAGGCCGATGTGCGCCAGGCCGGGCAGGCCATCCTTGATGAACTGGGTCTCGAGGAGAAGGACCGGCATAAACCGCGTGTCGTCGCCAACCAGGTGGTGCGCCATCTCGAAGCCACCCAGACGATGCTGATCAACCGTTTTCGCTTCGGCAACATGATTCTCGCCGGTCAAACCCTGTTTGTACTCGAGGTCGAGCCCGCAGGGTATGCGGCGCTGGCGGCAAACGAAGCGGAGAAAGCGGCGGATATCAACATTCTTGATGTCCGGGCGGTCGGCAGCTATGGCCGCGTCTATATCGGTGGCGAGGAGCGCGATGTTGTCGTCGCGCAAGAGGCAGCGACACAAGCTATCAAGGAAGTCACCGGCAAGGTGACGAAGAAATAATTTTCTAGTTCAAACCGGGTTCGAAGGCCCGATTCGCGAGGAGTAAGGCGATGTCAGAAGCATTAGGAATGATTGAGTGCCGCAGTTTCCCGGCTATGGTGGAGGCGGCCGACGCAATGGTCAAAGCAGCAAAGGTCGAACTCGTCAGTTACGAGAAGACGGGTGGCGGCTACACGACCGCTATCGTCCGCGGCGATGTTGCCGCAGTGAGAGCGGCCTGTGACGCCGGACGTACGGCGGGGGCTCGGATTGGTGACGTCGTCGCTGTGCACGTGATCGCACGTCCGCACTCCGGCGTCGATGCCACTATCCCACTGGGTCGTGAACCCGGCACGGCGAAGAAGTAATGGCCGCGCGCACGGTATTGCAGTGAAACTCGCAAAAGTACTCGGCACTGTCGTCGCGACTGAAAAGGACGCCAAGCTCGGCGGCCTCAGGTTCCTCATGCTCGGTCTCTGGGGCCATGACAACAAGCCGGCGGGCGGCTCGGTGGTTGCGGTGGACGCTGTCGGCGCGGGTGTCGGCGAAATGGTTCTGTTTGCCAGCGGTTCATCGGCGCGCCAGACAGAACGTACCGACAACAAGCCGGTCGATGCGGTCGTGATGGCCATCGTGGACACCTGGGAAATCGAGGGCGACGAAAAATATCGCAAGGGGGAGAGTGACGCATGAGCCGTCCGGGCGGAAACGCCGGTCTTCTGAGTGATCGCCAGGTTGATATCATCGCCACACGCCTCGCCGAGAGGATGTCGGCGCCGACATCACCAGCAAAGCGACCAGCGGCAGCTGCGCCACGTCGTGTCTCGACCAGCGCTCCTCGCGAGGCGCTGGGAGAAGGTGTATTTGCGACGGTCGATGACGCGGTCGATGCGGCCGCTACCGCGTTCCGCGAACTGGATGGCATGTCCCTCGAGGGGCGGCAAAAGATCATCGCGTCCATCCGCGAGTCGATGCTCGAAAACGCCGAGGAGCTCGCACGCCTTGCGCACGCGGAAACGGGTCTCGGGCGTGTCGAAGACAAGATAATAAAGAACCGCCTGGTGACGCGTAAGACCTCAGGAACCGAGGTGCTCACACCGCAGGCGGTTACCGGAGACAGCGGTCTGACACTGACCGAATATGCGCCTTACGGTGTCATTGGCGCGATCACGCCGACAACGAATCCGACCTCCACAATTATCTGCAACACCATCGCCATGGTTTCTGCGGGCAACAGCATCGTGTTCAACGTGCATCCAAATGCACGGCAATGCTCCATGGCCAATGTGCGCCTGCTGCACCACGCGATAACACGTGCCGGCGGCCCGGCGAACCTTGTCACCGCAGTCGCGACCCCGACCATTGAGTCCGCACAGCAACTGATGGGGCACGAGGGCGTTCGCATCCTGGCAGTCACTGGCGGCAGCGGTGTGGTGCGGCAGGCGATGACCAGTGGCAAGCGCGCAATTTGTGCCGGACCCGGTAATCCGCCGGTCGTAGTCGATGCCACGGCCGACCTCGAATTTGCGGCGCGCAAGATCATTGCCGGGGCATCCTTCGACAACAACATTGTATGCGTCGACGAAAAGGAAGTGATCGCGGTCGAGAGCATTGTGGACGACCTGATTCAACACATGGGTCGGCATGGCGCACGCGTGCTCAACGAGCGTGAGTTGCACAAAGTCACCAACGTGATTTTCAGCGAGTACCCCGGACGAAGGCAGCGCGGCAAGGTCGAGAAAGACCTGATAGGCAAGAACGCGAGCGAAATACTCGCCCGCGCAGGTATTGCTTCACAGGGTGATCCGAGACTGATTGTCGCGCGCGTCACGAATGGTCATCCCCTGGTCTGGACTGAGCAAATGATGCCGGTGTTGCCGGTCACCGCAGTGCGCGATGTCGATCAGGCCATCGATCTCGCCAAGGAGGCCGAGCATGGCTATGGGCACTCGGCCGGCATGTATTCGCGCGATATCGATGCGTTAAGTCGCATGGCGCGCACCATCAACACCAGTATTTTCACGAAGAATGGTCCGTTCTTCGCCGGGCTCGGCGAAGGGGGCGAAGGCCCCACCAGTTTCACCATCGCAAGCCCGACCGGGGAAGGCCTTACCGGGCCTGTTGCATTTAGCCGGTTGCGACGCTGTGTCATGGTCGATCACTTCCGCATCGTTTGAGACTCGAGGTGCCGAACAAGAAGCGACACGGAGCCATCGCGTTACTGGAGTTTGAGACCGTTGCCGCCGGCATCCTGGCGAGTGATGTCATGGTCAAGCGATCGCCGATCGCATTATTACGCTGCGGCAGCATTCACCCGGGCCGTTTCCTCATTCTTGTCGGCGGTAGTGTCGCAAGCACCGAAGAAGCCTATACGGCCGGGATTCAGGTCGGGGAGAGTCGCAACGCGCTGAGCGGCAAAGTGTTTCTCGGCGATGTTCATCCCGCGCTGCACGACGCTGTGCTCGGTATCCGGCGCAAGCTGGAGGGCGATTCCCTGGCCGTCGTCGAAACACAGTCTTCGCCGGCGCTGCTCGCCGCCGTTGATGGCGCCGTAAAAAGCACACCCGTTGTACTTTCCGAAGTCCGCCTCGGCGATGACCTTGGCGGCCACGCCCTGGCATTGATGAGCGGTGATCTCTTCGATGTCGAAACAGCACTCGACATTTGCAGCGAGCGGGCCGGTGGACAGCTCCTGGCTCGCACACTCCTGCCACGACTCGATTCCGACCTGCGCTCGGTCCTCGACCAGGGTACTCGTTTCGAAACCTGCACTGCGCAGGAGCCATCAGGTGCTGAATATCCGGAGGAAGTCGCATGCTCCTGGGACGTGTGATTGGCACGGTCGTACCGGCAGTACTCGTTGACGAATTGTCCGCGACGCCACTGCTCTGGGTGCAGCCGCTCGACAGACAAGGCAAGCCTGACGGTGAGCCGCTGGTGTGTGCGGACGGCACGCGTATGGCGGGACCGGGTCAGGTGATCTACTGGGTCGCCAGCCGCGAGGCGGCGCTCTCGCTGGACCCGTCTTTTGTCCCGGTCGATGACGCTATCGTCGGCCTCGTTGACGAGGTGCACAACTATACGAAGAAGGAGCTGGACTGATGATACTCGGCCGCATAACAGGCAACGTCGTGTCGACCATTCATCATCCGGTCGTCGAAGGACGCAAACTGCTGCTCGCCGAGCGTCTCGATCAGCAGTGTAAGCCCACGGGTGCTTACATCATTGCCCTGGACGGTATCGGGGCAGGCAGAGGTGAAACTGTCCTGATTCTCGATGAGGGCAGCGGCGCGCGGCAGATTCTCGGTGACGCCAGTGCGCCGGTGCGATCAATCGTTGTGGGTATCGTTGACAAGGTTGACCTGGGCGCGGGCTAGCGCAGGTCAAAATCGTCGAGAAGGCCAGGTTCGATACGGGCACCCAGCTGTTGAATGACCTGGGTCGCGCAGTACGTCCCGTACTGTGCGCACTGGCTGAGCGGCAGGTCGTTGGCCCAGCCAAACAGGAAGCCGGCACAGTAAGCATCGCCAGCACCGGTAGTATCGATAATCTTCTCGACGCCGGCTGCCGCCTGCACGATTTTTTCATTCCCATGAACGATGACCGAACCCTGTGCCGAGCGCGTGATGGCAAAGAGGTTGCTGTAATCGTTCAGTGCCAGCAGCGTGTCGTCGAAGCTGCTGGTCTGCACCAGTGCGTTCACCTCGTCCTCGTCCGCAACGACGATATCGACACCATCGCGAACGAACTCTTCGAAGGAATCACGATGCCGTTCCACGCAGAACGAATCTGAAAGTGACAGGGCGACCGCCGTGCCATTGCGGCGCGCGATATCCACAGCTTTGCGCGCGAGCGCCGGACCTTCCGCGATGTCCCACACGTAGCCTTCGAGCAGAATCGCCTTCGGCGAGCCGACGGTGTTGTCGGTGATGTCCGCAAGACCGAGTTCGAGGCAGGCGCCGAGGTAGGTCTGCATCGTGCGCTGGCCATCATTCGTTATGAGTACATGGCTACGTGCCGTCGGGGCCCCGTCTGTCGATTTCTGCAGACGAATATCGACGCCGAGCGATTTCATGTCGTGATTAAATATACGGCCAAGCTGGTCATCCCGGACCTTGCCGATATAGGCCGTCGATCCACCCAGGTTGGCGAAACCAGCCACCGTATTGGCGACCGAACCGCCGGACATCTCGGTCGCGGGTCCCATCTGGTTGTAAATCTCGTGCGCACGCTCCTCGTCGATCAGTGTCATCGAGCCAGGCTCTGCGCCTATTGTCTGCAGGAAGTCGCCATCCACATGTGCAAGCACATCGACGATTGCGTTGCTGATGCCGAGAAGTTGGACCGAGTCTGTCATCTTAAGCCTGTCTGCGAGGTGAAAACGCCGCATAGACTACCACCGCGCGGCGGCCAATTGATATGGCGAAGTCATGCATTAGCCGGTATCGTGCTGCAATGACGCCACAATAATACGGCGCAGGTTGGCGCGCAGATGCTGTTTGCAATTCTGTCGCTGGTGACACTCAATAATAACTGGCCGTGTGGGGGGTAAGACAATGCGACGTTCGGGAGGTCTGCTAATTCCGCTCACGTTGATCCTGATGTACTACGCGTTCTGGGTATTCCTGGTTATGTTCGCGCTCAGACGGTATCCAGCGTTGGGGGAGTACTTGCCGATGGGCGGAGTGGATGACCTTCAGGCGGCAGATATGGACTCGTTCGAGCCGGTCTACACGCGCGTGGAGCGCGAACTGCTTTCTCCGTCGTCACCGATCCGGCTGCTACTTGCCTCAGTCGGTGCGTTGATCGTCACCGTGCCAGTGTCCTGGGCATACTTTATTACGAGTCGTGCCCGGCGCATCGACCAGTCGTTCCTGCAGACCATCATCATCCTGCCCATCGTTGTGACCGGCATCGCCATGATCGTCGTGAACAGTATCGCGCTCGCGTTTAGTCTTGCCGGCGTGGTCGCAGCTGTCCGCTTTCGTTTCACACTGGACCAGCCGTCGGACGCGATGTATATCTTTGTGGCGATCGGCATTGGCCTCGGCGCCGGTATTGGTGCCGTCAGTATCGCGGCGGTAATTTCGTTTACGTTTGTGATTGCCACGCTCGTGATCTGGAAACTGGAGTATGGCAAGACACTCGCCGGCCCATTCCTGACGATGCTGACGCGACGCGACGCCGGCGAAGACGAGTACTAGAGGTTCGTCAGAAATAATGACAGAAGAAGCGCAACAAAACCGCAGCGTCCTGTTGATTCACGGACGGGATTTCAAACCTGCGGCAGCCACTTACCTGGAGCTGGCAGTAACTGCAATGCGGGCTGGCCTGGAACGAGATTTTCCAGACTGTGTGGCGTGTTTCGACCAGATGTCGATTGACCTCGCGTGGTACGGCGACCTGAATGCAAAGGTCCTGCAGCGCAAAGGTAAGCGCTACGATGAGAGTCTCGACGTTGGTGACCGGCGCAACGCGCTGCAGGCGTTGCGCGAGATAACGCCTCGCAAGAAGTTCGGCATCCGGGTCTACGACAAACTGCCGGGCAAGTCCGCATTGCCTGAGTTCTTTATGGATGTTAGCGCGCCGCTGCTAGGCGCGGTCGGGTTTCGTATGCCGGTATTAGGCAAGATTGCGAAAGATTTCGCGGCGTACCTGAGCGATCTCGAGTTTGCAGAGGAAGCACGCAGGCGCCTGCGTGAAAAGTTGTGCGCAATCATGGATCGCGGCGACAAGATCATGCTCGTGACGCACGGCACTGGCAGCGTCATCGCCTACGACGTCCTTTGGGAGTTGTCGAACGATACCGAGACCTATAAAGAGTACGGCGACCACAAGGTCGATCAATGGTTGACGCTGGGTTCGCCGCTCGGTGATAGCACAGTACAAAAGCGCCTGCTTGGGGCGAATGAGCGCGCCGAGAACCGCTTCCCGAGCAACGTGATTTCATGGCACAACCTGGCGGCCGAAGATGACTACAGTTGCCATGACACGACGCTGGCCGATGATTTCAAAAAGATGCTGGTGCAGCGACGAGTCAGTGCGGTGCACGACTACCGCATATTTAACCTTGCCGTCCGCTATGGGAAATCAAACCCGCACAGCTCGATTGGTTACTACATCCATCCGCGCCTGGCCAAGATTCTTTCCGACTGGCTGCCCTAATCGGCCCCAACGCACTGACTGACCAATTGGGATTGAACCATCTTCGGGCTTTCTATGATCCGGTAGAACTCGTCAAGGAAGCGCAGCGTCTCCCTGCGGATATTCGACCTGTAGAGCTCATTCGAGGTAACGAGATCGTAGATTCCGTCCTTGCGATCGATAAACGTCTGGACTGAGGCGGCAATGTGCTCATTGTTGGCGCAACGACCGCGATAGAGGCGCTGTCGCACATTCCGCAAATTGAAGTTCGGACTGGGCGCCGAATGTGGCGCGTCCACGATGCCGGACATATCGAAATCGTAGGGAATGGGCAGAATACTGCCCTTCTCGGCGCCGAATAGAACGTAGTTGTGGCAACAGGCCTCTCCGGGCGCCGCACGTATCGGTGAAAAATCGGTATTGCCGATCAGGTATTGAAATAGCGAACTCAGGTTCGTATGGGGCCCGTCGAGATTTCCGATCTCGGTGGACGGCGTATCGTTCACTTTCAGGCCGATCCGCTTGGCAACCTGCTTCTTGTGTTCGATGAGGAACGCGAACTCCGTATTCTCGCGATCATTCTTATCGGTATCGACATAGGTAACACGCATCAGGCGGACGCGAAAGCTCGCATCTGTAAGCAGGTTAAAAATGCGATACGCCAGGTGTTCTGATAGCAAAGCCTGGGAATAAACAACGGATCCATTGCGGCAGTGTGTCACGAGCTTCATTTTACGCGAGCCGGCAAACACGGATTCCTTCACGCTGGATTTCTTGAAGCTGAGTCGCAGCGGCGCCCATTTGCAGGTCGAGGGCAGACGGCGAAAGCGACCCCGTGTGCGAATGTCCAGTTCGACGGTGATTTCACCGGCCTCGGCATCGTTGTACGTTAGTGTTGCCGGCTGATCTTCGTCGGTCGACCTTTCACGCATGATGGTTGTGAATGGCGCCCTGATCGTCACATCCAGGATGTCATTGCTCGCGAACATAGGGGCTATGTTGTCGGTCTTGGTCTTGGTGTCGGCGCTCGCAGTCGTGGCGAGCGTGAGTACCATTAGCAAAAGAGTCGCTCGCAGCGTCGTCATTTTTATTGATCTGTCGTCGGCTCAGGTGGTCAAAGTCTAGCACAGCCACTACACTGGGCGACCCATATCCCGATGGACCCTGGAACGTGTTTATAGTCCTGCGCAATTCGCTTGTTGCACTTCTCGCGCTACTGCTTCTGGCGACGGCAGCCTACGCCAGTGACTGGCGAGCGGATGGCGTGGAGCGGGTCGTCGCTATCGCTGACGTTCATGGCGCGTACGAGGCCATGGTGGAGACGCTGGGGAACGTCGGTATCGTCGATGAAGATCTCGGATGGGCAGGTGGCGAGGCCTACCTGGTTATTGTCGGCGACCTGCTGGATCGTGGACCACGATCGCGGGATGCACTGGACCTGCTTATGCGACTCGAACGCGAGGCCGAGGCAGCTGGCGGCAAGGTCCAGGTGTTGATCGGCAATCACGAGTCGATGAACTTGATCGGGGACCTGCGTTACGTCAGCAAAGCCGAATACGAAGCATTCGCTGACGACGAAACACGCTTGCAGCGCGATGACTGGTTCCGCGCGTGGGGGCGTCGTGCCGGGGCAGGCCGCCAGAACCGGCAGCGCTTCGACAGCTTGTTTCCGAAAGGCTATTTCGCATTGCGTGAGGCGTTCAGCGCCGATGGCATCTACGGTAAATGGCTGCTCGAGAAGAATGTGATTGCGGTTGTTAACCGCACCGCTTTCGTTCATGGCGGGTTGCCGCCCGAAGTCGCAGATCTTGGGATGGAGGGCATCAACCGCGGCTTGAAGCAGGATCTTGTGGACTACGTCAATGCCCTCGCAGTCCTCACGAAAGCGGAGGTCTTGCTCCCCACCGACTCGTTCTACGATCACGAAAAAATTGTCGGGGAATACATGCCACCGCTGGACGCCTCGCAGGAGGTTCTCGACGCAGTGGCTGCTGTAAGAAAACTGGGCGATGCACCTGTGCTGCATTCTGATGGCCCACTGTGGTACCGGGGCAACGTCGCTTGCAGCGAGATCATCGAAGGGCACCGACTGCAGGCATCGCTTGATGCGCTCGGCGCGGATCGCGTCGTGGTCGGGCACACGCCTACGCCGACGCGTAAGGTATTGCAGCGGTTTGGGGGCCGCCTCATCGAAGTTGATACCGGGATGCTGAACTTCTACTACAAGGGCAGCGGCAATGCGCTTGTCCTGGAAGGCGATGAGCTGCGGGTCTTCAACCAGTCAGGTGCGGAACCCTATGAGCCCATGGCACACCCACGCCGAGTCGGCATGCGGCCAGGAACCCTGTCCGCCGATGCTCTGGAGCAGCTGCTGACGACGGGCGAGATTGTCTCGGAGCCCAGGGAGGAAGCGGGTCATACGCTGGTTGACGTATCCGATAATACGCACACAGTGTCCGCGATCTTCAGCAAGCGTCGTGGCAAGGGCTTTTTCCCCGACGTTGCCGCCTACCGGCTCGATCGCCTGCTGGGGCTCGACATGGTGCCGGTCACCGTGCGCCGCACGGTCGGAAACGCCGAGGGGTCGCTGCAATTCTTCCCCGAAAAAACCAGTGATGAGGGGAAGCGCTCATCGTCAGGAGGTGGCGGCTCAGCGCAATGCGCATTGCCGCTGCAATGGGAAGCAATGTATGTCTTCGATATTCTGATTTACAACGAAGGTCGCAGTCTGCAGCGTATGCTTTACGATCCTTCCGGCTGGAGGCTGATACTGATCGAGCACGAACGTGCGTTCAAGAACGCGAAAGGACGTCCGCCCCACCTCGCGAAAGCGAACGTGCCGGTCAGCGATGGCTGGCGAGACGCGCTGAGTGCACTCAACGATACCGTGCTTGCTGAGCAGTTTGCAGACGTACTCGACAGTCGCCGACTCAAGGCGCTGGGAGCGCGGCGCAATGAGTTACTCGCTCGCTAGGACGCTTCCTGCAGGACCGCGATGCACTCGATTTCCACGCGGGCACCGAGAGCGAGGCCGTTGACACCCAAAGCACTGCGTGCGGGTTTGTTCGTGAAATAAGTTTCATAAACCCCGTTCATCGCTCCCCATTCACCCATGTCAGCCAGGAACACGGTGCATTTGACGACATCGTCCAGCGACGAGCCAAACTGTTCGAGGACAGACTTGATGTTCTCCATCGTCTGGCGGGTCTCGTTCTCAATGCCGCCTTCCGCAAGGTCCAGCGAACCCGGGATATTGCCGAGGTTACCCGACAGGTACAGCGTATTGTCCACTCGTACGGCCGTCGAAAACGGCAGGTCGAGGTCTTCCTGTCCGGGCGTCAACAGGTATTCCACTTCAGAGTCTAAATCGACCTGCACTTCGCAACCCGCAAGCAGGATCATCGGTAGCAACAGCAACAGGCGTTTCATCGAAAACTCTCTATTTTTATTCAAGATTGAGCGCCTTATGATTTCTTGTGTGCGTCAAACTACCATACGTTGAGGGCGCGCGCTGTCGTATCCACGGCGTATAATCCCAGCACAACAAGTTCCGGCTGCTAAGGGGGCACGATGGCACGATTGACAACACATATTCTCGACACGGCACACGGCGGTCCGGCGCAAAACGTCGATATTCGTTTGTTCCTGATCGGCAATTCGCGTGAACTTGTTGTGAGTGCCACCACCAATGACGATGGACGGACACCGCACCCCCTCCTCGAAGATGAACGCATGACGACGGGCACCTATGAGCTCGAGTTCGATATCGGCGACTATTTTCGCAAGCGCAAGGTTGAACTTGGAACGCCCGCGTTTCTCGACACGGTCGTGATTCGTTTTGCTGTCAATGGGGACGAGGACTACCACGTACCGCTGCTGGCCTCACCCTGGTCGTATTCGACGTACCGGGGTAGCTGACCCGATGCCTGCGAACACCATTCGCTTCGTACTGAACGGCAACCCTGTTGAAACGGCGGTGGCCGACCCGACGCGCACCGTGCTGCAGTTCCTGCGCGAGGACCTGCGCATGACCGGCACCAAGGAAGGTTGCGCCGAAGGTGACTGCGGCGCGTGCACGGTCGCAGTCGTTGAGATTGACCGTAGTGGCAATCACATTGAGCTCAAGACGATTAACTCATGCATTCAGTTCCTGCCGACCCTGGATGGCAAGGAACTGATTACGGTCGAAGGCCTGCATGGCAAGGACGGCCAACTGCATCCTGTGCAACAGGCCATGGTAGATCAGCACGGTTCGCAGTGCGGTTTCTGTACGCCAGGTTTCGTTATGTCGTTGTACGTGCTGTATCGAACGAACCCGAAGCCGTCACGCCGGGAGATCGATGATGCGCTTGCAGGTAACCTGTGCCGTTGTACAGGTTACCGGCCGATCATTGCTGCCGCACAGGTCATGCATAAGCAGGACGACGACTGGAATTCACAGCAGCATCTCGATGCGCTTTGCGCCGTCAGGCGTGAGGGCGATCTTGCTCTGGAGAACAACGGTCGGCGTTTCTTTGCGCCGCAGGATATTGCGGCGTTCGCCCGGGTGTATGAGCAGTATCCCGAAGCGACGATTCTCGCGGGCGGCACGGATATCGGCTTATGGGTAACAAAACAGCATCGTGAACTGGCAACCGTCATTTATACGGGCCGGGTTGCAGAACTGCTCGACCTGCATACGTCAGCAAGTCACCTTGAGATTGGTGGGGCTGTCTCGATCACAGAAGCGAGCGCCGCAATCCTGGGGCAGTATCCTGATCTCGACGAACTGTTCCGACGCTTTGCATCGCCACCGATTCGCAACGCGGGCACGCTCGGCGGCAATGTCGCGAACGGTTCTCCGATAGGCGACTCCATGCCAGCGCTCATGGTGCTTGGCGCGAGCCTTGTCCTGCGTCGTGGCGATCAGGAGCGGGAGCTCGGTCTCGACGAGTTCTACCACGACTACCAGGTGAACGATCTGCAGTCCGGCGAGTTTGTCGCCTGCATTCGTGTACCGCTGGCGCGCAAAGGCCTGCGCGTCGCCAGCCACAAATGGTCGAAGCGCTTCGACCAGGATATTTCCGCTGTCTGCACGGCCTACAGTCTCGAGCTCGATGGCGAGACGGTGACTCGTTTCCGTATGGCCTGCGGTGGTTTGGCGGCAACGATCAGGCATGCCGAGCGCTGTGAGCAGGTGATAAACGACGCGCCATGGACTGCGGAGACGATTGAGCGAGCCTGCGCCGCGCTCGCGGAGGATTTTGCGCCGATCAGTGATATGCGGGCGTCAGCGGACATACGGTTGGTCGCCGTACAGAACCTGCTGCGCCGCTTCTGGATGGAATCACGAGGCGAAGTTGAGGAAACGGTGTACACCTATGGTCGCTAGAGCCGTCGGCAAACCGCTGCCGCACGACAGCGCGCACCTGCATGTTTCGGGGCAGGCGGCCTACACGGACGATCTGCCTGAACCGCGCGATCTGCTGCATCTCGCGGTGGGTATGAGCGCGGTCGCACATGCCAATGTCCGCGATCTTGACCTGTCCGATGTTCAGGCAGCGGACGGCGTCGTGGATACCTGCACGGCGGCCGACATATGCGGGGAAAACAATTATGGATCGATCATCAAGGACGATCCCCTGTTGGCGGACGGGCTCGTCCAGTATGTCGGTCAGCCCTTGTTTGTGGTTGCAGCAGAGACGGTTGATGCCGCTCGCAAGGCCGCGCACAGGGCGAACGTCGACTACGAGGAACTCGAGGCCATTCTCGACCCGCTTACCGCCGTGGAGAAGAAGTCGTTTGTCCTGCCATCCGAGACGCTGGTAAGGGGCGATCCCGATGCCGCGCTCGAGACGGCCCCGCACCGCCTGCGGCGGCGCGTGTCGCTTGGCGGGCAAGACCAATTCTACCTTGAAGGCCATATCGCCATGGCTATCCCGCAGGAAGATGGCGGCATCCTTGTCTACAGTTCGACGCAACATCCGGATGAAGTGCAGGGCATCGTTGCGCATGCGACGCAGCGTGAGGCGAAGGACATCGTCGTAATCTGTCGGCGTATGGGCGGTGCCTTCGGTGGCAAGGAAAGCCAGGCGGCCCTGATAGGCTGTATTGCGGCGCTGGCCGCGGACAAGACAGGCAGGCCCTGCAAGCTGCGGCTCGATCGTGATGACGACATGATCATGACGGGCAAGCGCCATGACTTCGTGATCGACTACGATGTGGGATTCGACGACGACGGTCGTATCCTTGGGATCGATTTCGAATTTGCGGCGCGCTGCGGCATGTCGGCCGATTTATCCGGTCCCGTAAACGATCGCGCCATGTTTCATTGCGACAACGCCTATTTTCTCGAGAACGTTCGTATCCTGTCGCACCGCTGCAAGACGAATACAGTGTCCAACACAGCGTTTCGTGGCTTCGGCGGTCCGCAGGGCATGTTCGCAATTGAATGCGTCATCGACGATATCGCGCGGACCCTGGGCAAGGATCCGCTGGCTGTACGGCGCCAGAATTTCTATGGCACCGAAGATCGAAACATTACTCACTACCAGCAGGTTGTCGAAGACAATATTGCGGATGAGCTTTTCGATCGCCTGCTGGCAAGTAGTGATTACGAAGCACGTCGCAAGGCAATTCACGCATTCAATGCCGGTAGCAAAGTATTGAAGCGCGGCATCGCCATCACGCCGGTCAAGTTCGGCATCTCCTTTACGTCAACGCTGCTAAACCAGGCTGGTGCGCTCGTACATGTCTACAAGGACGGCACCGTGCAGTTAAACCATGGCGGCACCGAGATGGGGCAGGGCTTGTATGTCAAAGTCGCGCAGGTCGTCGCGGACGAATTTGGCATCAGTATCGAGCGCGTGCGGACGACAGCGGCCGACACAAGCAAGGTACCCAATGCGTCTGCGACCGCGGCGTCGAGCGGCTCGGATATGAACGGTAAGGCCGCGCAGAAGGCGGCGGCGAAGATTCGCAAGCGTATTACGGCGTTTGCCGCGAGGCACTATGGCGTATCGGAAGCGGAGATCGACTTCCGCGACGACGTTGCGCATATTGCGGACCGGAGCATGGACTTCCCGGAACTGGTGCGACTCGCCTGGGCGAACCGCGTCTCACTATCGGCAACGGGCTACTACCGTACGCCGAAGATCAATTACGACCGCGCGACGTTTTCCGGTCGCCCGTTCTATTACTACGCCTACGGCGCTGCCGTTACCGAGATCGTTGTCGATACGCTGACCGGCGAGAATCGAGTATTGCGCGTCGACATCCTCCACGACTGCGGTGATTCGTTGAATCCGGCCGTCGATCTTGGCCAGGTTGAAGGCGGTTACGTTCAGGGTGTCGGCTGGCTGACGTCCGAAGAGCTTTGGTGGAACGACAAGGGCGACCTTGGTACGCATGCGCCATCGACATACAAGATACCGACCTGCTCGGACCTCGCCCCGGACTTTCGCGTCGAACTGCTGCAAAATGCCGCCAATCGCGAGAAGTCTATCTACCGCTCCAAGGCGGTCGGCGAGCCGCCATTAATGCTCGGCTTGTCAGCCTTCTTCGCTTTGCGCGACGCGATTGCTGACGAAGACCGGGTTTTGCCGGACCTGCGGGCGCCCGCTACGCCCGAGGCGATCCTGCGTGCGTTACAGGGTGTCGCCAATGAATGAATGGATCGACGAACTGAGTGACCTGAGTGCGGCAGGTGAACCGGCCGTACTCGTCACTGTTGCGGGCATTCGTGGTTCGTCACCACGAGAAATCGGCGCGAAAATGATCGTCACGGCCAGTGAAACAATTGGCACGATAGGTGGCGGGCAACTCGAGTATCAGAGCACGCGCGTTGCTGTTGGCATGCTTGCAGAGGAAACGCTCGCGCTGCGCAGCTTCCCGCTGGGTCCGTCGCTGGGCCAGTGTTGCGGCGGCGTCGTGGAGATTCTCTTCGAACCGGTTGCCGGCGGCATGCCGGCCTGGTTGCGTGACCTGCGCGTGCTGCACGGCCAGCGCGAACCGGCGGTCGTGGCGACGCGCATTTCGCAATCGGCGCCCGCGAAGTTCGTGGTGACGGCCGATCGCATATTCGGTGTCGATGAATCGGCGGCAGATGCGGAACTGGTCGGCGCCGCGCGAGCCATTCTGGACGATGGACAGGGCGCGCAACGCAATGTGCAGGAGCTCTACGAACCTGTTGTCAAATCCGATTTCAATATTGCTGTGTTTGGCGCGGGGCATGTGGGCGCGGCGGTCGTAAGCGCCTTGTCGCGGCTCGAATGCAACATTCGCTGGGTCGACAGCCGGCGCAATTTCTTCCGCGATGTGCCCGCGAATGTCAGGGCGATCGAGGCGACAGAGCCCGCACTCGAGGTGGCTGCAATGCCGCCGAACAGTTACTACCTGATCATGACACACAGCCACGCGATCGATTTCGATGTCTGCGACCGCATCCTGCGACGTGGTGACGCGCGCTATTGTGGGCTTATCGGCTCCGTCACCAAGCGACGTCGTTTCGAGAAGCGTTACCGGCAGCAAGGCATGCCCGCGGCCATGATCGACTCGCTGACCTGCCCGATCGGCGTCGACGGTATCAGCGGCAAGAAGCCCGCTGAGATTGCGGTGTCGACGGCAGCCGAGATACTAAAGGTCAGGGAGATGAAAGCAGCCGTGGCCGATGCCGAGTATCCTGACAACGTCTACCCGATAGGGAAATAGGAACGAGACGCATACATGGAAGCGTATATTGCTGATTGGCTTAACCTCCTGGTGCGCTGGCTGCATGTTATCGCTGGCGTCGCGTGGATTGGTGCGTCGTTCTATTTTATCTGGCTCGACGATCATCTCGAACCGCCGAGGGATCCGGCCGACGATGAGAAAGGCGTTGGCGGTGAAGTTTGGTCGGTGCACGGTGGCGGTTTCTATCACGCACAGAAATACAAGGTCGCTCCGCCGGAGTTGCCCGAGCGTCTTCACTGGTTCAAGTGGGAGGCCTACACGACCTGGCTCTCCGGAATTTTCCTCACGGCGTTGGTGTACTGGTATGGCGCGGAGGTTTACCTGATTGACCGCTCGGTTGCCGATTTTTCGGCGCCGGTTGCCGTGGGCATCGCCATCGCGTTCATCGTCGGCGGCTGGCTCGTATACGACCTGTTGTGTAAGTCAACGCTGGCTCGCGACACACGTGTATTTGGCGGCATCCTGCTGGCGCTGTCCGGGTTGCTGGCCTGGGGCCTGTGCGAATTGTTTGGTGGCCGTGGTGCCTATATTCACTTCGGCGTCGTGCTCGGTACGATCATGGTAGCCAATGTTTTCTTCGTCATCATCCCGGGCCAGAAGCTCATGGTTGCCGCGGCAGAGCGGGGCGAGACGCCAGACCCGATTCATGGACAGCGTGGCAAGCAGCGTTCGGTGCACAACACGTACTTTACCTTGCCCGTTCTGTTTGTCATGACGAGCAACCATTTTGCGATGGCCTATGGGCATGAGTACAACTGGCTGATCCTGATTGGGATATCGCTGGCGGGCGCGCTTATCCGAATCTACTTCGTTGCGCGCCACAAGGGTAAGACGTCGGCGCTGCCCGCCATATTGGCCGTTGTACTGCTCGCAGCGATCGCGGCCGCCATTGCGCCGCGCGCACCGGCGGCGACGGGCGCTGAGGTCTCCTTTGACCAGGTTCGCAACGTCATCAACGCACGCTGCACAAGCTGTCATTCGGGTGCGCCAGTGCATCCTGCGTTCCCGGTCGCGCCGCTTGGCATCATGTTTGACACCGATGAACAGATCCTCACCGAGGCAGACCGCATTTTCCAGCAGACCGTCGTTACGCGAGTCATGCCAATAGGCAACCTGACCGACATGACGAACGAGGAGCGGCTGGTGATCGATACGTGGTATCAGGATCTGCAGGCGGACCAATGACAGATTATCCGAGAGACATGCGCGGCTACGGCGCGAATCCGCCCACGGCAAACTGGCCTGATGGCGCCCGCACGGCGGTGCAGTTCGTCATCAACTACGAAGAAGGTGCTGAGAACTGCGTGCTGCATGGTGACAGCGCGTCGGAAGCGTTTCTCTCGGAAATCGTGGGGGCGCAACCCATCGACGGTGAGCGCAACATGAATATGGAGTCGATATACGAATACGGCTCACGCGCAGGCTTCTGGCGGCTCCACCGTATGTTTACGGCCAGTAAAACGCCGGTCACCGTATTCGGCGTCGCCATGGCCCTCGAGCGCAATCCGGATGCCGTGAAGGCTATGCAGGACGCGGGCTGGGAAATCGCGAGTCACGGCTATCGCTGGATCGACTACCAGCATATCGACGCAGCGACGGAACGCGCCCATCTTGCAAAAGCCATCGAGATTCACACGCGAGTAACGGGCGAGCGCCCGAACGGCTGGTATCTGGGGCGCTGCAGCCCAAACAGTCACCGGCTCGCCGCCGAAGAGGGCGGTTTCATTTATAACGCCGACTGCTATTCAGACGACCTGCCGTACTGGAACCACGAACATACGACGCCGCAACTTATGGTCCCCTACACGCTTGACGCCAACGACATGCGTTTTGCCACGGCGCAGGGCTTCAACTCCGGCAAGCAGTTCTACCGCTACCTGAAAGACACGTTCAAGGTCCTCCATGCTGAAGGTGGACGGATGATGTCGATCGGCTTGCATTGCCGACTGGCTGGCCGCCCCGGCAGGGCGGCTGCCGTGGCGAAATTTCTCGACTACCTCGGCGAGCAGGACGATGTCTGGATCGCGACCCGGCTGGATATTGCAAAACACTGGCGGGAGCAACACCCGCCGCAGGAGAACGGCTAATGGACAGTCATGATTTCATCGCGCGCTACGCGGGCGTCTATGAGCACTCGCCCTGGGTAGCGGAGCAGGTTGCCACGTTTGCGGCAGACATTGACGATAGTGGCCGACTTGCGGAGCTCATGGCCGACTGCGTGGACAACGCTGAAACGGAACGGCAACTCCAATTGATCCGGGCACACCCGGACCTGGCCGGCAAGGCGCAGATCGCCGGTGAGTTGACTGAAGATTCGACCGAGGAACAGGCAAGTGCCGGGCTGGATCAGTGTTCGAAGATTGAGTACGAACGTTTCCAGGCGTTGAATGACGCCTACAAAGATAAATTTGGTTTTCCGTTTGTTATGGCGGTACGCCGCAGTAATCGCGCCGAGATCCTTGAGGCGTTTAGTGCGCGGCTGAAGAACGACTACGATACCGAATTCGAAACGGCGCTCGCCGAGATCCACAAGATAGCGCGGCTGCGCCTCGACGCGTTAGGGGGCGGACAATGACGCACGCGGTTCAAAAATGGGTGCAGCTGGAGCGGCCGCGTCTGGGCTCACGGGTTACCTTCGCGACGGACGAGTTCTTCGGCGCCAAGGAGCGGTTGATCAAGTACGACGAGCCGGTATTCATCGACGATCAATACGATGACCACGGTAAATGGATGGATGGCTGGGAAAGTCGCCGCAAACGCGAGCCGGGGCACGACTACTGTGTGATTCGACTCGGCGTGCCGGGGGTTATTCACGGCTTTGACATTGATACGAGCCATTTCACAGGCAACTTCCCGCCGCAGGCATCGATAGAAGCTTGCGTCAGCAATGAGGATGTACCGGAAGATGGCTGGGTTGAGCTTGTGCCAAAGGTCGATCTTGCCGGCAACTCGCATCACTATCTCGATGCGCGCAACGATACGATTTTTACGCATGTGCGCTTACATATTTATCCCGACGGTGGCGTGGCGCGGCTGCGTATTTTTGGTGAGGTGAAGGCAGACTTCACCGACGTAGACGGTTACGTTGATCTTGTTGCTGTCGAACATGGCGGTCGCCCGATTGCGTGCAGCGATGAGCACTATGGTTCCGTTCACAATCTTACGGCGCCCGGTCGCGGCGCCAACATGGGTGATGGATGGGAAACGGCCAGGCGGCGTGGCCCCGGCAACGACTGGGTGATCCTCGCGCTGGGCCAACCCGGCGTAATCGAGCGTGCCGAAATCGACACAGCGCATTTCAAAGGCAACTATCCCGATCGGGTTTCGCTGGAAGCAGCGATGTTCGACAGCGACAATGACGCAGACAATGATTCGGACAAGTGGCAAACCTTGCTGCCGGAAGCGCGACTCAAGATGGACCAGCAGCATTACTTTGACGACGCGCTTGAGAAGATTGGCCCGGTCAGTCATGTGCGCATGTCGATTTACCCGGACGGAGGCGTGAGCCGTATCCGGCTCTTCGGGCAGGTTCATGGCTGACGCCAAGATGCTGTCTTTGCGGCCTGAGCCGCTCACGCGGGAGCGCTTTGCACCCTACGGTGATGTCATCGAGGGGGCGCTGGACAGTCCCAACGTAATGAATGAAGCGCGTTTTCAGCGCTTTGATGATCTTTGTGCCGTTGATCTCGGGGACGGCGATGTGGCGATCAGCATTGCCCGTTGCCGTGCACCAACGGTGCTGCCACTGCGTATCGATATGGTCGAACGGCATCCGCTTGGTAGCCAGGCATTCGTGCCGCTCAAGCCCTGCCGTATGGTTATCGTGGTTGCGCCGCCAGGTGAAAGTGTCGATGCGGATGAGCTGAGAGCCTTCGTTACGAACGGCCGGCAGGGAATCAACTATCATCGCGGCACCTGGCATATGCCCCTGATTGCGTTCGACGCAGGCCAGGATTTCCTGATCATTGATCGTGGCGGAAAAGAAGCGAACTGCGACACACATTCGCTTGATCGAATCGTCATGCTGGAGGCTGTTTAGTGCAGGCGCTGCGCGCATCGCTTCTGCACTGCCTTGCCGATCCGGGCGACCAGTCGAACCGGTCGGCCTATGAATATTTTGCAGATGGCCTGCTGCTCGTCGACGAAGGGCATATCGTCGCTGCGGGCGAAGCGACCAGGCTACTGGGCGAACTCCCCGCGGATACGGCAGTCATCGACTATGCGGGCAAGCTCATCGTTCCCGGGTTTATCGACTGCCATGTGCATTTCCCACAGCTCGATATCATTGGCTCTTATGGCGCGCAGTTGCTCGACTGGCTCAACCGCTACGCGTTTCCTGCAGAAGCAAAATTCGCGGATCCGGACTACGCGCGTGAAGTCGCTGGCGTATTCATCGATGAGCTGCTCAAGAACGGCACGACGACGGCGCTCGTATTTGGCACTGTCCACCCGCACTCCGCCGACGCTATCTTCGAGGCTGCCGACGCGAAAGGCATGCGGCTGATCGCGGGCAAGGTTCTGATGGATAGCAACTGCCCGGCGGAGTTACGCGACGACGCTGAGACGGGTTACACGGACAGCAAGGCACTGATCGAGCGCTGGCACGGCAAAGGGCGGCTTGGCTACGCGATTACGCCGCGCTTCGCGTTTACCTCCTCCGCGGCGCAGCTCGCAGCTGCAGGACGACTGGCGAGCGAGTACCCCGATGTCTGGATTCATACGCACCTCGCCGAAAACATGGACGAGGTCGAGGAGGTCGCAAGACTCTTTCCTGACAGCCGCAGCTATCTGGATGTCTACGAGCAACATGGCCTGCTAAGAGAGCGTGCTGTGTTTGCCCATTGCCTGCACATGGATGATGCGGATCGAGCGAGCATGTCTGCCCATGGAGGGGCTGCCGCGTTTTGTCCGACATCAAACCTGTTCCTTGGCAGCGGCCTGTTTGACCTGCCAGCATTCCGGCATGCGGGTATCCGATGTGGGCTGGGCACCGACGTGGGTGGCGGGACGAGTCTGTCGCTACTCAAAACAGCCAGCGAAGCCTACAAGGTGTTACACCTGCAGGAGCATGCGCTGCCTGCAACACGCGCCCTTTACCTGGCGACCCTCGGCGCCGCCGAAGCGCTGTACCTTGACGACAAGATCGGTAATTTCGCAGGTGGCAAGGAGGCGGATTTCGTCGTGCTCGATTTTGAGGGTTCAAACCTGACGGCGCGGCGCACCGCCGCAGCCGAGACGATTGAAGAAAAACTGTTCGCGCTGATCACGCTTGCGGACGATCGCAACATCGCGGCAACTTACGTAAACGGAATAAAGGCTCACTGATTATTCGCCGCCGGCCCCGATATGCAGAACGATCGCCCAGACGGCATACAGGAGCACCGTTGCACCGAACAGGAAGCCAACCAACAGGAGCAGCCTTTTTTGCCAGGCAGGTGGCGGCTGCTTTTCGTAGGGTCGCTTTATCATCCCTCTATACTACGGCAAAGCGTCGAAGCCGTTCAGTCTGCGACGATTACCTCAGTCTCCAGGTGTGAGTCCGCCTTCATCGAGTTCGTTATCAGGCAGTACTTCTCAGCCTTTTCGAGAATGGTGGTGGCCTTCTTCTCGTTCGTCCCGGGCGGCACGGTTAATGTCGCGCTGACCCTGAAGCCTGTGAACTGCGTGAGCTTCTCGATCTTGTCGAGGTCACCTTCTGCCGCGCACTCAAGTGTTAGCCATTCCAGCTTCGCCGTTCTCGCAATAGCCCTGAAACTCAACACGAAGCAATTGGCAACTGCACCGACCAGCAGCGTTTCGGGGGACCAGACATCGCCGGGACCACCGAACTCGGGGGGTCCCGCCGTCTCGAGATCGGGTAGCCCATCGGCCGACAAAATCACATTGGCAGCGTCCTCGGCCGAAGCCGCAACACGGTAAATATGGGGTAGGTCTTGCATGATCTGACTCGTTGGGAATAGTGTACGTATAGTCCCGACTAGATGCTGCGGATGCAATCGTTTCATAGTCTCGGATAACCGAGACAGGAGGCTGAATGCGCGATATTCCTATCGTTCAAGTCATGACGCCTGACCCAGCGACAATCAGTCCGCAGAGCAGCGCGGCTGAGGCGCGGCGCCTGCTCAATAGTAACGTCATCAATCACCTGCCCGTTATTGAGGACGGCCGCCTGGTCGGCATTGTCTCCTCATCCGACTTTCTCAAACTCCACCTTCTCGACGGCAAGTTACCGATCGTCTCCGAAGCAACCGTAAACCAGATCATGGAAACCAAGGTCATCGTCGTAAACAAGAGCGCAACCTTGCGCGACGCGGCCGAAAAACTGTCGGTGGGTGGTTTTCATGCGCTGCCGGTGATCGACCGCAAACGGCGCCTGGTTGGAATGGTTACGTCCAGCGACATCATCGGCGTGCTGGTTTCGAAGCTGGATAACTAGCGCACGAGGATCGCGCGAAAGTCATTCACATTGGTGCGAGTCGGGCCAGTCATAACCAGGTCCCCGAGTGCGTCAAAGAACGCATAGCTGTCATTATTTGCCAGCAAGGCAAGCGCGTCGTTCGATGACCGCCGCAGCGTGTCGGGGCGGATCAGGCACCCCGCGTTGTCGCCGGCGCCATCGATGCCGTCCGTGTCTGCAGCGAGCGCCCATATGCCTTCATGCCCGTTCAGCGCGATCGCCAGTGCGAGCCCATACTCTCCGTTCCGCCCGCCGCGGCCATCACCGCTTACGCGCACCGTGGTTTCGCCGCCGGAGAGAATTACGCAGGGTGGTTCGACCGGGCCCCGCCCAGCGGCAATGTCGATTGCGAGCTGCGCATGCTCCGCTGCGAGCTCACGCGCATCACCAGCCAGGTCGCCGAGCAAATAGGGACTGATGTCGAGCTCCATGGCGCGCAGTGCGGCTGCCTGGAGCGCGTCATCACTGGTGGCGAGGATGCGAACGTCGCTTTCACGCGCCGCCGCTGCATCGACAACAGTGGGACCCGACGCGACGACGGATGGATCGTTACCCGGGACGTCCGAGATGATTAGCGTAATGACATTTGCCGGTGCGCACGCGGCAGCCAGCTTTCCACCTTTGACGGCTGACAGTTCTTTGCGGGCTGCATTGATCTCGTGGATCGCCGCGCCACTCATCAGTAGCTCGGACGTCCTGGCCTGCTTTTCCTCGAGTGTGATGCCGGGCGTCGGTGCGCATAACAGGGACGAACCGCCACCTGATAACAGGCATACGACCGTGTCGTCGGCCGAGAGGTTTGAGACCCTATCCAGAATGCGGCGCGTGGCCGCCACGCCATTTTCGTCCGGCACAGGATGGCCGGCCTCGACGACTTCTATGTGTTCGCAATCAGCGCCATGGCCGTAGGGAACGATGACGAGCCCAACCAATGGGCCAGCCCATTGCTGTTCAAGCACGAGTGCCATGCTGGCTGCCGCTTTGCCGGCACCCACAACAATGACATTTCCAGCTGGCTTGTCCTCGAGCCACAGCGGAACGCATGCGGCCGGACTGGCGGCCGCCACAGCCGCATCAAACAGGATGCGTAGAAGCCGGGTGTCGTCGGTCATCCGACCGGCAGGTTGTCGTCCGTCTTTACGTGAGGTGCAAGGCGTTTGAGCAGGCCAGCCATCTCCGGGCGATTCTCCATGAGCTCATTAATCGAGAAACCCGACAGCTCATACGGCAACACGAGCCAGTCGGTGGTCTCGTGCACGTAATATTCAGGAACCCTCAAGGTCTTCTCACTGGGCCGGTACCACACCGTAGCAACCCGGATATCATGCGGCAGGTTTCGTCGGGTCTTGAGGGCGAGCTGTTCCAGGACCGCGGTAACGCTTGAACCCGTGCTGTAGACATCGTCAACAATCAGCATCGAGTGATGTGAGCACAGGTTCTCGAGCAGATACTGCAGGCCGTGCACGCGTATGGATTCGGCCTTGTCCACCATCTGTGAGTAGCTGCGCGCCCCCGTATAAGAGGTGCGGATGGCAATGTGGTCGGTTTTGACCCCGAAGTAGTCAAGCCCCTCCTGTACCGCAATGCCCACGGCGCTGCCGCCGCGCCACAGGCCGACCAGGAAGTCTGGCTTGAATCCCGCCTCGTAAATATTGGCTGCCAGCTGGAACGAATCCCGAAGCAGGTCGTCCGCCGCAATAAATCGCTCATTCATTATTCTTGTACTCGGGCTGCGCTGAGCTAAAATCGAAGTCTGCCATTATAAGGCTCCTCCGTAGTCCGCAATCAAGAGAATAACAATGGACAAGACAGTACTTTCCGCCCAGGACCTCCTCGAGGACTCGATCGAGCTCGGCATCAAGGTCGTCGAGAGCGGCTTCGAGCCGACGATGATTATCGCGATCTGGCGCGGGGGCACCCCTGTCGGCATGGCATTGCAGGAGACGCTGACCTACTGCGGCATAACGTCAGACCACATCGCTATTCGCACGTCGTCCTACACGGGCGTCGACCAGCGCGGCCATGTGGCCGTGCACGGTCTGAATTACATCATCAAGAAGATCTGTCACGACGATCGCGTCCTGATCGTCGACGACGTCTTCGATACCGGTAACACGATCAAGGCCGTCATCGAGGAACTGGGCAACCGCGCTCGCGGTAACACCCCCGACGACATCAGGGTGGCCGTGCCCTGGTTCAAGCCAAGCCGCAACGAGACCGACCTGGTGCCCGACTACTTCCTGCGCGAAACTGATGAGTGGCTCGTATTTCCGCATGAGCTCGACGCACTGACGCCGGAAGAGCTGGAGCGGCATCGTCCGGGGATTGCAGCAATCGTTCACGGCATAAAAGCCCCGGCAAAGTCCGCCTGACCCATGCGCAGGGTTTGCGTTTACTGCGGCTCGAATTCGGGCAGGCGTCTGGAATACGCAGCCGCCGCACGGGAACTCGCCGACGTCCTGGTGCGGCACGAACTTGAACTTGTCTACGGTGGTGCCGACAGGGGCATCATGGGTGTGATCGCGGATGCCGTTCTGGAGCAGGGTGGCAAGGTACACGGCGTCATTCCACAGATGTTGTGCGAAAAGGAAATCGCTCACCAGGGCCTGACCGAGTTGCACGTCGTCGCATCGATGCATGCACGCAAAACAATGATGGCGGCGCTATCTGACGGGTTTATCGCGATGCCAGGCGGTTTCGGCACGCTCGAAGAAATTATCGAGATCGTCACCTGGGGGCAGCTTGGCTTCCATGACAAGCCCTGCGGCTTGCTCAACACAGATGGCTACTTCGATCATTTGCTTGCCTACCTGGACAACGCCAGCGCCGAGGGTTTTCTGCGCGATGAAAATCGCAACATGCTGTTGTGTGATTCCGACCCCGCCAGTCTGATCCGGCAGTTCGAGCGCTATACCGCGCCGCATGTTGAGAAGTGGACTGCCTAACGAAAGTTTAGTTTCAACTGCCCCGACGCCGGCGCGCGCAGATTCTGGCCGTGCAACCGGTAACGCATTCCAAAACGTCTGCCGCTTAGTTCGTTGCCAATACACAAGAGCAGTGGTGATATAAAAACCTCAATGGGTTCACCGACAGGAATATCACCGATTTTCGCAGTGATATTAACCGCATCATCCTTGAGCGATACGGCCGGGTAGCTCGCGATCTCATCTGGCGTTCTCGCAACGAAGCGATCGTCGACCTGACGCCTGGGTGGACTATCGGCGACGTAGAACGAGTTGTGATTCGGTAGCGCTATCGCGAGCGACGCGTCGATTATCGGTTCCTCGCCCTGGTTGAAAACGACCAGCTGCAGTTTCTGCGCGCGTTCGTGGAACAGGAAATGACTGTCCTGATTCCGGTACTTGTCTCGTATCTGGCCAAGCTCCTGCATGATGTCTTCGGGCGAGCGATCGACGTAAGGGTCCTCAGTGCCATACAGACGCGCGTGTGTGAGGCGAGCTACCATGGTCGTTGATCCCGAACGCCTGGACTGCTTGCGAATGTCGAGCATCTCTTCGAGTTTCAGGGAAGCGAGTGCCGAAGGCATTGCCGCAAGGTCGCAGGTCGGCAGAGCAAGCTCCTTGTGAATAATCTCACCCGGGAATCCGATTTCGATATCGCCAGCGGAGACGGAGTCCCGGAATTTGTGTTCGAACAGCTCCATCAGCTGACGCCGTCCCATTTTGACGGGCGTGTTCTTGACGCGTTTATACGCATCACCGCGCCGCAGACTTTCGGAGAAATCGGCACGCATCATGTATGGCCGGTCCTGGCAGTCACCGACCTCAAATACACCGACGCGATTGCCGTCGAGCGACACCGGTTTGTAGCGGATGCGAACCGGCGGTTCGATGAATTCGTTTGCCAGTGACTGGTACGAGGGTTTTCCGGAGAAGTCGTCGGCATCGATCGATCGCGCCTGCTTGCGGCCCTTGCTGTCGAAATCCACGCCCACGACGATATAGCGATTGCCCTCAACAGCGGCATTCGCGATGGCCAGCACGTCACGCAGGAAGGACTGTAAGCCGTCCTTCCCGTACGCACTTTTTCGAAACTGGACACCGGTATCCGGTGTCCCGGATCTGGCTATTTTCAACAGACGGTCCATGGATCAGGTAATTTTTGCCCAATTATGTTCAACAGAACGGGATCCAATCGACAGTTTTCAGGACTCGACCCAGACAATGGCGCGGTTTACAGGATCGTTGGCATTGGCGACACTCGCGGCATGACGACCGAATCCGCCGCCCTGGCAGCCATATCGGCAGAGGCACCCTCACTCGCCACAGAGGTGGTCGCCCATGCAATCGAGACCCAGTTCGGCCTGGCCGGTGACTATTCGGCGCTGGTCAGCGAGCGGGACCAGAATTTCCTGCTGCGGACCGGATCCGGCGAAAAATTCGTCGCCAAGGTGACAAGCAGTGCCGAGGATGCGGCTGCAACGGATTTCCAGATCGGTGCACTGCTCCATCTTGAGAAGTCCCCCGACCTGCTCGTGCCACGGGTGTATCGCACGCTGGCAGGCAAAGCATCGGGTCATATCAAGGACGGTAACGGAACCTACCGCCTGCGGGTTGTCACCTGGGTCGATGGAGCGCCGCTTGAGTCCCGGCCTCTCGATAGAGTCACGAGCGGCAAGCTTGGCAGCGCACTGGCCCGGCTCGACGCCAGCCTCACAGCATACTCACACCCTGGCGAGAACCCGACCTTGCTATGGGACTTGCGGCGCACGGCGGAGCTTCGCAATCTCATTGAAAATATTACGGATCTGTCTGTTCGGGATAGAGTCGCAACCGTCATTGATGACTTCGAAAAACGCGTTCTGCCGGTCGTTGGGGAGCTTCGCTCCCAGGTCATTCATGCCGATGCCAATCCGGGCAATATCCTGATCGCCGATGAGGGCATCGGCTTCATCGATTTTGGTGACATGATGAAGGCGCCGCTGGCATTCGATGTCGCAATCGCCGCGTCCTATCTGCGGGTTTTCGAGGCCGAACCGCTGCAGTTCATTGTGCCGTTCGTCGAGAATTATCACTCGATTACGCCCCTCGAGGGTCTCGAAGCAGACCTCTTGTTCGACCTGGTGCGCGCACGGCTGGCGATGACGGTGACTTTGCTTTACTGGCGTCTTGGCGCCCGTCGTGAGGACGATCCGTATCGGCAAAAAGCGCTCGATGCCGAGAGTGGGGCCGAGCGCTACCTCGCCGTGCTGGATTCTCTGGGGCGCACGGCCTTCCGCCAAAAGCTGGTTTTTATTCAATAACCTGGACCGGGTCCCCGGGCCTGGCGGTGAGGCTCTCACCATTTTTGTGATTTTTCGACCATTTTTGGCGCCCGCGATGTTGTAAACCTGAGAAACAGTTCCGGGAATCAAGCGCTTACGGCCCCTATCATGGGCCCCTGTATTTCGTTAAATCAAACTGAAGATCGATGAACCTGGACGCCGGACTATCCGTACTGCTCATTTTCAGCGCTGCCTGTTATGCGTTGATCGGGCTGCGTCTTGTGATGTCCAGACGCGAGGTCGGCAGCATGCCGATCGGCATGTTGTTCATCGTTATTGGGTTCTGGGTCATCGGCGGCGCCATCGAGCTCTTGTCCGAGTCGTTCCTGATGTTCTCGATCGGTCGCACCGGGCATTTCATCGGGACCTCACTGGTGCCCATCGTCGCGTATGTCTGCTTCCGCGAATACACGGGCACCGCGACCTCAACGTCAAGGCTGGCCGTTCTGCTCATCATGCCCGTCATCTCGATTTCGCTGGCAGCAACCAATGTCTATCACGAGCTGATGTGGACCGGCCCATTTATCAACGCGGCGGGCGAGTATCTGACACATCCGGTGAAGTGGGGCCCGTGGTTCCTGTTTGCGCATCTGCCGTTCAGCTACATAGTTATCGGCGCCGCGATAATGACGTTGCTCGCGCACAGCTCCGCCGTCGCGCCGGCGCATCGGCGCGGCCTGTTCCTGTTGACGGCTGCCTGCATAGGACCGCTTGCGGCGACTGCCGCATACGATGTTGGCATCGGGCCCGATACCCTGTCCTACGTCCCGCTCGTTTTTGTGGCCCTCCTGCCGATCTACGCCTGGCTGATTCTCGGCGAGCAGATTATCGAGTTTTCGCCGCTTGCCTACGAAACCGTATTCCAGAACATGCAGGACCCTGTCGTGGTCATTGACGATGAATGCCGCATCATTGGCCTGAACCACACGGCGGAGAACATGCTGTCTATCAATGAGGCGCAGGCACTACGAACGCCGCTCGAAAATCTGTTCGGCGATGAAGCGCCAGAAGTATTCGAAGCGCTCAATTCAGGCGAGCCGCGGAAGATGATGACGCAAACCGGACGCTTCCTGCACGTGCAGGTTTCTCCGATGAAGTCCACGCGGGGACCAGCGCGCGGTGGCCAGGTGCTCATGTTCCGTGACGTAAGCGACGTCGAAAAAGCACAGAGTGACGTTCGCAAGAGTGAAAAGCTGCTGCGTACGCTTATTGATCATTCAGTAAACGGCATCGTGCGCTTCAGCTGGGTTGAGGTAGAAGACGGCCAGAGGGCGCTGCGGAGTATTTTTGCCAATTCCGCGGCCGGGACATTCCTCGGTTCCGAAGTGGATGATCTTGTCGACTGCTCGGCTACCCAGGTTATACGTCATGCCGTATCCGGAATGGATGACGATGTCGTCGATGACGTCATGCACCGTTTCGCCGCTTCGGCGGAAGGTGGCAAGAGCCTCGATGTCGAGGTTGTGCAGCGCAGGAATGGCACCGCCCGCTGGCTGCGAGTCATCTGTGAGCCCGTCGGTGACGACATTGCGGCGACTTTTGTCGATATCACGGACCGCAAGGCAAAAGAGCAGCAAATGGAGTCGATCGCAACATCGGACCCGCTGACGGGCGTACTGAATCGCCGTGGCTTTGAGCGCGACGCCGCCCAGCGACTCACGCAGAGCGAGGACGATGCGACGGGTGCATTGCTGTTTATCGACCTGAATGATTTCAAAGGCATCAACGATCAGTTTGGACACGAGGTTGGCGACCAGCTTCTCAAGGTCGCGGCGGAGCGACTGAAGAAGAGCCTGCGATCCTGCGACATCATCGGCCGTCCAGGTGGTGATGAATTCGTGGCGCTGGTTCCTGATGTTGATTCCCAGACAGCCGATAAGCTGGCGAAACGCCTGACCAGTTCACTCGAAGAGCCATACAATATCGGCCGCCAGACACTGGTGTGTAAAGCGAGTATCGGCCTGGCGCTCTATCCGAAAAATGCCAACACGCTGACCGGGCTGCTCCGCGAGGCCGATCAGGCTATGTACCGCGCGAAGGCCAGGTGCCGTGGTGTCACCAACATCCGCGGCGAAGATCTCCTCGAAAAAGCGATGTAGGGCTCAGGTTGTCCCTTCCGGCGGCGGTTTGACGCCCGGCCGGAGCATGGAATCAAGATCCTTGTAGTACCTGTGGCATGAGTTTGAGTGCCGGATCCTGATATCGATGATCGTCCCGTCATTTCCAAACGTGGCTGTCATATCGCAGTGATAGCGGACGGCGGGACCGTCCTCTACATTGCCTGCGCGTGAAAACACTGCCCAGCGAGCCAGGCCGGGTTTGCTTTCAGATGCTTTGTCGTGTTCCCTGTTCGGTTTTCCCCACGCGTCGATCATCTCGTCGATGTTGCCATTGACCCATGAATAGGCAACGTAACGGTACTTGTCGATACGCGACGCATCCGTCGCACAGCCAAACAGCATGATCGCCAGCACAAGCAGGCCAATACTCTTCATAGCACTTAACTCCTCCACAGGCGTTTCAATGAGTATAGCGCCTGTTTTTGGTTTATCCTTTCCTGCCGCCTTGTCACCTGTCATTCATGAGCAACACGACCCAAGCCATTATTCGCCTTGAGCGCCTGCAGCGTCGCTACGTGATGGGTGGTGGTTACATTGATGCGCTGCAATGTGTCGATCTCGATGTGCACGAGAATGAGTACCTGGCGATCATGGGGCAGTCCGGGTCAGGCAAGTCAACGCTTATGAATATTATCGGCTGTCTCGATCGCCCGACTGACGGCGAGTACTGGCTGAATAACGAGCGTGTGTCGACCATGAATGACCGGCAGCTGGCGCGCATTCGTAATCAAGACATCGGATTTGTATTCCAGACGTTTAACCTGTTGCCGCGCATGTCGGCGCTGGCTAACGTGGAGGTGCCTCTTGTGTACAGCGGCAAGAAGCGCAAGGAACGGCATGAACTCGCAATCGCCGCTTTGGATACCGTTGGTCTTGGTGATCGAATGACGCACCGTCCGTCGGAGATGTCTGGCGGGCAACGTCAACGTGTAGCGATCGCGAGGGCCCTGGTTACGAATCCCAGCATCCTGCTGGCCGACGAACCAACCGGTAACCTCGATTCGAGCACCGGAGAAGAGATAATGAATCTCTTCGACCAACTCAAAAATCAGGGCAACACCTTGATTGTTGTCACGCATGAGAAACACATCGCTGACCGCGCTAACCGCATCGTACGCTTAAGCGATGGCAACGTTATCAGCGACGAAAATACGAGTGAGAATTAATGAAACGCATATTGACCTTTCTTCCAATCATGCTGCTGGTCGCCTGCGCAGAACAGGAAGACACGACCTTTGTTTATGACACGGCGGGAATCGAGCGCCGCACGCTTGAAGTGGCAGTGAGTTCGGCCGGCATCGTCGAGCCGTTGGCGACTGTTGAGGTCAAGTCAAAAGCGTCGGGTGAGGTTCTCGATATCCAGGTTGAGACTGGTGACCTGGTCGAGGAAGGCACCCTGATGGTTCGTATTGATCCGCGTATCGTCCGCAATCGTCTGGCGCAGGCCGATGCCGAACTGAGGGCGGCCATCTCTCGTCGCGAAATCGCCACCACGCAAAAAGCGCGTGTCGAATCACTGGTCAAAAATGGCACCCTGACGCAATCGGACCTTGAGCAGGCAACGCTTGATCTGGCGAATGCCGAGGCACAGGTTGTGACGGCCAGCGTGGCGGTCGAGAACGCGAGGATTGCGGTCGACGACACGGATATCCGGGCGCCCATTGGCGGCACAGTCATCTTCAAGCCCGTCGAGATTGGCCAGGTCATTTCCTCACCAACGCAGGACTTTGCGGGCGGGACGTTGTTGATGCAGATGGCGGACCTGAGTGCTGTCCAGATTCGCTCACTGGTCGACGAAACTGATATCGGCAAGATTCAGCCAGGCATGCAGGTGAGCGTGTCCGTGGCCGCTTACCCCAACCAGCCGTTCCCCGGAGAAGTTGTGAAGATCGAACCGCAGGCGGTGGTCGACCAGAATGTCACGATGTTCGCCGTGCTCGTGTCCATCCAGAACCCGGACGGACTGCTGTTGCCGGGCATGAATGCCGAAGTCGAGATATCGATAGCGCGCGCTGCCGATGCCATGACGATTCCGGTTATGGCGCTCCGGACACGCCGAGATCTTGAGTCGACAGCGTTGATTCTCGGCCGATCGGTCGATGCTATTTCAGCAGCGCTGGGCGGCGGCGAGGGCCGGCCGGCCGGCGGAAATCGGCCAAAACCAGGGCAGCGAGGTAGTCCACGCGAAGGCGGCCAGGCGACGGACTACCGCTTCGGCGGTGAATTCTGGGTGGTCCTCGATACACCGGGGCGGGAGATCCGCAAAGTGACCACGGGGGTTACCGATCTCGACAATGTTGAAGTTGTAAGCGGCCTGGACGAGAACGACAGGGTGTTGGTACTGCCCAGTTCCCACCTGCTGGAAACACAGCAGGACCTCCAGAACTTTATCAATCGTCGCATGCGAGGGGTGCCGGGAATCGGCTGACACCATGCTGTTCGGAGAAACCATTCGTATTTCCCTGGCATCGATTCGAAGCAATCTGTTTCGTGCTCTGCTAACGATGCTCGGTATTGTTATCGGTGTCGGAGCGGTGATCACAATGGTTGCGCTTGGCACCGGCGCGCAGCGGCAAATCGATGAACAAATGGCAGCGATGGGGGGAAACATCCTGTCAATTCAGTCGTCAGCCTGGTTCAGTCGGGGTGTTGCACGTGATCAGCAGACACTGACAACCGACGACGCAGTGGCGTTATCGAAGGGGATGAAGCACGTCACCGCGGTGGTGCCCGAAATCAACAGTCGCTTCCAGGTCAAGTACGGCAACCGCAACCTGAACGTGTCGGTCATCGGCACCACACCTAATTATCCGGACGTGCACGGCTTTAATTTCACACACGGCGGCATGTTCACGACGGCAGATGACGCGGCACGCAAACGCGTTGTTGTGCTGGGTGCAGAATTGCCGGGCATGCTCGATGCGGATCCGGCGGCCCTGATAGGTCGTTCGATCCAGATTCGGTCGATCAAGTTCGAAATCATTGGTGTCCTGGAAGCGAAAGGCGGTACGGGGTGGCGTAATCCGGACGACGATATCTGGATTCCGTTGTCGACAGCGCAGTTCCGCGTCACCGGCAATGAGTTCGTCCAGACTATCAGCGCCCTGGTGGCGGATACGTCTTCCACCGAAATGGCGATGCTGGAAATTGAACGAATCCTGCGTCGGGAGCACGGCGTGCTGCCGGGTAAGGACAATGACTTTGCGATCATGGACCGGCGGCAGTTCGCCCAGTCCCGCCAGGAAGCGACCGAGGTGTTCACCTACCTGCTCGCGGGTATCGCCGGGGTCAGCCTCGTGGTCGGCGGCATTGGCATCATGAATATCATGTTGGTGACCGTCACCGAGCGGACGCGTGAGATCGGCGTGCGCAAGGCGCTTGGGGCCACCCGCGGCAACATTCTGCTGCAGTTCCTCGTTGAGTCGACCATTCTCTGCCTTCTGGGCGGTCTCGTCGGCCTGGCGCTTGGCGCAACAGTCTCCGCGCTGCTGGCTCGCTACGCGGGATGGCAAACCGTGGTGACCGCGAACTCCGCCATCACAGCGTTCGGCTTCAGCGCCGCGGTCGGCATGGTCTTTGGAATCTGGCCGGCCAAGCGTGCGGCTTCGCTGGATCCTATAGAGGCTTTGCGGCACGAGTAATAAGTCTCCGGGTAACGTGGTCTACTACTCAAATATTGGAGATCCCCATGACACGTTTACTTATTCCGGGCTCGCTGGTCGCCGTCCTGGCATTCAGCCTGATTTACAGCACAGCCATTCGCCAGGGTCATGCCGACGCGCCCATCGCCGAGTCGGCCGACCTGATTCAGCCATTGGCCGTTGGCGACATGGCGCCTCGTTTTGTCGTCGAGACCGTCGACTCCGAGGCTTTTGACTTCAACCCCGCGAAGCTCGAAAAGCCTGTCATGCTGCTTGTATTCCGCGGCGGCTGGTGCCCTTACTGCAACCTGTATCTGTCCGATATGCGACACGTGATTCCCGAGATTCGTGCGCTCGGTATCGATGTGCTGTTTCTCAGCGGCGACCGTCCCGAGCTGCTGTATGACAGCCTGGAGCAGCAGGCGCAGGAAGACATCGACGGGCTCGACTACACCATCCTCTCGGATGCCAATGCACAGGCATCTATCGCGCTGGGCATCGCCTTCAAGGCGGGGCAACGCACGATCGACTACGTGAATAACAAGGGCGACGGCTACAGGAAATCGTCAATGGAGCGTCATGGCATACTGCCGGTTCCGGCGGTGATCGCCGTCGGCCAAGATGGGGTCATCGCCTTTACCTTCATCAACCCCGACTACAAGAACCGGCTACCGGCCGACGAGCTGCTGGCCGCGGCGAGGGCGATAGCTGCTGCAGACTGACACGCTCTAGTGATAGGCTCCCTGACAAATGAATAACAATCGTCAGGAAAATGCGCTGCAGCGTGCGATACGGGCCGCAACCAAGGTAGAACCCAACGAACTGAAGGCGACAGTTCTGTCGTTTCTGTTTGTGTTTGTGCTGATGGCCGCTTATTTCATCCTGCGTCCGGTTCGTGATTCCCTGTCATCGGACTGGACGGATGAACAACTCAGCTGGCTCTGGACTTCTACTTTCTTCTTCAGCGTCATCGCCGTCAGCATTTATGGCGCCGTAATTTCGCGAATTCGCTTACGCGTTATTGTGCCGAGCGTTTACGCGTTCTTTGCGCTGACGTTTGTCGGTTTTTACATTGCCGGCTCTACGCTGGGCGAGAACGACATCGTCAATCGTTGCTACTACGTCTGGCTAAGCGTCTTCAGCCTGTATCACCTGTCTGTGTTCTGGACGTTCATGTCCGGTCTCTACAACAAGGAACAGGCGAAGCGGCTATTCAGCATCATCGCCATGGGCGCTAGTGCCGGTGCGATCGTCGGGCCGGCCATCCCAACCTTCTTTGCCGACAACATTGGTAATCTGAACCTGCTGTTGATCGCCGCGGTACTGCTCATGGTGCCAATTCCGATCATCATGAAGCTGGAGTCGCTGCGGATCAGTGAGCTTGGCAACGAGGATGTTCAGGCTGACCTCGCGGGCGATAAGAAGCTTAGCGGCAACCCGTTCTCAGGGTTCAAGACATTTGTCAGCAACCCCTACCTTCTGGCAATCGGGCTCTTCATTCTGTTCTACGTTCTGATGAATACGTTCATCTATTTCGAGCTCAGAAAGATGATGGGTGACTTCGACCGGGAAGTACGTACCCAGATCTGGGGCGGTATCGACCTGGCGGTCAATTCGCTGGCACTGCTGACCGCGCTGTTTGCGACCGGGCGCCTGGCAACACGTTTCGGGATGCCAATAACCTTGGCGCTTATCCCGGCGCTGATGGTAGGAGGCTGGGTCGTAGTCGCGCTGAGCCCGGTGTTAGCTGTACTGATCGGCCTGCAGGTCACGCGGCGTGCGGGCAACTATGCGATCACCCGACCGGGTCGCGAGATGCTGTTTACTGCGGTGGACGCCGACACCCGCTTCAAGGCGAAGCCGGTCATTGATATCGTCGTCTATCGAGGCGGTGACGTCGTTACCGCCTGGCTGTATACGGCCTTGACAGCCACTGTCGGCCTGGGGCTTGCGGGTGTCGCGTTAGTTGCGGCAGCTTTCGCGGCTGCCTGGGCTGGTGCCGGGATCTATCTTGGTCGCAAATACGAGCGTGGCGGTGACTAATCCTGCGGAGGATTGAACAGATGGGAATGCGAAATACAACAACGGAATGGGGTTCGCTGTCGAAGGCGCTGCACTGGATTATCGCCATTGGTATTTTCGCCTTGATTTACCTCGGCCTTCAGCAAGACGACATGGAGAGCGGGGACGCGAGGTCACGTGTTCGCTTCATTCATGCATCCATCGCAACGGTCGTGTTATTTCTGATGACTGTCCGGATCGTGTGGCGCTTTATGAACGATGCGCCCGGGCATCCCGACGGGATGGCACCTGTGCAGAAGCTCGTCGCGACGCTGGTGCATTGGGGCCTGTACATCACGGTGTTCGCTCAGCTGTTCGCGGGCGCGATGATCATGGGAACAGCCGGGCGGGGCCTGCCATTGTTTGGTTTTCTGACGATACCGCTGCCCATCGGCGAAAGCGACGACGCCCATGAGTTCTGGGAAGAAGTGCACGAAATCGTGTGGATCCCGCTGGCTGTGCTTGTCGTTGTCCATATCCTCGGCGCGGTGTACAACCATTTCGTACTCAAGAATGACGTCTTGCGCCGCATGACGCATGGTGTGAAGTAGCCTGGTGGTCGAAGCGTTCATTTGCGACGCAGTCCGGACGCCGATCGGGCGGTACGGCGGTGTATTGTCGTCCGTACGTGCTGACGATCTCGCGGCTCTCCCGATCGCGGCACTGCTCGAGCGTAACGAGAATCTCAATCCTGTGGCGATCGAGGACCTTGCCTACGGTTGTGCCAATCAGGCGGGTGAAGACAATCGCAATGTCGGTCGCATGGCCGTCCTGCTTGCGGGGCTGCCTGTGACGGTGCCGGCGGTCACTGTCAATCGTCTGTGTGGCTCGGGAATGAATGCGATCGGCAACATCGCAGACAGCATCAGGACCGGAGGCATCGCGCTCGGCATCGCCGGAGGCGTCGAATCGATGTCGCGCGCGCCATTTGTAATGCCGAAGCAAGCGGATGCGTTTGGCCGAAATGCTGAGTTGTATGACACGACGCTCGGCTGGCGATTCATCAATAAGAAACTCGAAGAGCAATACGGCATCGACTCAATGGCCGAGACGGCCGAGAACGTCGCGGCCGGATTTTTGATCTCACGCGAAGACCAGGACGCCTTCGCGTTACGCAGCCAGCTGAAGGCGGAAGCCGCGATGGCGGCAGGACGATTCGATGACGAGATCATTTCGGTCGCGATTCCGCAGCGCCGCGGCGATGACCTGATCGTAAATTCGGATGAGCATCCACGTCCTGGTTCGACGCTTGAGGCGCTCGCACAACTGCGGCCCATTGTCCGCAGCGACGGGACGATTACGGCGGGCAACGCCTCCGGTATTAACGACGGTGCCTGCGCCATGCTGGTCGCCTCGGAGGCGGCCGCGATAGCGAATCAGCTCGAACCCATGGCGCGCGTTGTTGGTTGGGCCGTTGCTGGTGTTGAACCTCGCATCATGGGCATTGGTCCGGCGCCCGCGTCGCAAAAAGCGCTCGAGACCTGCGGATTAACGATTGAACAGATCGACGTTATCGAACTGAACGAGGCGTTCGCATCCCAGGGTCTGGCGACGCTGAGGCAACTTGGCGTGGCGGATGATGCGGACAACGTTAACCCCAATGGTGGTGCGATCGCCCTTGGGCATCCGCTGGGCATGTCCGGCGCCCGGCTCGTAACGACTGCAGCCTATCAGTTGCGCCGCACAGGCGGCCGCTACGCACTTTGCACGATGTGTATTGGCGTAGGGCAGGGTATCGCCATGATTATTGAGCGGGTCTGATGAAGAAGGCGCCTAGTTTTGAGACGCAGGAGCTCCGGGAGTTTGCGCGGGTTCTACGGGGGCGCCGCACTGTTAACCAGTACATTCAAACGCCTGTTCCGGACGAGCTCGTTCATGAGGCCATGGAGGTTGCCACCTGGGCGCCCAATCACTACGTATCTGAGCCGTGGCGATTCATTCTGCCGGGCGAGGAGACCGTCGGTCGTATCATCGACCTCTGCGGGGAAATGGTTACTGCCGCGAAAGGCGCCGAGCTCGCCGAACACAAGCGCTGCAGCTGGAGAGAGAAACCTGGTTGGCTGATTGTGACCTGCCAGCGCAACGCGGATGCGTTACGCGAGCGAGAAGACTACGCCGCATGCTGTGCCGCGGTGCAGAACTTCACGTTGTACCTGTGGAAAGCCGGCGTTGGCTCCAAGTGGACCACGGGTGCTATTACACGTGACGCGCGGTTCTTCGAGATTATCGGCGTCGACGAAGCCGAGGCGTTCGTCGTAGGGATGCTCTGGTTTGGTTACCCGAAGATTACGCCAACGCAATCAAGACAGGATGTCGACGACGTTCTGACCCGGCTTCCCTAGCAAATCGTTCCTAGTCGCGCGCCAGTTCGTCGGGGTGGTGCACCAAATCGCCCGGCGCTATCAGCGGGCGCAGCAGGAAGATACAGGTCGTAATCAAACCTACTGTCGCCATAATGATCACGGCATTTCTTACCGTACCGTCGTAAATTGAGGCGCCGACGAGAGCACCGGTCGCAGCCATCATGTTCTGCAGTGTTCCGAGAATCGATGATGCGACCCCGGCGATACGTGGTAAGGGATCGAGTGCCAGCACCGTCGCGTTCGACATCAGCACAGCGATCGTAAACATGAACAGGCAGACGCAGGACCATAACCACCAGAACGGCGCAGTATCGAGCCACGCGATTACGGCGAGCTGGGCGCTCGCGGCGAAGATCAGGCCGACCCCCAGGCCAATGAGCTGCATCTGATCAAAGCGCAGAACCAGCCATCGGTTCGCCGTCGAACCGATGAGAATTGAAATACCTGCGCACGCGAAGATCAGGCCGTATTCCTGGATTGAGTAGCCGTAGATCTCAACGGTCAGCGCCGCTGAAACAGCAATGACTGACATGAATCCTGCCGGCGGCAGGACGATGAGCAGTAACGCGAAAATAGACTGGCGATGCGAAAAGAATTCCCGAAAACTCGATTGCAGCTGGCGCACCGCGTGTTCGCCCACCTCCGGCACATGTGTTTCCGGAATATTGGTCCGAATGCCAAACATGATGATGCCGCCGCACAACGCGATGACGATGAACGGTGCCCGCCAGCCCCACGCGGCTACCAGCAGGGCACCGATACTCGGAGCCACGACAGGCGCAACTGTAAAGATCATGGTCATCAGGGACATTAGCCTGGCCGCGTCCTTCCCTGAAGCGACATCGCGGACGATCGCACGCGACAAAACAATCGCGGATGCGGCACCGATTCCCTGCACAAATCGAGCGGCAAGCAGCACGTCCATGTTGTTTGCCAATGCTGCAACGGTGGCTGCGATCGCAAAGATGGTCATGCCCACGTAGAGAGTAGGCAGCCGACCGAGGCGATCGGAGAACAGGCCGGCGGGAATTTGGCCACAGGCCATGCCGATCATGAAGATGCCGACGATTTGTTGGCCGCGTGACAGCGATGTGTGCAGTGCCTCCACCATGGCCGGAATTGCCGGCAGACTGAGGTCCACAGTCAGCGCCGCCACGGCCGTTAGCAGGCCCAGCGTGATGATGAAGCTTTTGCGTTGGAGGAGGTCGGCGTTCACGGCCGCGTAGTCTGCATTGCCTATGGAGTATCTGCCAGCAATAACTCTGAAAGCTGCGGAGTGCCAAACCAGTAAGCGAGTTCGCGCGGATGACTGACATCCCAGATGGCAATGTCGGCACGCTTCCCGGTTTCCAGTGTGCCACGGTCGTTAAGGCCGAGGGCCATTGCCGCAACCCGGGTCGTACCCGCCAGGCACTCTTCCGGTGTTAGCCTGAACTGCCTTGCGGCCAGCATCATCGCCATACGAATACTGCAGATGGGTGACGTTCCAGGATTGCAGTCGGTGGCCACTGCAATCGGCACGCCGTGTTTACGCAGGGAATTGACGGGTGGCAACTGAGTTTCGCCGAGCGTGAGGAACGCACCCGGGAGGAGTACAGCCACCGCACCGGACGCCGCCATTGCGGCAACTCCGGCCGGCGAGGTGTACTCGAGGTGGTCCGCCGACAACGCATCGAACCGAGCAGCCAGTGCGGCGCCGCCGCCGTCGCTGAGCTGATCGGCATGCAGCTTGACGGGCAGGCCGAGTTCGGCCGAACGCTCGAAGAGTTTCGCGACCTGGTTAGAGGTGAAGGCGATCGACTCACAGTAAGCATCAACGGCATCGGCAAGTTGTCCTGTCACAACCTCGGGAAGGAGTTCATCGCAGATCAGGTCAATATAGTCATCCGCATTGCCCTGAAATTCAGGTGGCACGGTGTGTGCCGCCAGCAACGTTGTCCGAATCGTAACGGGTGTTGCCTTGCCCAGTTGGCGCGCGACGGAGAGCATTTTGAGCTCGCTCTCGATGCTGAGCCCGTAGCCGGATTTGATCTCAATGGTACCGACGCCTTCGGCCGCCAGCGCCTGCACTCGCGGGAGAGCGGCTGCGTAAAGTTCGTCTGCCGATGCCTCACGCGTCGCTCGGACTGTCGACATGATGCCGCCGCCGGCACGCGCGATGTCCTCGTAACTGGCGCCGCGCAGCCGCTGCTCGAACTCACCGGCGCGATCGCCGCCGAACACGAGGTGCGTGTGGCAGTCGATCAGGGCAGGTGTGATCCAGCGCCCGGCTAAGGAGCGGGTCGTCGTGGCGGCGTTATCCGGGAGGTCGGACTGTGGTCCGATCCACGTGATCCTGCCATCGGCAATGGCGACGGCACCGTCATCAATGACGCCGTAGTCGTCGCCCGCCATTGTCGCAATTCGGGCGTCTGTGAGCAGCAGATCCATTGCATTGAACGGTACCATGCACTAACCTGTATATACAACTTAGAGAGCTCCAGATGACCACACTCTTCGCGCGCAAAGCCCTGCTTCCCGGCGGCTGGAACGACAATGTCCGGCTGACGCTGGATGGTGGGCGCATCGAAAGTGTGGAAAGCGGCGCTGTGGCCGACGGTTGTGATGACACGCTGGGCTACGTTATTCCGGGGCTGTGCAATGCCCATTCTCACGCATTCCAGCGTGCCCTCGCGGGCCATACCGAAGTGCGTTCGCCGGCCGGTCGTGACAACTTCTGGTCCTGGCGAGAACGCATGTATGAACTGGCGGGGCGCGTCGGTGCCGAAGAACTCACGGCCATTGCGCGACAGGCGTATTGCGAGATGCTTCGGTCGGGGTACACAGCCGTGGCTGAGTTTCATTACCTGCACCGCGATCCGCTGGACGCCGGAGCCACCGACACGATGTTTGAGGCGATTGCGACCGCGGCGCGGGACAGCGGCATTCGCCTGACCTACGTCCCTGTGCATTATGAGCGTGCCGGCTTTGAGGATCCGGAGCCAACAGCGCAGCAGTCGTCGTTCGCCATGCCCGTCGACGAATTCCTGCAGCATTTCGAGCGGGTGGCGCAACAGTGCGAGGGTTCACTCAGTGTCGGCATCGGAGCTCATAGCTTGCGCGCCGTGAGCCAGGCATCGCTGCGGCGCATTGCAGCAGTGGCCGGTGACGCCGGTGTGCCGATGCATATACACGTTGCCGAGCAGCGGCGCGAGGTTGAGCAATGTTTCACCTCGTATGGCCGCCGGCCTGTTCGCTGGCTGCTTGAGAATTTCGATGTGAATGCTGCCTGGAATCTTGTTCATGCAACACATATGGATGCAGAGGAGGTAGCAGCCCTGGCCGACACGGGTGCCGTGGTTGTGCTGTGTCCAAGTACGGAGGCCAACCTGGGTGATGGCCTGTTCCCGCTGCACGATTATCTCGAACACGGGGGTCGTATCGCTATCGGCTCTGACAGTCACATCTCGATTAATCCTTTCGAAGAACTCCGCTGGCTGGAGTATGGACAGAGGCTCGCCACGCAATCACGCAACATCGTGTCGCTGCGCGACAGTCACGTTGGTAGCGAACTGTTCTCGCGCGCGCTCGAAGGCGGTGCACTCGCTGCGGGGCGACAGCCTGTCGGCATTGCGGCTGGCGCGCCCGCGGATATCGTCGCACTCTGCGACGATGACCCTATGCTCGCCGGTCACAACGACGATTCGCGGCTCGATGCGCTCGTGTTCTCCGGTTATCCATTGCCCGTCGAGCGAGTGATGGTCGATGGACGCTGGCGTGTGGAAGACGCGATGCACGTCGATCGGGAGCGTGCACGCACGGAATTTGCAGCGGCGCTGGAACGTCTTGGGAGCAGGTTGTGAATACGGCCAAACCGCGTTACCAGCAACTCAAGGACCTGATCATCGGACAGATTTCGTCGGGTGAGCTTGGTCCCAGCGATCGTGTGCCGTCAGAGAACGACCTCGTCGAAGCGATGAAAGTCTCTCGCATGACAGCCAATCGCGCACTGCGTGAACTCAACGATGAGGGCTATGTCGAGCGTATCGCAGGACGCGGTACCTTCGTCTCGGATTTTCGCTCGCAGTCGCACCTGCTTGAGGTGCAAAACATTGCGGATGAGATCGAGAGTCGCGGGCATCGCCACTCGAGCGTCGTTGTGCGTCAGGCACAGCTGCATGCGCGTGGCGAAGTCGCCCGCGCGCTGCACGTTCCGCAGGGGACAGATATTGTTCACCTGCTGCTCGTGCATTATGAGAACAACGTGCCAGTGCAGGTTGAAGATCGTCACGTGCTAGCGAGTTTTGCGCCGGCCTGCATGGAGCAGGACTTTGAGCGCATTACGCCGAGCGCCTACCTGACATCGGTGGCACCGCTTCAGGAGGCCGAACAGGTTGTCAGGGCGAGCATGCCCAACAGCGCGGTCCGCCAGCAGCTGAACATGGAAGACGACGAACCTTCGCTTGTCGTGCTTCGCCGTACCTGGTCGAAGGGACGGCCCGTTACTTTCGCTCGCATGCACCATCCGGGCAGCCGCTATGAGCTGACCGGACATTACACACCACCCGGAACGTCGCGGTCGATGCCGGTCGATGTCGTACAGCTGGAGAACCTGAAGAAATGAGCAGAACAATAAAAGCCCCAACTGGCGTTCAGCTAAGTGCCAAGAGCTGGCTGACCGAAGCGCCGCTGCGCATGCTGATGAATAACCTCGATCCACAGGTTGCCGAGCGGCCCCAGGACCTTGTCGTCTATGGCGGCATTGGCAAGGCGGCACGTAATTGGGAGTGCTTCGACAAGATTGTCGAGACACTGAGGGAGCTTGAGGCGGACGAAACCCTGCTTGTGCAGTCGGGCAAGCCGGTGGGCGTGTTCAAGACGCACGAGGATGCGCCTCGCGTGCTGATCGCCAACTCCAATCTCGTACCCGCGTGGGCGAACTGGGAGCATTTTCGCGAGCTCGATCGCAAGGGTCTTATGATGTACGGCCAGATGACGGCCGGTTCGTGGATCTACATCGGCAGCCAGGGCATCGTCCAGGGTACCTACGAGACATTTGTCGAAATGGGCCGTCAGCATTACGGGGGCGATCTCGCCGGCCGCTGGATTCTGACTGCAGGTCTTGGCGGCATGGGTGGCGCGCAGCCGCTGGCCGCAACTATGGCCGGCGCGTCGATGCTGGCGATAGAGTGCCAGTCAGACCGCATCGATATGCGCCTCGAAACGGGCTACCTCGATACGCGTGCGGAGACGCTCGACGACGCGTTGGCCATCATCGACCAGGCCGTGGCTGACAAGAAAGCCGTGTCGGTCGGCCTGCTCGGCAATGCCGCCGAGCTTCTTCCGGAACTCGTCAAACGCGGCGTTCGCCCGGACGCTGTGACCGATCAGACCTCGGCACATGATCCGGCCAATGGCTACCTGCCAATCGGCTGGACCGTAGAAGAATGGCTCGAAAAGCGCGCGAGCGATCCCGACGCGGTTGCTGCTGCGTCCGTGAAATCGATGGTTGTACATGTCGAGGCGATGCTGGCGTTCCAGAACCAGGGTATCCCAACGTTTGATTACGGCAACAACATTCGCCAGGAAGCGTTTAATGAGGGCCTCAAAAACGCCTTCGACTTCCCGGGTTTTGTGCCGGCGTACGTGCGGCCGTTGTTCTGCCGCGGTGTGGGACCATTCCGCTGGGCAGCGCTCTCCGGCGACCCCGAGGACATTTACAAGACCGACGCGAAAGTTAAGGAACTCATCCCCGACGATTTGCATCTGCACCAGTGGCTCGACGCGGCACGAGAGCGCATCCATTTTCAGGGCTTACCGTCGCGCATTTGCTGGGTAGGCCTCGGTCAGCGTGACAAGCTGGGTCTCGCCTTCAACGAGATGGTTCGCAATGGTGAACTCAAGGCACCTGTCGTTATCGGCCGCGACCACCTCGACAGTGGTTCCGTCGCGAGCCCGAATCGCGAAACCGAGTCCATGAAGGATGGCAGCGACGCGGTGTCGGACTGGCCATTGTTGAATGCACTGCTGAGCACGGCAGGTGGAGCGACGTGGGTGTCCCTGCATCATGGTGGCGGCGTTGGTATGGGCTATTCGCAGCACGCGGGCCTCGTTATTGTCTGTGATGGCACCGAAGCGGCAGACAAGCGCATAGCTCGTGTCTTATGGAACGATCCGGCGAGCGGCGTCATGCGTCACGCCGACGCGGGTTACGACATTGCCATCGATTGTGCGCGAGAACAGGGTCTCAACCTGCCCATGGTCGACACGGGGAGCAAATCATGAACCTGCTAGTCGACAATCAGCTCGTAACGCTGGCGGAGTTACGCCGCGCCTGGCTTGAGCATGTGAGCGTTGAACTGGGTGACAGCGCCCGGCGACGCATCGCCGAATCCAATGAGCTCATTGACGACGTCGTTGCTCACGGCGACAAGGTGTACGGTGTCAATACGGGATTTGGACAGCTGGCGACGGTGCGCATCGGCGACGATGAGCTGGTGCATCTCCAGGAAAACCTCGTGCGTTCTCACGCTGTCGGCGTGGGCGAGGATCTCGACGACGATATCGTGCGCCTCATCATGCTCATGAAGGTGATCGCTCTGGCCGAAGGTTTCTCCGGTGTCCGCCTCGAACTCGTGGAGACACTGTGCGCCCTGATTAATCACCGGATCTATCCGCGCATTCCTTCGCGTGGTTCCGTCGGCGCGTCCGGAGACCTGGCGCCACTCGCGCACATGGCTGGCGCGTTGATCGGCATTGGCGAGGTACGCGTCAACGGCAATCTCGTGCCAGCACCGATTGCGTTGAAAGAAGCGGGTATCAAACCGATACAGCTCGCACCAAAAGAAGGTCTCGCACTGCTCAACGGCACACAGGTGTCTACCGCACTCGCGCTCGGCGCGGTATTCCGCACGGAGAACATCCTGTCGGCGGCGCTGATGGCCGGGGCGATGTCGTCTGATGCCATCAAGGGCAGCGATACGCCGTTCGACCGTCGTATTCAAAGCGTGCGTGGCCATGGCGGGCAGATCGCGGTGGCCGCGGTACTTCGTGATCTCATGCGCGGCAGCGACATTCGCGCGTCACATATCGAATGCGATCGCGTGCAGGATCCGTATTCGATTCGTTGCCAGCCACAGGTCATGGGGGCATGCCTCGATGTGCTGCGTCATGTGTGCAAGGTACTTGAAACAGAAGCCAATGCCGTGACCGATAACCCGCTCGTGTTCACGGATTCCCGGGCGGTCCTGTCCGGCGGCAATTTTCACGCGGAACCGGTCGCGCTCGCTGCCGATTACCTGGCACTGGCTATCGCTGAAATTGGCGCGTTGTCGGAACGCCGCATCGCAGTGCTTATCGACGCGCACCTAAGCGGATTGCCGGCGTTCCTGGTCAGGGAGGGCGGCCTGAACAGCGGCTTCATGATGGCCCAGGTGACAGCAGCAGCGCTCGCGTCCGAGAACAAGTCGCGCGCACATCCCGCGAGTGTCGACAGCATCCCCACATCGGCGAATCAGGAAGACCATGTCAGCATGGCAACATTTGCCGCACGACGACTGCACACCATGGTCGACAATGTGGAGAACATCGTTGCCATCGAATTGCTTGCTGCGGCGCAGGGAATCGATTTTCATCGGCCGGAAAAGAGTTCGGACGCTATTGAGGCTGTAATGGCATCGATTCGCGAGCTGTCACCGCTCTACGAGGAAGATCGTTCACTGTCTGCCGACATCCGGCGTGTCTCGGCTACGATCGACAACGGGGAGTACTGTCGGTACGCGGAGTCAATACTGCCTAGCCTTAGCCAATGATCGACGTTTTTAATTTTCATGAGGGCACGTCGCCGCTGTTGATCAGCGTGCCGCATGACGGCATACACCTGCCAGCCGATATCCGCGCGCGAATGACAGCAGCAGGCGCAGCGCTGCCGGATACGGACTGGCACGTCGCTGAGCTCTACAGTTTCGCACGCGAACTTGGGGCAAGCATGCTCGTCGGCAACTACTCGCGCTACGTTGTGGACCTGAATCGAGCTGCGACCGATGACGCGCTGTACCCGGGTCAGGTTGCGACGGGTCTCTGCCCGCTGCAGACTTTCGCGGGCGAGGATATTTACAGGCGGTCCGGCGTCGATGACGTGGAAGTACAGCAGCGCGTCGCGACCTATTGGCAGCCGTATCATGACAGGCTGGAGAGCGCGCTTCGCTCGCTGCGAAAGAGGCACGGCCGTGCCCTGCTGTGGGACGCACACTCGATTGCCAGTGTCGTGCCACGCTTGTTCGATGGTGAGCTGCCCGAATTGAACATTGGCACAAATGGGGGGCTTAGCTGTGCGGCTGCAGCGACGGAACGTGTGGCTGCAGTTGCCGACGCCAGTCCCTACAGCTATGTCGTCAACGGTCGTTTCAAGGGCGGCTACATTACTCGCCACTATGGCAGCCCGGAATCGGGCGTGCACGCCATGCAACTCGAGATCGCGCAGCGTGTCTATCTGAACGAGGCGTCCACAATCTTCGATGCCCGCAAGGGATCCCGACTTCGTGATACCCTGCGGCCCATGTTGGAAGCGTTCAGTAAATCATGTGAGAGTTCCTAGTATGTTGAAAAGAAACAATTTATTGAAAATCTTTACCTTCCTGGCAATGCTGTCTGTTGTTTCTGGCTGCGTGACGCCGGCCAGTGCACTCAACCGGAGTACGGACCAGGCATTGCAGGAATTTCGGCAGCAGGTAAACGGCGCCGATGTTTTTCTGAACCAGGCCGCTGGTTATCTCGTATTTCCGAAGGTCTACAAGGCAGGTATCGGGGTGGGTGGTGAAACCGGCGAAGGCGTTTTGCGTGTCGGCGGCTCGCCGGTCGACTACTATCGCGTCGCGGCCGGCTCCGTCGGATTCCAGCTTGGCGCCCAGGCCAAGTCCATCGTGATCGTTTTCATGACACGTGAAGCCCTTGAGCGCTTCCGCAAATCGGACGGGTGGCGTGTTGGCGTTGATGGATCGGTCGCTTTGATCGACATAGGCGCGGGCAAGACCATCGATTCCGACAATGTGCGCGATCCGGTCGTCGGTTTTATCTATGGCTCGAAGGGGCTGATGTACAACCTGACCCTCGAGGGCACCAAGTTTACGAAGATCGACAGGTAGTGAGCCTTTGGCGCCGGAGCTGATCGACAAGTCTCGCGGCTGGTTTCGCGACTGGTTGCTGGCTGCCGCCGTCCTGACGTCCCCGACCCTGGCGTTAGCGGCTGAAGAGGGCGTCAGCGCGGAAGCGGTTGTGCCGCAGGCACCGACACACATGTCGGAAAAGTTGCGGGCAACGATCTCCAAAATTGTGATTCTCCCGATTAGTGGCGATGCCACCGAGTCCATCACCGGTACCTATGGCAAAGAGACGCCTGGGCTGGCGGGTGGCGTAGCGAAGGGCTCGGGCGTCGGCAGCATACCGGTGGAGGTTGGCCATGTGCCCGTCAATATTCCGATTCCGCTGCTGCGGGAGCTCGGGATGATTGTCGGCGGCATTACCGGCTCCGCCCAACGCCAGGTCCAGGAGCTCCGTGATCGCCTGACTGAAGATCTGTCAGACGCTGTAGAGCAGCCGCTGACGAACGCGGCGCTCGCGACGGATGTGTTCTGGGGATTGAAGAATGTCGATTCGGTGGACCCGAAGCTGTTCGCTGTGACCACGCCGATCCCCGAAGGCACAGAGGCGATCCTGTACATCAGTATCGACGAGCTTACGCTCAACGTGCAGAAAAAAGAGGCAATCATCACGACGTCTGCAACCGCGAGGCTCGAGCGACTTTCCGACAGGTCGACCCTGTACCGCCGCGAGGTCAAATACGAGGATCGTGACACGCTAAGTCACTGGCTCGAAGACGATTCGGCCCTGTGGCACCAGTATCGGGTCTTTGCGCGGCACTACATTGGCCGCGAGATTTCCGCCGAACTTTACGAACGCATCGCGCAGCCGGCTGTGCTGGCACCGGTCGCGACGGACACCGTCAAAAGCGTCAAAAAAAATGCGTGGCAGGGACGCACCGAGTCATTGACGCCTACCCTCGCGTGGCAGTTCGAACTGCCTGATGCTGCAAGCAGCGCTGCAGCCGGGGCCGATATCCTTTGGGACATCGAAATTTATGACTCAAGTCGGCCCGTGTATTCCGCGAAGCAGGTTCCTGGCCCGCAACATACCGTCACAGTGCCGCTTGAGGCCTGCAAGACCTATCGCTGGACCGTACGACCGTCGTATCACCGGTCGGGTGACCGTAAGAACGGGTGGTGGATGCGTGCCGCGTCGCCGCAAAGTGGTAATAACGGCAATGTTGGCAGGGCGGTGTCCGAGGCGCACGCTTATATTCAGGATTTCGCGTCGCTGGAAGTAAAATGCCGGCGCTGATTTCTTAGTCGCGGGTAGCTAACCTGAATCGGCAGACCCTGCGAGCCGGCTCTGCTCCTCGATCGCAACCCGATCATCCACTGATTCGCGCAAATTGGCGTGATTTCTCGAGACGGCAATTGGCTTGCCGCGGCCTGTCATCAGGCTGATTTATGGTGGTACGGCAGAGCAATATATTGTAGTGGCGGGGTCTCCAGCACGTAATGAGAATCGTTCTCAAAATGCAAAGAAATCAGGTGAATAGGCCGTTATGCGGGCGTTCAGGAAACTTAGGTAAGATGCGCGCCTTAAACCTCAGATTGAACCGCACCAAGGAGACTCCGTTGAGCAAAATCGCACGCCGCAAATTCCTCCAGCTTTCAGCCGTCGCGGCTGCTGGCTACTTCGTACAACCTGGCCGCGAAGCGCGCGCTGCCGACCTGCCGCAGCTCGCGACAGATGATCCAATGGCCATGGCTATGAAATACACGCACGATGCGTCGACAGTAGACGCTGCATCGCGCGCCAACCCCGCTGCTGACCAGAAGTGCTCTAACTGTGCCCTGGTGCAGGGTAATGACGGCGACGCATGGCGTCCTTGCCAGATTTTCCCGGGCAAAGCCGTTAACGCGGATGGTTGGTGTTCAGTATGGGCGCCCAAAGCCTGATCTGAGCAACGCTATCGACATGCTCGATTCGAAAACGCCGGCTGCCAGCCGGCGTTTTCATTTGTGCGCGTGCGCATTGTTTGTACAATGCGCGAGTACAGGCTGAGCCTGCCCTGATCGTACTGGAGACCCGCGTTGTTTGAATCCCTGCAGGCCGCACCGGCCGATGTCATCCTCGGTCTTATTACCGAGCACAAGAACGATCCACGTCCAGAGAAGATCGATCTGGGTGTTGGGGTTTTTCGTACCGCTGAGGGCGAGACGCCGGTTCTCGATGTCGTCAAACTGGCGGAACAACGCCTCGTCGACACTCAGGAGAGCAAGGCGTACATCGGTACGGCCGGTGATCCGAATTTCAATGCCGCGATGCAGGAGCTCATCTTCTCCGACTCGGTAGACCCCGATCGCATTGCGACGATCCAGGCGCCAGGTGGATCCGGCAGTTTGCGTGTGGCGGCCAGCCTTATCCTGCGGGCGCGTCCCGACGCGAAGGTCTGGGTCAGCGACCCAACCTGGGCAAATCACATTCCGTTACTCGGGGGTGCGGGCGTGACGCTCGAATCCTATGCTTATTACGATACGGATAAGCACATGCTCCGGATCGACGCCATGCTCGATGCGCTCGGCAAGGCCGATGCTGGTGACGTGGTTCTGCTACATGCCTGCTGCCACAACCCGTCAGGAATGGACCCGTCCGAGGAAGAATGGGAAGCGATCGCGGACGTTGTTGTCGAGCGTGAGCTTGTACCGTTCATCGACATTGCATACCAGGGTTTCGCGCGGAGCCTCAACGACGATGCGTTCGCGGTTCGACATTTTGCTGGCCGCGTTCCCGAAATGATCGTCTCAAGTTCCTGTTCGAAGAATTTCGGCTTGTATCGCGACCGCGTAGGCAGTTTGTCGATGCTGGCTGCAGACAAGGCATCGCGCGATGTCGTTTTTAGCCAGCTCAACAGCATTGTGCGCACGATCTATTCGGTGCCGCCTGATCATGGAGCCGTTGTCGTCAGCACGATTCTCCACGATTCGGAGCTCAGGGCTGCCTGGCGAGTCGAGCTGGCGGAAATGCGCAGTCGCCTGTGCGAGATGCGTGTGCTGCTCAACGAAGCGCTAATTGAGAAAGCGCCCGATCACGATTTCTCCCATCTCGTTCGTGCGACGGGCATGTTCTGCTTCCTCGGTATACCCGAGGACCAGGTGAATCGCCTGAAGCGCGACTACGGGGTGTACATGGTGGGTTCCAGCCGCATTAATACGGCCGGCATCACGGCAAAGAACGTCAACTATCTCGCTGACGCGATCGCTGCCACCCTGTAATCCGGATCAGTACCTGACAGTCGTTCTGGTCATGGGCGCTTATCAGTATCCCAAATGAGTCGGCTGGCCTGACCTATGCCCATTCGCCGCGCTATGCCGGCGTTCAGCTCAAGTACGTACCGGACAGGTTCCGTTGACCGGTTCGATTTCAGGGTCCGCGGCGTCGTATTGCTGATAACCGATGAGACGGTCCCATCGCTTCGCGCAAAGATCATATCGAGAGGAATGAACGTGTTCTTCATCCACATTGCGTGAATGTCGTCACCGTCGTAAATGAACAACATTCCCGTGGTGTCGGGCATGCTGCGAACGAACATTAACCCGCGGCGCTGCTGCTCGGGGTTTTCGGCGAGGTAGACGTCAAACTTCAAAGAGTCGCCGGCGTCATTGATGATATCGAGTTCGGCAAACCTGAAGCTGCTGTCAAGGTCCGGCACCGTTCCCGTCTTTACCGCTGGTTGAGGGCTACAGGCTGCCAGTCCGAGACAGAGCATCGCGGCGAGAATTCTCATGTTCTACTCCAGTTGGCTATGCCGCTGAACCTCAACAACTGGATGTCGACGAAGCCGTCGCCATTAATTTCGCCCAATGGCGTTACGCAGGTCAGTCCACCCAGAATATTGTAGGTGTCGGAGTCTTCCTCAATGGGTTCGTTGATGGCGATTTCAGTCCAGCACGTGTCCAGATTCGGCGCGCTGAAAAATCGACCGCTACCCTCGACTGAGATCGTGACGTTGCTGTCGAATTCATCGCCCGTCTCGCCGGGATCCAGGTCGGGAAGAGCAATGATGATGGCGAGTCGCTCTTCACCGACCTCACCCGAAAATCTCAGGCGCACACCTTCAGCATCCGGCCTTGGCATGCTTTCGCAGCGCAATGCTTCGTCCGACCAGTCCAGCTTGGCGACAATCGCTCCCGACAACATGGCCTGCAGCGCACCTTTTTCCCCACAGGTCGACGCGGCCGGCCCCGGTCCGTCAGGGAGCGCTGCAGGTACAGGCTCGGCAGGCCCGTTTTCGCAGGCAGCAAGCGGGCCGATGGTCAACAACAAGCCCGCCAATAGCTTGCGGAAACCGGATTTTTCTTCAATCAAATGCAATGTATTCGATCCGCCATTGTCGGAATTGGGGTCAATACTACTCAAACAGGGAAGATAATGACCAAAAAAGCCCGCGACCGGTTGGCGCGCGCAGGCATCATCACTAGAATGACACGCCGCTTTTATCTCTGGAGTAACCAATGAGCGTCGCAGAACAGTTCCAAAAACTAGAGGCTCATGCGAGCGGGCTGATTATCGGCCAGGCACACCTGATCAACCGGATGTTGATTGCGCTGCTGTGCGACGGCCACCTGCTGGTTGAAGGTGCCCCCGGTCTCGCCAAGACGCGCGCGATCAAGGTGCTTGCCGAGAGTATCGAGGGTGACTTCCACCGCCTGCAGTTCACGCCCGATTTGCTGCCGGCCGACCTGACGGGTACAGATATCTACCGTCCGCAGGAAGGTACGTTCGAATTCCGCAAGGGTCCGCTGTTTCATAACCTGATTCTCGCCGATGAGATCAACCGAGCACCGGCCAAGGTGCAGTCGGCATTGCTTGAGGCCATGGAAGAGCGCCAGATCTCGGTGGGCGCCAACAGTTACCCGCTCGAAGACCTGTTCATGGTCATGGCGACGCAAAACCCGATTGAACAGGAGGGCACGTATCCGCTGCCCGAAGCCCAGCTCGATCGCTTCCTGCTGCACGTCCAGGTGGGTTACCCGTCGGTCGAAGACGAGCGCCGCATCCTGGTGTTGAACCGCGACGAAGCCAAGAAGGGTGAACGCGATGCCTTCCAGCCTCCGGAGCTCCTGTCTCTTGAGTCGATCATGCAGGCACGCCAGGACATCCTGAACCTGCACCTTGCGAAGGAACTCGAGGAATACATCGTCAACGTCGTTGTCGCTACCCGCAACCCGGGCGCTGTCGACAGCGCGCTTGAGGGACAGGTTCTTTACGGCGCCAGTCCGCGCGCGAGCATGGGCATCGACCGCGCTGCGCGTGCGCACGCCTGGCTTGCCGGACGGGACTTCGTCGGTCCCGAAGACATCCAGGCCGTTGCGCCGGACGTCCTCCGACATCGCCTGGTACTGAGTTTCGAGGCTGAGGCCGACGGCGTCGATGCTGAATCCGTCGTCAAGGGCATCCTCGACGGAGTCGGGGTCCCCTAGTGTCCTGTTTGCTTGGTTCGTTGGCTCTCAGCGCTTCCAGCAGCTTGTCCTGCGAGGCGCAGGAGTGCAGGATTAGCGGGCTACTTCAAGCAACTGCAACACGGCAGGACAAGCTGCTGGAAGCGCCCACAGGGAAAGCCTGCAAAGCACTACTGCGGCGTTGCAGCCCTTGGCAAGGGCCAGTCATTCCCGGCGGCCTGCGCCTTGCATTAGTGCTTTGCAGGCTTTCTGAAAGTCAACGAACCAAGCAAACAGGACACCAGGCATCGTGGTGCGTCTAGAACACATGGATGAAGGTGCGTCGCCGGTCAGCGTTAGCCAGGCCGGCCTGATCCGGCTTGCCGGACCCGCGCGTGCTATCGCTCTCAACGTCCTGCGCGTCAACTCGTTGCAGACAGGTGCTTACGTTTCGCGATTCCGCGGCCGCGGCATGGAGTTCGACGAATCGCGGCCATACCAGCCGGGTGACGATCCGCGCAGTATTGACTGGCGGGTTACTGCACGCAGCACGACAGCCTACACAAAGCTCTTTCGCGAAGAACGTGAGCGTCCCGTCCTGATTGCAGTCGACCTGCGTTCGAACATGCACTTTGCAACCCGGGGTTGCTTCAAGTCCGTCAACGCGAGCCGCTCGGCGGCGCTGTTGTCGTGGGCGGCGCACCACCGTGGTGATCGGTTGGGCGGCCTGATATTTGGTGACACGACACATCGCGAACTTAAACCGCGTCTTGGTCGACGCGCCGCACTGCGTTTTGTGCACGAACTTGTCGGGCATCCGGACTGGGTGCGGCGCGATTCGGACGTCAGGAATGACGACGCCCTGACCCAGGCGATGTCGGCGCTGCGGCGTGTGGCGCGGCCGGGCTCTCTGGTCGTTGTGATCAGTGACTTTGCCGGTTTCTCGCGGGCCGCCCAGTCGTACCTCTCAAGCGTAGCGCGGCATAACGAAGTCCTGGCTGTGTTTTTGAGCGATCCGCTGGAGCGTGAGCTGCCGCCGCCGGGACGCTACCGTCTTGTGTCCCCAGACGACGAACTGGCTATCGATACCTATGCGGCGCCCGCACGGCGTGACTACGAACATGCGTACGAAGCGCGTTTGGAGGAACTTGAGAAGTTCTGCCAGCGCTACGGTGTGCACCTGATGCCAATGTCGACAGATGACGATCCGGTGAGCGCGTTGCAAACAGCACTGGGGCGCAGGACTCATTAGCTATGGACGAGAACACACTGCCATTGCGCGACCTGCACCTGCCCGATGCGATCGGGTGGTGGCCGCTTGCGCCCGGCTGGTGGGGCGTCATCGCAGTCCTTGGTGTTGTTTTGGGCTACGTTCTCTGGCGAGCCTATCGACGTTGGCAATTCAACGGCCCGCGCCGTTACGCGATGCGCGAACTGGCGCGCTATGAATCTGAATACCTCGTCCACCGTGACCCGGTTACGCTCGGTAAGCAGCTTTCCGAATTGTTGCGCCGCGGCATGCTCGCCTATGCACCGCGCGAGGAAGTGGCGGGACTTACGGGCAGTGAGTGGCTGGCCTGGCTCGATCGTGGCATGCCGCTGCCGTACTTCCATACCGAAGGTGGCAAAAGCCTGATGGACCTGCCGTATCGCGACCCGGATGGCGATTTCTCCGACATTGATGTCACCGCGTTGGTCGCTGCAGTACGTATGCGCTTGAGCGTGCCGCTCGGAGGTAACGCCTGATGTGGTCGCTCGCCTGGCCCTGGGCCCTGATCGCGCTGCCGCTGCCGTTCCTCGTGCGCAAGCTGCTGCCCGAAGCCCGTGGCCTCTCGGAGGCGGGTTTGCGGGTGCCAAACCTGCGCGGCTTCGAAACGCTTAAGGATCGCTCGGATGCTGAACAGTTTTTGAACTGGCGCGTCCTGGTTGCTGTCATCGCATGGTGCCTGCTGGTGCTGGCTGCGGCGCGCCCGGAACGCATTGGTGATGAACTCGATGTGCCAGTCGCCGGTCGCAACCTGATGCTGGCTGTCGACCTGTCGGGCAGCATGGATCAGAAAGATTTTGAGCTTGCAGGACGCCGCGTTGATCGGCTGACGGCTACCAAGGCCGTAGCGAGCGATTTTATAACGCGCCGTGAAGGCGATCGTATCGGCCTGATCCTGTTTGGTGAACGCGCCTATCTGCAGGTGCCGCTCACGCTTGATCGCGACACGGTGAAGATATTGTTGCTGGAAGCCGAGATCGGACTTGCCGGCGAGAAGACGGCCATCGGCGATGCCATTACGCTGGCCGTTCGTCGGGTGCATGAGCAGAAAGAAGATGCGGGCGAACAGGTGCTCGTGCTGCTGACTGACGGCGCGAACACGGCCGGTGAGGTGCAGCCCCTCAAGGCCGCCGAGCTGGCCCAGCAGGTTGGGTTGCGCGTCTATACCATCGGCATCGGGGCCGAATCTCTGGATGTGTCATCGTTGATCGGCGGGCGCCGCAATATCAACCCGTCTGCCGACCTCGACGAGGAGACACTGACGCAGATCGCGCAGCTGACCGGCGGGCGCTATTTCCGGGCGACCGATACAGCGAGTCTGCAGGACATCTATTCGCTCGTTGACGAACTTGAGCCTGTCGAGGAGCCGGAGACGGGCTTTCGACCGGTGAAGTCGTATTACTACTGGCCGCTCGGCATGGCGTTCGGGCTGGTCGGTCTTCTGGGCCTTGCGGGCCTGATGCAACCCGTCGTGCTGCGGCACAAGGCGGAGGTGCGGGCACATGCTGGCTGACTTCCACTGGTTGCGACCTGTCTGGCTGCTCACGATCCCGCTCGTCGTGGCGGTCGCCGTATTGCTGGCGAGGCGCCAGCTAGGCGCCGGCAACTGGCGCAATATCATCGACCCGGCACTTATGCCGCACGTGCTGTCACGAGCGCCGGGGCGTGGCACCGACTACCGTTGGTGGTTGCTCGGCCTTGGCGGCATCATCGCGTCGGCCGCGCTGGCTGGCCCGGCATGGGACCGTGTCGACCAGCCCGTCTTCCGCGCTGAGCAGGCGCTCGTGGTTGCGCTCGACCTGTCGCGTTCCATGGATGCCCAGGACATCGCGCCGAGCCGTCTGGAGCGCGCCAAGCTGAAAATCTTCGGCTTGCTGGAACGACGGCAAAGTGGGCAGACAGCGTTGCTCGTGTACACGGCTAATGCGTTTACGGTGACGCCGCTGACTGACGACACGGACACGGTCGCGGCACTCGTCAACAGTCTCAGCACCGACATCATGCCTAGCCGTGGCAGCTATCCCGAAGTTGGCATTCGCAAGGGACAGTCCCTGCTTGAGCAGGCCGGCGTCGGCATCGGTGAGGTGCTGCTGGTAACGGACGGCGGATCGTCGCCTGCCGCTGAAAAGGCGGCGCGCGATCTCAGGGAAGCCGGGTTTGCCCTGTCGATCCTCGGCGTTGGAACGCGCGAGGGTGCGCCTATTCCACGCCTGGCCGGAGGTTTTATCACGGACAATCGCGGCAAGCTGGCCGTAGCGCGGCTCGAAGAACGCGGTTTGCGTGACCTCGCTGCTGCGGGTGGTGGGCAGTTCACCGTGCTGTCAGCCGACAACAGTGACCTCGATCTGCTGTTGTCAGGCGAAGTATCGTCCGCGGCTGCGGCGGCCGCTGATGAGAACTCGCTCTCAACCGACCAGTGGCGGGAAGAAGGGCCATGGCTGGTATTGCTGTTGCTGCCGCTCGCGGCTCTCGCATTCCGCAAGGGATGGGTTCTGGTGCTGGTGATCTTCATCGTCCCGCTGCCGCAACCGGCCGAGGCCTCGCTGTGGGACGACCTGTGGCTCAACGGCGACCAACAGGCACAGCGGGCGCTGCAGGAGGGGAGTGCCGCAGACGCGGCAGTCCTGTTCGAGGACACTGAATGGCGCGGCGTTGCGCGTTACCAGGCTGGCGACTATGCGGGCAGCGCTGCCGAATTCGCGGAAAGCGGTGATTCGCGCAACCTCTACAACCTGGGTAATGCGATGGCCCAGCAACGTGAGTTCGACGCAGCAATCGATGCTTACGAACAGGTGCTCGAAATGGACCCCGCAAACGAGGACGCGCAGTACAACCTGGACCTCGTCAAGAGCCTGAAGGAACAACAGGAACAGGAACAACAAGCGCAGGGCGACGATCAGCAATCGACAGAGAACCCCGGTGGCGAAGGCGAGGAGTCTGACGGTGAGAGCGAACAGGATCAGCAAGGGCAGGAAGGATCGTCCCAGTCGGAGCAGCAATCTGAGGAAAGCGACTCATCGCAGCGCGGCGAAGAAGAAATGAGCGAGGAAGACCTGCAGGCGTTGCAGGAAGAATTGCAGCGCGCAGCCGAAGAGGCCGAGCAGGGTGAGCAGCCCCAGCAGCTGACGGAAGCCGAGCTCGCCGAACTCCGACAGCAACAGGAGCAGCAGCAGGCAATGGAGCAGTGGCTTCGCCGCATTCCTGACGACCCCGGCGGCTTGCTGCGGCGCAAATTCCGTTATCAGTACCAGCGATACGGAAAAGATCAGGATGGAAGAGACGTGTGGCCCGACGACGAGGTACAACCGTGGTAAGCAAACGCAGCGCATTCACAAATTGGGTACCGGACACCCTATTAATTAATTTGGTGTCCGGTACCTTATTTATGCTCGTCTCGTCGGCGGCGCTTGCTGCCGTGACTGCGCGCGTCGATCGTCCGACCGTTGATGTCAACGAGTCGTTCACGCTGGAGATCGTCGTCGACTCGAACACTGATCTCGAGCCCGACCTCACTGTGCTGGAAGAGAACTACTTCGTCGGCCAGGTTAGCAAGTTGAGCAATACGTCGATAATCAATGGTGATATTCGTCGCAGTCTGACCTGGACGGTAATGTTGATGCCGAAGGTGACCGGCGAACAGCTCATTCCGGCGATCAAGCTTGGGAATGAGCAGAGCGAACCGGTACGCATTGTTGTCAACGAACAGACCAATGCGCCACCGGGCGAAGCCGACGTGTTTGTGACGAGTGAGGTCGATCTGGAGGAGACCTATGTGCAGTCGCAGATTCTCTATCGGATACGTATCTACCGCGCCGTGCCGACGCGCCAGCCAGCTCTGCGCAATCCGTCGATAACCGGTGTTGAAACACTGGCCGAGCTGGCCGGTGACGAGCGGCAGTACGAAGCCGTGCTCAATGGCCGGGCCTACAACGTGATCGAACATATGATCGCGTTGTACCCGCAGGAAAGCGGCGAGATTCAGATTTCACCCGCGCGCTTCGAAGCGCGCGTTCTGCGCGACGGACGCATCACGGGACGCAAGATTTTCGAATCGCAGAGCCATACGATCAAGATTTTACCGATTCCGGCGCCGCCAGCCGATTTCCCCGATGCTGCCTGGTTGCCGGCGCGTGATGTGCAACTCAGCGAGGACTGGTCGCGCCCACCCGAGGAGATGGAAGCGGGCGAGCCGGTCACGCGCCACGTGACCCTGAGTGCACTCGGGCAAATCGAGACACAATTGCCCGCGCTCGAGCCTCCCGAAGTTGACGGCCTTAATGTGTACGCGGACAAGCCTGAACTGACGCGCACGCAGGAAGCCGGAGGCCTGCGCGGCGTTCGCAAGGATCAGTACGCGATCATTGGGCTGACCGGCGGCGAGATAGCGCTGCCAGCGCTTGAGGTGCCCTGGTGGGATATCGAAGGGGCCGAATGGAAGGTGGCGCGCCTGCCTGCACGAACACTGATGATCAAGGGCGCGCCGGTCGCCCCGGTCGTCGAACCGGAGGTTGCTGTGGTACCCGCAGCAGTGGCGGCGGCGCAGACGCCTGTCCAGGATCCGGAGGAGGCGCTGGCCGTCATCGGCACCTGGCAACGGGCGACCGAAGTCCTGGCCATACTCTGGCTGCTGACACTGGCGGCGTGGTGGTGGTCGTCACGTTCAGTACCACCGAGAAGTCGTGAGAATCGCGAGCCCGAGCCGCCTCCCGCACACAAGCAGCAAGGCCAGTTGCTGAAGACTGCCCGCAAGGCGGCGGCTGCCGGTGACGGTGCCGCAGTGCGCAATGCAATTTTGGAGTGGGGGCGCCTGCAGTGGCCCACTGCGGCACCGCGCAGCCTCGGTGAGTTTGCCAATCGCGTGGAGCCACCGCTTAGCGATGAGCTGCGTCAATTGTCCGCGGCGAGTTACAGCAAGAACGGCGGCGCCTGGGACGGCGATGCGCTTGCCAGTGCACTACGCAACATTACGACCGTTACGAGCAGGGACGCAGCAGCTGCGGACGAGCCGCTGCCACCGCTCATGCCCCCGGCTGCCTGACTACCAGTGACCGACGCTGGGCATCGATGCCCAGGGTTCCTGCGCAGGCAGTGCATCACCTTTCTGCAGCAATTCGATCGAAATATTATCGGGTGAGCGCACGAACGCCATGCGGCCGTCGCGCGGCGGCCGGTTTATCGTTACGCCTGCATCCTTGAGTTTCTGGCACGAGGCATAGATATCGTCGACCTGGTAGGCGAGGTGGCCGAAGTTGCGGCCTTCGTCATACTCCTCGGGATCCCAGTTGTGCGTCAATTCGACCTGCGCGTCCTCATCACCGGGCGCTGCCAGGAAGATTAGCGTGAAGCGACCTTGCTCGCTGTCATGGCGCCGGAGCTCAACGAGACCGAGTTGATTGCAGTAGAAGTCGAGGGACGCGTCGACATCCGTGACCCGCACCATAGTGTGAAGATATTTCATTACCTTGCTCCCCGTTGGGCTTGACCTCACAATGTTCGTTCATTGCAACCTGACAGGCAACCGGAACCCGTGAACGGCATTCGCACCATAACGCTCGACCTGGATGACACACTCTGGGCAATTCACCCCGTCATCCGGCGTGCCGAGACGCGTCTTTACGAATGGCTTGGGGAACACTATCCGCGCATAACGGAGATGTTTGAGCCCGCAGCTATCTGGGAGGTTCGCAAGCGCGTGGTGGAAACGCACGCGCATATGTCTCACGACCTGACGTTCCTGCGCCATACCGTGCTAATCGAGATCGCTACTGCAGCCGGCTACACGGACTTCCTGGTCGATGAGGCTTTCGCCGTTTTCGACGAAGTACGCAACGATGTCGAGATGTTTCCTGAAGCACGGCCGGCGCTGGAGGCTCTTGCAAAACGATACGTCCTGGTGGCCGTGACGAACGGAAATGCAGACCTTGCGAGAATTGGCATAGACGACCTGTTCGATGGTCACGTCAATGCGGCGATGGCGGGTGCCGCAAAACCGGATCGACCGATCTTTGATGTGGCGGTAGCCGTGGGCGGGGCAAGCGCGGCTGAAACGCTGCATGTGGGTGACCATCCGTTGTATGACGTGCATGGAGCTCGCGAGGCGGGTCTTCGGACAGTCTGGGTGAATCGCGATGGCAACGAGTGGCCGGATGATTACGCGACACCCGACGCCGAAGTCGTGCACGTTGGCGAGTTGGAGGCGCTGCTGGGTCATGACTGACCAGACGATGCCATTGATCATCTATGTTCCCGGTCTGCTGCCGAAGCCGGAACCCGAGAAACACCGTGAGGCCTTATTGCGCTGTCTGCTCGCGGGACTGCGGCGCGTCGACGTCGAGGTCGCGCATGCGGTTGAAGCAAATGAGAGTGCCTTCGAGCTGGTCTCCTGGACCTATAATTTCTATCGCGAACATCGTGATATTTCGATCGATACAGAAGCCATCGCAGCGGTGATTGAACAGTGCGGGGCTAGTCCAGCGGATGTTGCCGAAGCGACGTCATGGAGACGCAAGCTGGCGCGCTGGATCTATACGCTCGGCGACATGCTGCCGTTCCTGATTCCGCATGTCGCCAGCGAGCGTGTGGAAGTGCACCTTCGTGACCTGCTGCGTTACATCGGTGACGCCAACGGCGTTGCCGCCCATGCACGCCAGATGCTCAAGGTCCCGCTGCAGGGGGCTGCGGCCGGGCATCGGCCAGTGCTGCTGCTCGCCCACAGCATGGGGTCCGTTATTGCCTACGACAGTCTCTGGGAACTCAGCCACGACGCACGTGATCGTGCGCAGGTCGACCTGTTGCTGACAATGGGCAGCCCGCTCGGTCAGCGCTACATGCAGAGACGTCTGAGGGGCGCCAACAAGTCAGGCTACGGGCGCTATCCGGCCAATATCCGGCGGTGGAAAAATCTGGCGGCTGTTGGCGATCTGACCGCTCTTGATCGGAATCTTGGCAAAGACTTTGCCGAGATGCTGGAGCTTGGACTTCTCGAAACCCTCGAGGATGAAGCTATCTTTAATTACTATCGATCGAACGGCGAACTCAATGTTCACGCCGAGTACGGATACCTTGTAAACGAAAAGACCGCGCGCACCATCGTGTCATGGTGGCGCGGTCTGGATATCGAGTCGCAGCTGTCTAGTTAGACTCCAGGTTCGGCTTGATCACGATGTCGATGCGACGGTTGCGAGCGCGGCCAGCAGCCGTCTCATTGCTGGCGACGGGGCGCGTTTCGCCATAACCCGTTGCGATCAGGCGGTACGTCGGGATGCGCATTGCATTAATCATGTATTGCTGCACCGATTCGGCACGCTCCTGTGACAGCACCTGGTTCAGGTCGTCACCACCGTGCGAATCCGTGTGACCTTCAATAATCAATTCGCTGCGCGGGAAAATATCGATCGCTTTCTCGACCTTGCCGAGCAAGTCGAAGTTCGCGGATTTGATCTGCGATGCGCCGCTGTCAAAGCTCAGCCCTACCAGTCGCAGGATGACAGTATTGCCCTGACGGAATACACGTGCTTCTTCTGACCCAAACAATTTCTCGACCTGTTCGAACTGCTGCTTGACGCGAGCCTGTGCTTCAAGACGCTGAACGAGTGCGGCGCGTTCGGCGGTCGCACCGCCCAGGCGTTCGTCGAGTGCTCGCAACTCTTCTTCCATGTCGGCGATGCGGATATCGCTCTCAGCCTTTTCCTGCTGCAGGGCCTGTAGCTCGTTTGCCTGGTTCTCGAAATACGCGACCAGTTTTGCGGTCAGGCTGGCCGGACCGGCTTCCATGTCTGGCTGCACGTCCGCCACGCCCGAAATTTGTCGAAGCGGGTCCTCCCACTGTAGAACGAGCTGCTCGGCGGTAAGGTCCTTGTCCCGGACCTTGCGGACGACCTCGGAAAGGTAGATGGCGTGTTTCGCCTCGTAGTTGGCTCGGCGTGCAAGGCTGCGAGGCAGGTCAGTGTCGTAGCGATTCTCGCTGAGTTCGCGCTCGGCGTCAGCCAGAAGCTGCTTCGCGTTGCCCAGCGTAATGGGCGCATAACGCCCAACGCGGGCGCGATCGGCATCGGCCAGCAGACGGCGCGTCTCCGAGAGGTATTGCGCCTTGATGGCGACCAATTCCGCTTCGCGGTACAGGGTGGTTGCCTCAATATCACGGCGCTTGGCATTTTTCAGGTCGCCGCGCTCCATTAGCCGGATAGCCTCTGCGAACTTGCGCTGTGCCTGCGCCCACAGGTCCTGAGACAGGTCCGGTGCGCGGGCGTTAGCCGCATCCTGGCGGCTCTTCATGACTTGTGCCAGTGCCGTCCTTGCGAGTCGAGCCTTGTCGGCAGCGTCGTTCAGGTACTGGGTTGCATCCGCAGCATTCGAGCGCACGGTCTCGATATTGCGGCCACGCTGCAATGCGAGTTCAGCATCCGAGTATTCCTTCATGCCGCGCTCGTAGGTGCGTGGCGCCAGGAGTTTAGCGTCAGCTGTGTCAGCGGCCGCCTTGGCGGCGTCAGCTTCCTTAAAGAAAGTATTGCGTAGCTCGTTCTGAGCGTAGCCCTGGCCGGCGGCAAGCAGTACCAGCCCTGCGACGACGAGTTTCACGAAATGGGTTTTCGCAACCATGTTTTGGATCCCTCACGGTGTTGCCGGTCCGAAATCCGCCCAAGCGAAGGCAGATGAAGCCCGATATTACATATGCGGCAAGGCGAAATCTGTGCGCCGTGTCCTTAAGTCCCTGATTTTACGCTGACAGAGCGCAATTTCGCAGCAAATTAGTGACACAAGTCTAATTTTTGCGCCAATCGTCCCTTTCACGGGCTTTTTGTGCTCTGGCTCACAGTCGGTTCAGGTTGGCACGGGTAATCTGAACCCATGTCTGCCAAGTACTACACGCAATTCATTCTCACTGACGCGGAATATCGCGGCGGTAACGAGTTTTGCGGGGTCGTCGAGCTGAATAGCCCTATGGCACAGGACTCCGACACGCATGACATCGAAGCCATCCTGGCCCGCAACTTCGACCTGCGGCAGAGCGCGGTCAAGTTAGTTAGCTGGTCCAGGTTGCACTGAACACTTCTGGCGCGTTGTAACAGTTCCCCCTGACTCTCCCGGCTCCGGCCGGGATCTTTTTATGCGACAATGCTGCCCCCGAAAATTCAGCAGCAAGCCAATAACGCATGAGCAAGGCAGACGAAAAACTCCGTAGCATCCCCGTCGTCCAGAGTGGCAGCAAGTACAAGACCGACGCAGGTTTCTCGGCCATCAAGAACGGCCAGAAGCAGGGGCGCGAGTCCGCGCCGCTCCTTCGTGGCGACAAGCCCAAGTGGCTGCGCGCACAGATGCCGTCGGGTAAGGGTTACTCGGGAACCCGCCAGATCGTGCACGAGCACAGGCTGAGTACCGTCTGCGAAGAATCGATGTGTCCGAATATCGGTGAGTGCTGGAACGCCGGCACTGCGACGATCATGGTGCTCGGTTCCGTGTGCACGCGAGCGTGTCGTTTTTGCGCTGTTGATACCGGTAACCCTAAAGGCTGGCTGGATGCCGATGAGCCGGCGAATACCGGCAAAGCGGTCAAACTCATGGGGCTCGAGTATGTGGTTATCACATCGGTTGATCGCGACGATCTTGACGATGGCGGGGCTTCCCACTACGCCGAGTGCGTGCGAGAGATCAAGAAGCTGAACCCGAAGACCGCCGTCGAAGCGCTTACGCCGGACTTTAATGGGGTTATGGAGCACGTCGAGCTCGTGGTCGACTCAGGCCTCGAAGTGTTTGCGCAAAACGTTGAGACTGTGCAGCGACTGACGCACCCGGTGCGCGACCCGCGCGCGAGCTACCAACAAACGATCGCCGTTCTTAAGCATGCCAAGACACACCGGCCCGACGTTCTGACCAAGACGAGCCTCATGCTGGGTCTCGGCGAGCGCGATGCGGAAATTCTCAGGACAATGGATGATTTACGCGACGCAAATGTGGACATTCTGACGCTGGGTCAGTATCTGCGCCCCACACCGAATCATCTGCCGGTCGAACGCTATGTGTCGCCGGAGGAGTTTGACGCGTACCGTCAGGAAGGACTCGAGCGAGGGTTTGTCGAAGTCGTTGCAGGCCCGATGGTGCGCTCAAGCTACCGTGCCGAGCAGGTGCTGCAAAAAAACAACGTCGGTATCGCAGTCTAGCGATAGCCGTATAACTACGAGGAAATCATGGCTGAGTTTTTTGCCGAGTACGGACTTTTCTTGCTGAAAGCCATCACGATCGTCATTGCGATCGTTGTGGTGATCGTCGTCGCCGCGTCTGCCGGGCGAAAGGCGTCTCATGAGGGTCTCGAGGTCGAGGACCTGAATAAGAAGTTCAAGACACTGGCCAACACGCTGCGTGACGCCGTGTCGAGCAAAGACCAACAGAAGAAGGCGGCGAAGCAACGCAAAAAGGAGGACAAGGCTGCCAGGAAGGAGTCGTCTGAACGCCCGCGCAGTTTCGTCATCGATTTCAAGGGTGACCTGAAGGCGAGTGCCGTTGCGTCATTGCGCGAAGAAGTCAGTGCGATCCTGGATGTTGCGGGCGGAGACGATGAAGTGATCGTGCGTCTCGAGAATCATGGCGGTATGGTGCATGAGCATGGCCTCGCTGCATCGCAGCTCTCGAGAATTCGCGACCGCGGTATCCCGCTCGTAGTGTGTGTCGACAAGGTGGCCGCCAGTGGTGGTTACCTGATGGCCTGCGTCGCGTCCAAGATTTACGCCGCGCCGTTTGCGATTATTGGTTCGATCGGCGTACTCGCACAGCTCCCCAACTTCAATCGATTGCTTGACAGCCACGGCGTGGATTTCGAGCAGATCACGGCCGGCAAGCACAAGCGTACCGTCACGATGTTTGGCAAGAACACCGATGAGGACAGGGCGAAGCTAAAAGAAGAACTCGAGGATGTGCACACGCTGTTCAAGGACGCCATCGCGAAATACCGCAGCGAGCTCGATCTCGAGAAGGTCGCCACGGGGGAGCACTGGTATGGCACGCGTGCCCTGGACCTGGGCCTCACCGATGAGATCAGCACCAGCGACGAGCTGCTGAACCAAAAGGCGCAGGATCGGGACCTCTACCGCATTGAATACAAGATCAAGCAGCCGCTGCAGAAGCGCCTGATGGGTAACGTCGATAGTGCGATCGAAAAGGCCCACGCAGCCGGCTGGCGCCGTAAAGTTGAATCCCGCCTGCCGCGTTAATGGTGGAACTGGTATCCGGCGGGCTGGTCGAACTTTGAGCAGGTCAGTGATCTGCCGAAACGTTATAATCCTGCCAGGTTTCCGGGAGTTCCCATGAGCACGTATCGAATTTCATCGCTGGTCCCGTTGGTCTTAGCGGCTTTTCTGCTGTCATCCTGCGCGTCCGCCCCGACGCAGCAATCAAGAGCCGAAATGGAGTCTGAGGCTAACCGGGCGTTCAACCAGATGCGGGCCAGCATGCCGCTGGTGACGGACAGAGAGACCATCGATTTCGTTGCCTGCGTGGCGCAGGCTGTTGTGGAGGTGCTGGAGCCCCCCTATAACGACATCGAGTGGGAGTTGGCAATATTCGAAAGCGAGTCGGTCAACGCCTTTGCTATGCCGGGCGGCAAGATCGGCGTCCTGAGCGGCATCCTCAAGGTCACTGAAAACGAACACCAGCTGGCAACCGTGATCGGACACGAGATCGCGCATGTGACGGCCAATCATTCTGCTGATCGCGCGATGAATTCTGACATGACGCGAATCGGCATTAATGTGGCTTCAGTTATTCTCGGCGGCGGGTATTCGGGTGCGACGTATACGGCGCAGCAGGCCCTGGCGGCCGGTGCGGCATTCGGCATCAGCCTGCCCTACAAGCGTGGCCAGGAAACCGAAGCCGACGTTATCGGTCTCGAGTACATGGCGCGCGCCGGCTTTGATCCACGTGAGTCGGTACCACTTTGGCAGCGCATGGATGCGGGCGCCGAAAACCGCCCCGCAGAATTCCTGTCCACTCACCCTGCGAGCGAAACGCGGATCGAGAACCTGGTCAACGAGTGGCAGAAGACGCTGCCCCTTTACAACCAGGCGCAGGTAGAAGGCCGTAAGCCTGACTGCGGTGGCGCAAGCCCGCGCTTCGTCAAGAAGACCGAGCAAGAGGGCACTTGAGAGTCCGTCTCGCATTATTCCTGCTGCCACTCCTGGCGCTCGGTGGATGCGCGACGTTTGATGACCTGTGGTCGTCGGTCAGCAAGGGCGGTGACGCAAAGGCGGTTCCTTTCGACCAGCGTCCGGTCCAGGAGCCGCTGGATCCCAACATATTCTTTATCGAATCAGCCGGCCAGACGGTGGTGGGCGAACCGCAGGTGGTCTTCGCACGCGACGAAGATACGTTATCGGATCTCGCACGTAACTACGGACTTGGCTACGACGAAATAATTGCAGCCAATCCCGGCGTGGATCCCTGGTTACCGGGTGAAGGAACGCCAATTCTTTTGCCGACGCAGTACGTGCTGCCGAACGTTGAACGACGTGGCGTGATCCTTAATATCGCAACCAAGCGCCTGTTCTACTTTCCGGTTGTGACGGAAGGTGAGCTGCAGCAAGTCCAGACGTACCCGATTGGTATTGGTCGCGTCGGTTGGGAAACGCCGCTGGGTGAAACCACTGTTGTATCGAAAGCAAAGAATCCGCACTGGTGGGTGCCAGCCTCGGTGAGGCGTGAGCATGCGGAGATGGGCAATCCGCTGCCGTCTGTCGTTCCGCCAGGTCCCGATAACCCACTCGGGAACCGCGTTCTCAAGCTGGATATGCCCGGATACCTGATTCACGGCACGAATGCGCCTTATGGCGTCGGTATGCGCGTCAGTCACGGCTGCGTGCGCCTGTATCCGGAGAACATCGAAGTTCTCTACGCGCTGGTCGACGTGGGTGAAGTGGTGACGATCATCAATGAGCCCTACCAGTTCGGGCAGCGTGACGGGGCATTGTATTTTGAAGCGCACACGCCGCTTGCTGACGACACGGTGCCGGCGGAAGAGCGACTGGCACAGCTGGTCGACGGACAGGTCGATGCTGAAGGGCAGCCGCTAAATGAGCACCTGCGAAACTACATCAGCGAAGTCGCAGGCACGCCTCTGGGCGTTCCTGTCGGTGTCATCTATTACGATCCGGCCGAATACATGGTGCGGGCACGCGTGGTGCACAACACCGTGGAAGCAGACCCTAACGCGCCGACCCTGACCGAAGTCCGCGAGATGATGGAAGAGGTTGAGGCTGAAGCAGAAGCGTTCGCTGGAGGCGGCGAGTAGTCCGGCAATTCATCGACCGTATAGGCGATCGTAGAAGCATCGCAACGAGCGTGTTGCTCCTACGATAATTTTGACTGATTGTTACTTGTGGTTGTTTTCTTCGGCGTCGTTACGAGATGGACACGACCGTGCTTGCCTCTGTGCCGTTCGTTCAATTGGGCAACAATCTCCTCCACCGCCCCGGTCACTACGTTGAGACTTCCTTGCCGGTAGCCCCGAATGTTGTTGCTGCCACCAAACGCGATCACGTAGCGATGCCAGTTAGAGCCTTCAGCGCCGGGCGGAGGCTCAATTCGCCGTACGGATACCATTTCGTAGGATTGTCGCCCTTCTGGGAGATCTTCAGTCATCCACGTCACTATAGAACGAGTTGGGCTGCAATGCTTGGAAATGTCCGTTTCTGGCTAGTTTTCATCACTCGCCAGTCCTCGCACCCTGCGGATTGCCACGTGGAACGCAAGTGGGATGCCCAACACTGGCCCGACGACTGCCCGTTTCAAATTGAAACAATTCCGCGAGCTAACACGGTGTAGGGTATGCGGCTATAGCAAGGAGACAAACATGCGTAACCTCATCCGTTCATTCTGTGCCGCGACGCTGCTCGCTTTGCCTTTTAGCGTTTCGGCAGATCTGTCCGACGTGCCGTCCGGCGAGTACACGCTCGACAGCACGCACGGCTACATCACGTTTACCTATAGCCACCTGGGTTTCTCTAACCCGCGCCTGGGCTTTAACCGCTTTGACACGAAGCTTCAGCTTGACAGCAGCAACCCCGAGAACAGCACGGTCGAGGTCACGATCGACGCATCGAGCATCGATAGCCGTGTCGCGGAGTTCAATGAACATCTGACGGGCAGCGATTTCTTCAATACGACCGAGTACCCGACCATCACCTTCAAATCGACTCAGGTCGAGGCCGCGGACGAGAACACGTTCGAGGTCACCGGCGACCTGACGATCCTTGGGAAAACGAAGCCCGTTACGCTAACCACGACGATCAACAAGGCCGCCAACCATCCGATGCGGGACCTGCCCACGGTCGGCGTCTCGGCGTCGGCCAAGCTGCTGCGATCGGAGTGGGGGCTCGGCGCCTACGTCCCGGCCGTCAGTGACGAAGTGGAGCTCTCGATCGAAGTAGAGTTGCTGTCACAGTAGTCCGGTCTTCGCGGCCATTAATCTCCAAGAAGCCGACGAACAAACAGGCACCCAATATGGCAGGAGAACATTCAGAGTCTAAACGAAGCGTATTTTCGCCAGGCGCTGATGGCCCCGGTAAATCGGACCTCATGATCAGGGAATAATCGGACTGGGATCAGGTCTTTTTGCGGGGGCTACGCCACCCTGAGTCTGACTTGCAGAAATGCAGACTGAGGAAAGGGCATGAGGAAAATTATATTGACCGGCCTGGCAATCATGCTGGCTGCCTGCGGAGAAAGCGACGGAAATGCAGGCACAGACCTTCTGACCAGCAACGACTCCACTATGGTGCAGTGCACAATCTATTACGACGGTTTTTTTTGGGGCCGCTGCCCAGGTAATAGCTACATATCATCCAGAGCAAACCAACCAGTATTTACATCTCTGGAAGATTGTTTGATTGCCAAGGAGATTGAGATAATTAATGACCCATACACTTGGGACGATAGCCAGGAAGACCGGGATCGTGGTTGGGCAGACCAGCTCTACTGTACGACGCCGCTTTAGGCGATAGGAATGCCGTGCCAAAGCCTCGACGTCACCGTTCGAGACGCTGGTAACCGGAGACATTTCTGACGAGGAGACTATTGGGCCGGATTCCAGAATTGACTGGGATGGAACTGACTTAAGCGATGCCAGACCCAGTCAACCCAGGTGAGAAGTAAGGGTCACAAGCGGCCCTTTTTAATTCCCTGAATTCGAACAGTTGAACGACCGCGACTGCGTGATTTAGCCAGGAAGACTGCTGTTAGGCCGCCCTTGATGCGTAGTAAGCGGCCACTACCGGGTCACCAGCAACACGCCTCTCGTGAGCGACAAGCCTGGGCGCGAGGCGCTCGACGATATCTGTAGGAATGTGTTCAAGCTGCCCCGACATCAACCAGCGAGAAATACCGAACACTTTTAGATCAGCGACCGTCAGGCGATGGTCGGCAAAGTAGTCACCGCCGCGTTCCAGCAGCTCATTGAGTCCTTTCAGGAATACGGATAACCAGCCGTCGGCAAGTTTTTCTCGGGCGGTCCTGAGTTCGTCGCCCTCGAGGCCAAACGTCTGCACGATGCTATGCAGGAGATCCTCAATGGCTCCCATGGCCTCATCGCAATACAGAGCCTGCACATCGTCCTCGGGGTAAAGCCCTGCCTTCTTGCCGGCATAGCGGCACATGGCATTACTTTGAGTCACCACGACACCATCGATTTCCATCAACGGCACGCAGTTGAATCGCATGCTTTGCCGCTGCTTCATGAACTCACCAAAAGAAATTCGGACATCGTCGAATTCGATACCTGCCGCGTGAAATGCGATACGGACAGGCTCCGCGCGCCCGCCATCCATATCGAAGTAAGTCAGTTTGTAGTCGGTCATTGTTCGATCTCCATTCAGTCGTAATATCGCAGGAACGCTTCCGGAATATTGTCGAGGGAATCCGGCATGTCGGCCGTCACCGGCAACTCCCGTGAGTTATGGGTGTTCCAGAACAGGTATGGCTCACCGTTGTAATCGGGTTGCTGCAAATCGTACAACAGTGCGGCCATTGCCTTGCCTGTGTACGTCGTTTCCAGGGCCAGCCCAAGATCATCGCGTGCAACTTCGACCGCATCACTTATGCGCACATCAAAATCGGCATAGCCGCCGGCCAGGAATTCGCCGCGCCACATGAGCTTCACCCTTTTCGGCATTCCTGCATCAAAGGAAGGATCGATCCGGTTGAGCATCACAGCTGTTTTATCGATCAGGCGATCCAACATAACAGGGTTGCCAAACCGCTCGTCGACTACGCACACCGCATGAACTTCTGTCGGCAGGCCCGCCGCCGCAAGACCCAGCGCGAGTCCGGCCGTGCTGCCCATGGTGCCGGTGGCGATGTAGAGGCGGTCCGGGCAGGGCATCTCACCATCTCGTACCTGTTGTGCAAGCTCCAGTCCCGCGTTCACGAAACCAACCGCGCCTAACCAGCTTGAGCCTCCCATCGGCACAACCCAGGTTTGCCGGTGCTGCAGGTACTTCCGGAACAGCGCGAGCTGATCAATAGAACCACCGAAGCGCACGATCTCGGTACCGAGCAGCCGGTGCATATTGAGCGCAAGGGGTACTTTCGGCGTGCACTTTTGGTGCGCCAGAAAGCACGTGCATTCCAGGCCAATCTGTTTTGCGAGTACCGCGGTTGCCAGGGCGTGATTGGACCCGGCGGCGCCAAATGTCGCGACGCGCCTGGCCCCACGGTCCAGCGCGCGCCTGAAGATGTACTCCAGTTTGCGAATCTTGTTGCCACCGTAGTGCGCGCTGCTGACGTCATCCCGCTTTACTGCGATGCAACGTAATCCATGGGGTGTGCCGAAATCCGTGTGCTCGACGGGTGTAGGCAACTGGGCAAGCTGCAACTTTTTCAGTTGCTGGCCCAATGCCGGATACGTCGCGGACAGAAAGTCGTTCATTTCCTGAGATTATCGAAGTGCATTGAGGAGCGCGAATGAATTAGTATTGAGCCACGCCTATCTGACCAAGTGTGGAGACAGGTTTGTCAGATGCAGTTGACCACGGTATCACGGTCACAGAAATCGCAGCGATGGATCAGCCCATCGATGTGTCGCCAGAGACCACGGCCGCTTTCGTTGGCCGTGCGCTTCGTGGTCCTGTAAATACGCCTGTCCTTGTAAAGAGCTTTGGCGATTATCGTCGCCGTTTCGGTGACATCTGGTCGCGCTCCAGCCTGGGTCCTGCGGTCCGACAATTCTTCGACCACGGTGGCCTGCAGTTGTACGTGGTGCGCGTGGCGAACAATGCGCGTGGTTCCATGATCTGCCTGCCGGCGAGCGGTTCCGCCCTGGTGTTGCGCGCGGTCGAACCCGGGTCTACCGAGTTCATTCGTGCCGCCGTCGACTACGACGGTATCGACGACGATGAAGATTTGTTTAACCTGACGCTGCAACGGGTCAATCCGGGTACGGGCCTTGTCGAAGACCAGGAGTTGTTTCGCAGAGTGTCGCACCTAAAAGAGCATGAGCGCTTCGCCGGTGACGCATTGCTTACTTCCAGCCTGGCGCGGGTTGAACATCCCTATCCATCGCATCGGCCCGAACTCACGATGGATGCTGGCGGGCGGATCGGTTCCACATACGTCAGTCATATTCAGGCCGGTAACGATGGCACCGAACTTTCCGACTACGACCTGGTAGGTTCGCGCAAACATCGCAGCGGCCTGTTTGCTCTCGAGCAGGTCGAGAACTTCGACATTCTCTATCTGCCACCGCCGGGCAAGGGTATTGATACAGGTCCGGCGGCCATCCTGGCAGCTGAACTCTATTGCCGCGAACGGTGTGCGATGTTGGTGGTCGATCCGCGCAATGAGTGGACGAATGCCGAGGAGGCCGTACGAGGCGTTCGCGACCTCGGCTACGCGAGTCCCAACATGTTTGGCTACTTTCCGCGCATGTTGAAGCGTCGCAGTGACGACATTGCGCGGCCGGCGGGTGGGGCGATTGCGGGCCTGCTCTGCAAACAGGACCGTACTTACGGTCCATGGCAGGACCTCGACCAGCAAGGCATGGGCTTGCACCGGCATTTGCTGCCTGCCGTCGATATCAATGACGAAGACGCGCACCTGCTGAATCGCGCGGGTCTCAATGTCATTGCCGGTGGGCCAGCTGGTCGATGCCGCGTCAGTGGATCGGTGACGATGGGGCGGGGCAGGGAAGGGCATCGCAAGTTCGCGCGATTGCCGGTCCGCCGTACCTGCCTGCGGATAATTAATACCGTTTCGGCCGCCGCGCGTTGGGCCGTGTTCGAGCCAGGTGACAAAAACCTCGCACGCCGCGTTCGTGCTCAGATACTTACGTACTTCTATTACCTGCACGAGCTGGGAGCCTTCGCCAATGATAGCTTCATGGTCGAATGCGATGCGGGCGTCAGCAAACGCAATGAAAACAGAGAGCACGCCATTACGATCTTGCTCGTATTCCAGCCAGCAGCTTGCGACGAATCCATCTCGCTGACGCTGCACCTCTCAGCCACAGGCTGTCGCGTCGGCAGCGCGGCGTTTGCTCCGTCCGTCGAGGACAGCGCCAGGTAGACGGCGCCGTCAATGGCAGTGAGCTGGATGGTAGCTACCCCCTGCTCGAATTCGTGGCAGCAAACCTGGCAAATTTTGCACAGGGTGAACTTGAGTTTATGATTGCCTGAACGAAACGGGGCCACGACGGTCTCTAGATCAACAATCATTCTCCGGGGAATCCAGATGAACTTGCGACTTTCAGCCGTACTGGCAGCCGTTTGCCTTGTTGCCGCGTGCAGCAGCGAAGAGCCTGCTGCGACCGACACTATCGATACTGGCGCTGCGCTACACGCGCTGTTCGACGAGCATTTTGAGCGCGATCTCGAATTGAATCCGCTAAGCGCCACGTTTATTGGTGACTACCGTTACAACGATCGCATGGCTAACAGTAATAGCCCAGAGTACAGGGCGACGGCCCAGGCGATGGACGAGGAATTCCTGCAGCGACTGCTGGAGATCGACCGGTCGCAGCTCGACTACCAGGATCAGCTGAGCTATGACATCTTCCGCATTAACCGCGAACAGTCGCTGGAGGGTAACCAGTTTCCCTTCCACCTGCAGCCAATCAACCAGTTTTATTCGATTACCAACTTCTTCGTACAGCTCGGGAGCGGAGCGAGCGCGCACCCGTTCAAGACCGTCAAAGACTACGAGGACTTCCTTTCTCGTGCGGACGATTTCTCCGAGATCATCGATCAGATCGTAAGCAATATGCAGGAAGGCATGCAGGCGGGTATCACGCAGCCGCGAATTCTCATGGCCAAGTTGCAGCCGCAGATCGACGCGCATGTTGTCGACAATGTTGAAGACAGTAACTTCTACACGCCCGTGCGAAATATGCCCGAAGACTTCAGCGCAGAGGATCGCGAGCGCCTTACGGCCGCATACGAAGACAAAATCATGAACACGATCGTCCCGGCGTACCAGCGCATCAGCAACTTTATTGGCGATGACTATCTCGATAATGCCCGCGAGACAGTCGGTCTATACGCGCAGCCGAATGGAGATTCCTGGTATGAGTACATGGTTCGTCTACGTACGACGACGAACATGACGCCCGACGAAGTTCACCAGGTGGGACTCAACGAAGTCGCTCGCATCCATGGCGAGATGCACTCGGTCATGGAGGAGGTCGGCTTTGAGGGCGATCTCAAAGAGTTCTTCGAGTATATGAATACTGACCCGCAGTTCTTCTTCGACGAGCCCGAGCAACTGATCCAGGGTTACCGGGACATGTCGGATCGCATTGCCGGCCTGTCGGAAAAACTCTTCGAGATTTTTCCGAAGACGGAGTTCGAGGTACGCCGGGTGGAACCATTTCGTGAGAAATCTGCGTCAGGCGGTGCGTACCAGGCGGGCACACCTGACGGCGCGCGGCCTGGTGTCTTCTACGCGAATGCCTACGACCTGTCCGCCCGTCCGAATTGGGCTATGGAGTCGCTGTATCTGCATGAGGCAATCCCCGGGCACCATTTCCAGATCATGATTCAGCGTGAGAATGAGGACCTGCCGAACTTCCGCCGCTTTGGTGGATTCACGGCGTTTTCCGAAGGCTGGGGGCTGTATGCGGAGTCGCTTGGAAAAGAGATTGGTGTATACACCGATCCGTACCAGTACTTCGGTGGTCTCAACGCCGAACTGTGGCGCTCAATTCGACTCGTGGTCGACACGGGCATTCATGCCAAGGGTTGGTCGCGGCAGCAGGTTCTCGATTACATGTATGAGAACTCGGCCGTGGCCGAAGCCCGCGCTGTCTCCGAGGCCGAGCGCTTCATGGCCATCCCGGGCCAGGCGCTGGCCTACAAGGTGGGGCAACTCAAGATTCGCGCCATCCGTGATGATGCCGAGGCACGACTCGGAGACGAGTTCGACGTCAAGGCCTTCCACACCGAGGTTCTGCGGGACGGGGCGATGCCATTATCGATGCTGGAAAGCAAGATCGACCGCTGGATTGAGGCGCAATTGATGTAATCTGCGCGTATGAAACTCGATCGATTCATTCGCGTCGCGATTGCGGTCGTCATACTGCTCGTTTTTATCGTCGCGACGGGCGCGCTGCTGTTCATTTCTGAAGCAGCACTCAATGTCTGGGACCGGCTCAAGGCCGGTCCCCCCATTTTGCTCTACGCGTACGTCGGCATCATGGTGTTGCTGGCTATCACTGCAGTCTGGCTGATCTGGCGTCTGGTAATCCGTCGGCAAATCGCGCCGAACAAGAAATTCAGCTCTGAGCCGTTGTCACAGGCGGATATCGAAGCGCGGCTGCGTGAAGCTGAGGCCGCTGGCATTGATGTCAGCCATGCCCAGGCAGAGCTCAAGGAACTCGCGTCGCGCAAAGACACAGTGCACCTCTGCTTCTTTGGCGAAGTCAGTTCGGGCAAGAGTTCCCTGATCAAGGCCCTGGTGCCCGAAGCCAATGTCGTCGTTGATGTGGTCGGCGGCTCGACTCACAACATACGTCACTATCGTTGGCGCGACGACAGCGGTGCAGAAATACTCCTTACGGACGTGCCCGGTATTGGTGGTCATGAAGAGGGCCTTACAAATATCGCGGTCGAAGAAGCCACGCGCGCGAATGTGGTCCTCTTTGTATGCGACAGCGACCTCACTCGCTCAGAGGTTGTTTCTATCAAGTCGCTGCTCGAGTTCGACAAGCCGCTGGTCATCGTTCTCAATAAAGCGGATCGCTATACGGCCGAGGAGCAGGCCGTGCTCATGCAGACCTTGCTTCAGCGTATCGATGACATTGGCGGCCAGCTCGATCGTGATCACGTTGTCGCCGTCTCAGCCGGAGGCGAAGTTGACGTTATAGAGCGGGGCAGCGGCGGCGATGAGACTCGAACACGGCGTACACGACCTGCCGATATCGGCGTACTCGTCGTTGCGATCAATCGTCTGCTCACCCGGGAAGGCGCATCTCTGGACGTGCGGCGCGAACGCGCTGTATTTCGCATGGCCGCGGCGCGGCTTGCAGAGGCCGAAGGGGAATACCGGCTGCAACGCTCCGAGCAGGTTATTCGCAGCTCGACACGCAAAGCGATCATTGGCGCATTGGCAGCGATCAGCCCGGGTACGGATATCGTCATACAGGGCTTCATCGGGACTGCCATGACGCAGCAGCTCTGCAAGTTGTACGGCGCGGCGCCGCGCGATCTCGACATCGAGGAGTTCCTGTCCCTGAGCCAGAGTCGCGTAGGACGGGCACTGCCCCTGTCACTTGCCGTTGCGGGCAACGGACTCAAGGCGTTCCCCGGTATTGGTACCGTGGCCGGGGGCCTTGTCCATGCGGTCGCGTATGGATTGATTTTCGATGCACTTGGCCGCAGCCTCGTGCTCACATTGTCGCGCCATGGCGAGCTGTTGCCCGAAGTGGCTGCAAAGGAATTCGAGGAAGGAATCAGTGAGCATCTGGAAGCGGGCGTACGCCGCGTTGCCAAAATGGCCCTGGCCGAAAAAGCAGACTGAGGCACGCGGCAGCTCCGGCGCCGACCACCTTGGACTCGCACGCGAGAGCCTGCGTGAACTCGTGCACGATGCACGGCTGCCTGCGGGTGTTCGCGAATCCCTGGTGCATGACTATGATGCGGTGCAGGCCATGCTGGACAAGATCGAGCACGGCCATTTGCATCTCTCTGTTTTTGGTCGAGTCAGCACCGGCAAATCGTCCCTGCTCAATGCGTTAATCGGTGAGGAGCGGTTTTCCGTCAGTCCGATTCATGGCGAAACACGCTTTTCATCGATGCAGGCATGGGAGGAAGTGAAAGCCGGTGGTGTCTTCCTCATCGACACTCCCGGGCTTGACGAGGCCGGAGGCGAAGACCGCGAGGAACTGGCCAGAGAGGTTGCCGGACGATCCGACCTCGTCATATTTGTCATTGACAGTGACATCACGGAAACGGAACTGGACGCGTTAAAGGCTGTTCTGGCCCAGGGGCGGCCGGTTCTCATCGCATTGAACAAGTCGGACCTGTACACCGCGGAGGAATGCGAGGCGCTTCTGGCATCCGTGCGCCGCAAGACTGAAGGGCTCATAGAACCCGATCACGTCATCGTTGCTGCGGCGCACCCACGCCCGCAGACCCTGGTCGAAGTGGGCTCGGACGGCAACGAAGTCTTGACGGACAGGGCGCGTGTCCCTGACGTCGCCGCGCTGCGCGTCAAACTCTGGGATGTCCTGGAGGCGGAAGGAAAAACGCTCGCCGCACTCAATGCGAGCCTGTTCGCGGCAGACCTATCCGACCAGGTCGGACGACGGATCCTGGTGGCTCGCCAGGAGCTGGGTGACCGAATGGTACGAACCTACTGCGTTGGCAAGGGGATTGCCGTTGCACTGAACCCGGTTCCGGTTGCAGACCTGTTCGCGGCTGCGTTTATCGATGTCGGCATGGTGGTGCACCTGTCGCGTGTTTACGACCTGCCGCTAAGTCGCAAAGAGGCGGGGTCTATTGTGCGCGTGATCGTCGCCGAGTCCGCTGCACTCATGACTACCGTCTGGGCATTGCACCTCGTCTCCAGTGCGCTGAAGGTCGGAACGCTTGGGCTATCGACGATCCTCACGGCGGGTGCGCAGGGCGCCATTGCTTACTACAGCACCTACCTGGTCGGGCAGGCCGCCGGCAAGTACCTCGCCGAAGGCAAGTCGTGGGGCGAGGGCGGCCCCAAGAAAGTCGTCAAGGAAATCCTGGACTCGCTCGATCGGGACACCGTGCTGTCGGACGCGCGCCGCGAGATTCAGGCACGACTGGGGCTAAGCCGCTCCTGATGGATCGCGAGACCCGCATGCGCCGCATCTGGGAGACGATCCAGGATATCCCCCGTGGTAGTGTTGCCAACTACGGTCAGGTAGCTGAGATCGCTGGTATACCGCGCGGTGCCCGCCAGGTGGGCTATGCATTGCGCCACTCGCCAAAGGACCTGGAGTTGCCGTGGCATCGTGTGATTACATCGTCCGGAAGGAGCGCTTTTGATCCGGATAGCCGCGCGTATCGAACTCAAAGGGACCGCCTCGCGGACGAAGGTGTTGTAATGTTGCGAGGCAAAGTGGATATGCAGAAATACCGTTGGCAACCTGATCTCGATGAGTTGCTGTGGAAGCCATCTTCTGCATGGGACGAAGATTGAGCATCAAACGTAAAGCGCGGTCGCATTTTCTTAGCGCGGTGCTGAGCCCGGGCGTGCGACGCCTGCAGCGTACATCACGCGAACTGCGACGTAAGTTGACCGGCTCGACGCACGCGGTATCGGCTTTTCTGCAACTGGATGATCCCTACTCCTACCTGCTGGCACATTACCTGCCGGAATTGCAGGCGCATTTCGAGATCGAACTTAAGGTCTACCTGTCGCAGGCGCGTGGCGACGAGTATCAGCCGGCGCCGGAAATGCTGTCCGAGTATGCAGCGGTCGATGCACGCCGCCTTGCGCTCGAATTGGGTATTCCGTTTCTCGACCGCGGCGCGGCACCGCCCGTTGAGCATCGACGGGGGCTGCTTGACGAGCTGGCGTCCTACGCCCGTTCGCCGGATTTCCTTGAACAGTTTCGTGAGGTTCTGGGAGTCTACTGGCGCGGCGACACTGAAGCCGCTGCACGGCGATCGGATACGGGGGAAAAGGGCGCTGCGGATCGCGAAATTGCAGAGTCACAAAAGCTCCAGAAACGCCTCGGCCATTACAACAGTGCAATGTTGCATTACGCGGGCGAATGGTACTGGGGTGTAGACCGGCTCCACTACCTTGTCGAGCGACTCAATGAACTCGGTGCAACCAAAGACGGTGGAAGTGGCAGACTGGCTTCGTTGCGGCAGACCATGCAGGTTTCATTGCCGGTTAAACCGCCCACCGCAGCAAAGTCTCTTCCACAGCTCGAATTCTTCCATTCGATTCGCAGCCCATATTCCTATCTCGCGCTGCAACGCGTTTATGCCATTGCTGACGCTTTCGGCCTTGATCTCAGGTTGCGGCCGGTATTGCCAATGGTCATGCGTGGCATGCAGGTGCCCCGTTCGAAGTTGCTGTACATCGCCACGGACACAAGCCGTGAAGCTGAGCGCCTGGGAGTCCCCTACGGCAAGATGGCCGATCCGATCGGTGCGGGAGTGGAGCGCTGCCTGGCGGTTTTTCAGTACGCCGAGTCGGAGCATAAAGGTCGCGAATTCCTGTTGAACGCAGGCACAGCAATCTGGAGTGAAGCGGTGGATGTTGCGACCGACAAGGGGATGCGCAAAGTCACCGGACGAACGGGTCTCTTCTGGCCCGATGTGCTGGCGGCGATGGCGTCGGATGACTGGCGCGAACCGATCGAGGCGAACCGCGCGTCGATGATGGAATCGGGGTCCTGGGGTGTGCCGACGATGCGGCTTGGGAATGATGTTTTCTGGGGGCAGGATCGGGATTGGTTGTTGGTCCGCCATATCGAAGAACTGTGTGACACTGGAGACGGAATACTCGTATGACAACGATCATTTTCTCGCACGGCCAGGAGAGCGGCCCCTGGGGCACGAAGATTCGTGCGATGGGTGAGCAGGTCAAAGAGCTGGGATGCTCGATCGATAGCATCGATTACCAGGGAATTGCCGATCCGACCGAACGTGTTGAGAAGTGCGTGCGCGAATGTGCGCGTATTGATGACCAGATTGTTCTGATCGGCTCCAGTATGGGCGGGCATGTAGCGACAGCTGCGGCGGGTCAGGTTGGTGCAATTGGGCTCTTTGTCCTTGCTCCGGCGTACTTCATGGAGGGGTACGAGGAGCTGACGCCGGAGCCGCCGGCTATACCCATCACCATTGTGCATGGCTGGCATGATGACATTGTGCCTGTTGAGAACAGCATTCGTTACGCACGCGCGTGTAGCGCGACGTTACATCTTGTGGATGGCGATCACCGGCTGACAGGGAATATTGATGAGATAAACGCCTACCTGCATCAATTCTTATCTACACTGATTCGTTGAACTATAGGATGGAGAGATAAAGATGAAATACTGGATTTTGGCATTGAGCCTTGTGGTCATGGGTTGCGGCGGCGGCAAGTCTGACGATGCTGGCGAATCTGCGGTCACGGAAGCTGTTGAACAGGTAGAGGAAGCTGCCGGATCGGCTATGGACGCTGCAGCCGACTCTATGGAAACCGCGGCTGATGCTATCGAAGAAAGCGCTGAAAGCGTGGGCGCGGCCGCTGCCGATGCGATGAACCAGGCGCAGGACAAGGCCGCCGAAGTTGGTGACCTGCTGGAAGAAAAGAAAGAAGCAATCGACGCGGCGCTGGACGAAGCAGACAACAACTAGAGGTCCAGGCGCAGGCCTTCGCGAGCGTAGCGGAAGCCTCGCCTTTCCACGGTAGCCTGTTCCGGGCTGCCGTCGATAAGCAAAGGGTTCGTGTGATTCATGTGAATGAATATCACACGAGCCCTTTCTTCTTTGCTTAACCCCTCCAGCAAATCCATGCTTTCGGTGACGAACGGGTGTTTGATCCTGCTCATGTCGCGGCCGCCCAGTTCGCCGTCTTTAAAGAAGGTCGCGTCGATCAGCGCGTAATCCACACCGCGCACGACTCCGCGAATATCCGACTCCCACATTTCCCATTTGTCGATATCGGGGATAAATACGGCGGAGCGGTTGGGCCCATCGATTCGATAGCCGACGGTCTCTGTGTACTCGTCCCGATGCGGCACCAGGAACGGAGTGACAGTCACCTTTGAGCTCAGCTTAACGGGACGGCCATCCTCAATGGCATGCAGCTCGATATTCTCAAGGCGCACGAGTTGGTCCCATGGCCCGTTGCTTGACAGAAACATATGCATGCGTGGCATCGCGTAAACCGGAATGTCGGAAGCGCCGACGGCCTCTCGCCCGATGTGCATGAGACCGGTGTAGTGGCCCATGTGCCCGTGCGTCAGGAACACGCCGTCGAGACGGTATTCATCGTCGGGCGCGGTACGATGCAGGTCGTAGAGTTGCTCCCGCATGTCAGGTGTCGCGTCGAACAGGTACTTGGCCTTGTGGGCCTGGTCAACAACCGCGATGGAGCTCGCCTTGCGGCGCAGTTCGGGGTTCTCCCACGCGCGCATGCAGTGTGGTTCATAGCAACGGGTCTGCGGGTAGCCTGCATCCTGTGCGATGCCCAGCACCTGGATGAAAACGGCGTCATCCCCGAGAGCAGGCGCGCAGATGAGTAATGCTGCCAATGCAGCCAGTCGAGAATTCATGCAGCGATTATAGCGCCTCGGCAGACAGGACGAGCAGGGCGGGCACGTCACAGAAAAGAGATTTCGAGCCCCTCTTTTTTTGAAATGTCAACGGCCTGCTGATGCAATCTTTTGGGTAGACTTGTCGGCCATGAACATCGCAGGCTTATTTTTTCGCCCGCTCTATTGGCTGGCAGGCAAGGTGTTCTCCATCTGGGCGCGCCCGGAAGTCCAGCCTGACGTCCCCGCTGAGCTGATAAGCAGCCCCGATGCCAAGGTTTGCTATGTCCTGGAGTCGGGCGGACTTGCCGACGTCCTGGCGCTCGAGCGGGCTGCAGCACAGCATGGCATGCCGTCTCCGACGGAGCCATTCGAGTTCTGTGGCATTCGCGAGTATCGTCGTTTTATCGTCTTGCGCCGCATGAAAGGCTTCTGGTTTCGGCGGCCCCGCAAGACAGGCTCACAGAGGCTCAAACGCCTGGTGGAAGCCGCTCACGAAGGCGACGAGGATCTGCTGCTGATTCCGGTAGCCATCTACTGGGGTCGCTCCCCCGAAAAAGAACGCTCCTTGCTCAAATTGCTGTTCTCGGAAAACTGGGATGTTATCGGCCGGACACGCAAGTTTTTCGCCACGATTCTGCATGGCCGAAATACGTTGCTGCGTTTCAGTCATGCTTTGCCATTGCGGTCTATCGGTGCAGAGGACGATGAGCTCGCGATTGCATATCGCAAGGCATCTCGCGTCCTGCGTACGCACTTCCGCCAGCGCCGGGTTGCGACTGTCGGTCCTGACCTTTCCCATCGTCGTACCCTGATCCGTGACGTATTGCGGTCGCCGACAGTACGGCAGGCAATTCTGGCGGAAAGTGGCGATGACTATCGCAAGCAGGAAGTGGCCCGGCGTAAGGCAGAAAAATACGCGCTCGAGATCGCTGCCGACATTTCCTACCCAACCATTCGCGTGATGCAGCGCCTGCTGCGATGGTTGTGGAGCAAAATCTACGACGGTATCGAGCTCAACCATATGGAGAAGCTCCACGAAGTCGCCAAGGATAAAGAGGTTATCTATGCGCCTTGTCACCGCAGTCATATCGACTATTTGCTGCTGGGATACGTGACGTATACGCAGGGCCTGCATCTTCCTCACATCGCCGCGGGCATCAATCTCAACCTGCCTATAGTCGGCGGCATTTTGCGTCGGGGTGGTGCGTTTTTCCTGCGGCGCAGTTTCAAGGGTAATCGGCTCTACGCAACCGTGTTCGATTCTTATATCCAGCAGGTGCTGGGTAAGGGCTACTCGATGGAGTACTTCATCGAGGGTGGGCGCAGCCGCACCGGGCGGCTGTTGCAGCCGAAAGGCGGCATGCTTGTCATGACGATTAATTCGTATGTTAAGAATCCGCAGCGGCCGATCGTCTTCGTGCCAATCTACTTTGGTTACGAGAAACTGATTGAAGGTGACGCTTTTATCAGTGAACTTGGCGGCGCAGAGAAACAGAAAGAATCTATATTCGGCCTGATTCGGTCTATCAAGTCATTGCGCGATCATTTCGGCAAGGTCAGCGTAAATATTGGTGAGCCCATCGAGCTCGAGCCTATCCTGGATAGTGCGCACCCCGACTGGCGAAACTACGAGCCTGAGAATGGCGAGAGGCCGCCATGGCTTGCAGGCATTGTTGATAATGTCGGCGGCCAGATCATGGAAAACATCAATTCGGCGGCTGCGGTGACACCGATCAGCTTGCTGGCCTACGTGTTGCTGGCGACACCTAAGCAGACGATCGGTGTTGTTGAGCTACGCAGACAGTTGCAGCTTAGTCTCGACCTGCTGCGACGCTTCAACTATTCGGATCTTGTCACGACGCCCGACTGGAGTCCCGACGAGATCATCGAGCACGGCGAGAAGCTCGATGTCATCACCCGCAGCTCACACCCCATGGGCGCCGTTATCCGCATGGAAGAGCACACGGCCGTGCTCATGACTTACTTTCGTAACAACATTCTGCATCTGTTGTCTGTGCCAGCTTCGGTTGCCTGCTGTTTTATCCAGGGGCAGGAACTCGAGCATGTAGAACTGCAACGCCTGATTCGCCTGATCTACCCGTTCATGAAGAAGGAGCTGTTTCTCAAGTGGGACATCGAGGAAGTGGACGAGGTTACGACCGAAGCGATCAGGTCCCTTAACGACCTCGGCATCCTGAGCTACGGCAAACGCAAGAAGACGCTGGTCAGGCCGCCCGCCGGGTCGGCAAAGGCCTTCCAGTTGCTGATGCTGGGCGAGTCCATGGTGCCGATGCTACAGCGCTTCTACCTGGTCATCGCGATCCTGGTCGGCCATGGATCGGGTACGTTGTCGCGTAGCCGCCTGGAGACCATGTGTCAGCAGAGTGCGGAACGGCTTTCGATGATCTATGGCCTGCATTCTCCCGATTTTTTCAACAAATCGCTGTTCCACGATTTCATCAAGACGCTCCACGACCAAGACGTATTGCGGCGCAATGCGGAAGGTGCCATCGAGTTTGACGAGGACATCAAGTCGATTGGAGCCGATGCACGACTCGTTCTTGGCGAGGAAATTCGCCACAGCATCCTGTCGCTGATGCTCACCGGGGAAAACGGGCAGACGGCCTGACCGCTCTCCGAAATCGGAGCAATTTCCTTGCTCTTGAGGTCGTAAAAGGCTAAAAACACCGGATGACTCAGGTACTTGCACAGAATTGGATCTTACCCGGCCGACGCCAGGTAGGCGCTTTCTTGCTCGTGGTTTGCCTGAATTTTGCGATCTTGCCGTGCACGATGGCCCTTGAGGTCGTTGAGCAGGGACATGATTGCTGCCCGCCCGAACTCCAGCTTGAGGCGGCGGAATGCTGCCAACTCGATGATGTTAGCGTCGACGCCCGTACCGGCACGCTCGAGCTCAATGACTTACCGGACCTGGTCGCCCTTCCGGCACCGTCTTTCTACCAGGCCCTTGCCGCAGTGCGTACACACGTCGTTGCGTCTGCCCAACCGCCCGATCCACCGGATGAATTTCCTCCGCTGTACGATCTCTACTGCGTCTATCTGAAATAGCCAAACCTGCAACGTAAACCCTTTTGGTTTTCCACGCAGGAGTTGGATTCATGTCAGTTTATTGCGGGCGTACACCCGCCCACATAGTAATTCTCACGTTCATGGCCTTGTTGCCGTGGACATCTTTGGCTATGGCGCAGCCACGTGTGCCATTGACCATTGCCGAAGCCGAGGACCTGGTTCGCGGCGGCGAACCGGGCCAACTGGCGCTGTTGGCTCAGGCAGAGGCCATGCAGGAGCGAGCGATCGCCGCTGGCAGCCTGCCAGACCCGGTACTGCGAGTTGGCCTTGGCAACTACCCGATCAGCGGTGGCAGTTTTTCGACCGAGGGCATGACGCAGGCGCAACTGGGCCTACGGCAGGCTTTTCCGCGGGCACGCGCGCAGGGGACGGAAAAAATGCGTGCCCAGGCAGAGGTGTTCAGCCAGGGTGCCGGCGCGCGCAGCCGAGATGTTCTGGCGGCGGTCCGCATTGCCTGGCTTGACGCTTTTTACGCGCAACGGGCCTGGGAACTCATGCGCGAGTCACGGCCATTCTTTGCCGACCTGGTAACGATTACGCGATCTATGTATGCCGTGGGGAGAAAATCCCAGTATGACGTCTTGCGTGCAGAGCTCGAACTGAGTCGCCTTGACGATCGGCTTATCAAAACGAATCTGGCAAAGTCGGAAGCGCAGGCCGAACTGTCGCGCTGGCTGGGGCAGGATGCCTATCGACCGGTTGCCATGAAGCTCCCTGGATGGGAGAGGTTGCCGCCACTCGAGGATCTGAGAGCGAACCTCGCGATACATCCGTCGATCGCTGCTGCCGAAGCCGGTGTGGCTGCGCAGCAAGCGGCGGTGAGTATCGCTGAGGAGCAAAAGAAACCAGGGTGGGCGCTTGATGTCGGCTACGGGTACCGGGATGGATTCCTCCCCGACGGAACGCCGCGATCCGACTTTGTCAGCCTGTCCGTGTCGGTCGACTTGCCGTTCTTCGGCAAGAATCGCCAGGATCGAAAACTTGCCGCGGCACTGGGGGATCGCAGTGCGGCGCGTCAGTCACAGGCGGAGGTCACAGCGCGATTGAGGAGTGCGCTTGATGCTGAGTTTGCCCGCTGGAACGATCTGACACAGAGGCTCACGCTCTACGAGACACAGATACTCGAACAATCGACGGGTCAGGTTCAGGCCGCGCTGCTCGCGTATCAAAGTGACAACGGTGATTTCTCCGATGTCATGCACGGTTATATCGACGATCTGAATGCTCGACTCGAACACATTCGCCTGCAGGTGCAGCGCTCGCAGAGTTACGCGAAGTTGGCAAACCTGGGAGGGTTGGAACAATGAAGAAGAACACTATTCTTGCCATGGTTGCGGTCGTCATACTGCTTGTTGGCGTCTTCCTGGGGCGCACCTGGTCTCCACAACTGACCACGGAATCTGGCGAAACGGCCGCAAACGAAATCCTCTATTGGGTTGCGCCGATGGACCCGAACTACCGGCGCGACGAGCCAGGAAAATCACCAATGGGAATGGACCTGGTACCCGTCTATGCGGACGACGTTGACGGTCAACCCGGTGTCGTCACCATAGATCCCACGATCGTCAACAATCTGGGCGTACGCACCGTAAAAGCTGAGCGCGGCGAATTGTCGCGGCGTATCGAGACCGTCGGCTACGTCGACTACGATGAGGATACCGTGCAGCATGTTCATACGCGGGTTGACGGGTGGATAGAAAAACTCGCCACTACCGCTACAGGCGATCCCGTCGTGAAGGGGCAGCTGCTGTTCGAGCTGTATTCGCCGACCCTGGTGAACGCGCAACAGGAATACCTTGCAGCAGTCGCCAGCAACAATACGGTGCTTAGAAACGCATCCCGCGACCGCCTGGCAGCGCTTGGCGTTACTGACAGTCAAGTCCGACGGCTTGAAAAGGAGCGTGAGGCGAGCCAGCGCGTTCGTGTCTACGCGGAGTCGGACGGCGTGATAGCGCATCTCGGTGTGCGAGAAGGCATCTTCGTCACGCCTGCGACCGAGGTCATGTCCGTGGCCCGACTCGATCGTGTCTGGGTGCTCGCTGAAGTATTCGAACGGCAATCGGCATGGGTCGAACCCGGCCAGATGGCCACTGTGGAACTCGATTACCTGCCCGGACAGCCCCTGCGCGGCACGGTCGATTACGTATACCCGGAACTGGACCCGAAAACGCGCACGCTCAAAGTGCGGCTACGGTTCGACAACGAAGGTGTAACGCTACGACCGAACATGTTTGCGCGGGTCACGATCCATGCCAAAGGTTTTGGGGAAGTCGTCCATATTCCACGCGAAGCATTGATTCGCGGCGGCTCAATGAACCGAGTCGTACTTGCGTTGCCAGAGGGCCGATTTCGCTCGCAACCCGTCAAGATTGGCATCGAATCGGGAGACAGAATCGCGATTCGCCAGGGTCTTGCCGAGGGTGACCGGGTCGTTGCATCAGGACAGTTCCTGATCGACTCTGAGTCAAACATCGAGGTAGCGCTGGAACGCATGGACAAGAAAGCGCCCATGGACAGCAACGAGCACCAGATGCAGGAAGATGCGCCCGTCGATCATAGCCAGCATGACATGGGAACGTCGCAATGATCGCCGGAATTATCCGCTGGTCGATAGATAATCGCTTTCTGGTTCTGGTCCTGACCCTGCTGACCACCAGCTGGGGACTCTACTCGTTGCGCCATACGCCGGTCGATGCGCTTCCGGACCTGTCTGATGTGCAGGTCATTATCAAGACATCGTTTCCTGGCCAGGCACCACAGGTCGTAGAAGACCAGGTGACGTACCCGCTGACAACGGCGATGCTCTCGGTGCCAAAAGCAACGACGGTTCGCGGCTATTCTTTCTTTGGCGACTCATTCGTCTACGTGATTTTTGAGGATGGAACGGATCTTTACTGGGCTCGTTCCCGCGTCCTGGAGTATCTCAGCCAGGTAGCCGGCCAGTTGCCAGACAATGCCAGGCCTGCACTTGGACCGGATGCGACGGGCGTCGGCTGGGTATTTGAATACGCACTTGTCGATCGCACAGGACAGCATGATCTTGCTGAACTTCGCAGCCTGCAGGACTGGTTCCTGAAGTATGAGTTGCAGACGGTGCCGGGTGTGGCCGAGGTTGCGACGATCGGCGGCATGGTGCGCCAGTACCAGGTTGTGGTCGATCCGGACAAGCTGCGCGCCTTTGGTATTCCGCTGGCGAAGCTCAAGACGGCGATCCAGAACGGCAACCAGGAATCTGGTGGTTCCGTGATTGAGATGGGTGAAGCCGAGTACATGGTCCGGGCGACGGGTTACATCCAGGGTGTCGATGATCTTGAGGACATACCACTCGGTGTTAATCAACAGGGCACGCCCCTGTTGTTGTCCGATGTCGCGGAAATTCGTCTTGGCCCCCAAATGCGCCGTGGCATAGCGGATCTGGATGGTGAGGGCGAGGTCGTTGGCGGCGTCGTTGTCATGCGTTGGGGTGAAAATGCGCTCAGCACGATTAATGGTGTCAAGGAACGCCTGACCGACCTGCAGCGCAGCCTTCCTGACGGCGTGGAGATCGTTACAACCTACGATCGATCGGACCTGATTGAGCGGGCGGTGGAGACGCTGCAACGTAAGTTGATCGAGGAATTTCTCGTAGTCGCACTGGTGTGCGCGGTTTTTCTCTTTCACCTGCGCTCATCAGTAGTCGTCATCCTGAGTCTTCCGGTCGGAATTCTCGCTGCCTTTATCGTAATGAAGATGCAGGGCATCAACGCCAACATAATGTCGCTAGGCGGTATCGCGATTGCCATCGGCGCCATGGTGGACGCTGCGATCGTCATGATCGAGAACGTCCACAAACACATCGAGAAAGAACCGCTGACTGATGAGAATCGCTGGCGCATCATGCGTGACGCTGCAACGGAAGTCGGGTCACCACTATTCTTCTCGCTGCTGATCATCACACTCAGCTTTCTGCCCGTCTTTACGCTGGAAGCGCAGGAGGGACGCCTTTTTGCACCGCTGGCGTACACCAAGACTTACGCCATGGCGGCGGCGGCTTGTCTTTCAATTACGCTGGTGCCGGTCCTCATGGGCTACTTTATCCGCGGCCATGTAACGCCCGAGCACAGAAATCCGATTAACCGGGTACTGATTACAGCCTACCGGCCGATCATCGAATCAGTAATAAGGTTTCCCAAAGGGACGCTGGCGCTTGCTGCCGTCATCCTCATCGTAGGACTGTGGCCAGCAACACAGCTGGGTTCTGAGTTCATGCCGCCATTGGATGAAGGCGACCTCATGTACATGCCGACGACCTATCCAGGTGTATCGATCGACAAAGCGCGGGAGATCCTGCAGAACACTGACAAAATGATACTCGAGGTTCCCGAGGTGAAGCGCGTCTTCGGCAAGATCGGGCGTGCAGAAACGGCGACCGACCCGGCGCCGCTCACGATGATCGAGACCGTCATACAACTTAAGCCCCGCGAGGAATGGCGCGAGGGCATGACGCCAGAACGATTGCGTGCCGAACTCGATCGTGTCGTCAAATACACGGGCCTGACCAACGCGTGGGTCATGCCGATCAAGACGCGCATTGACATGCTGGCCACGGGCATCAAGACGCCGGTTGGCATCAAGGTAGCGGGTCCGGATCTCGAGGTCATTGAGCGCATTGGCCAGGATCTCGAACGGGTGCTGGCCAATGTTGATGGCACGGCCTCGGTGTATTCGGAGCGGGTTGCTGGTGGGCGTTACGTTGATGTCGATATTGATCGCAAGCGTGCATCGAGGTTCGGGCTGAACATCAACGATGTGCAGGATATTGTCCGTTCGGCTGTCGGCGGTATGAATGTCGCACAAACCGTGGAAGGGCTGGAACGCTATCCGATCAACATTCGTTACCCACAACGGGTGCGGGATTCTGTCGAGCAACTCAAGATGCTCCCGATCGTAACGCCGCAGGGGGCGCGTATCGCCCTGGCCGACGTCGCGGATGTAAAGGTTGTGGATGGCCCACCCCTCATCAAGAGCGAAAACGCCCGGCTTAATGGCTGGACCTATGTTGATATCGCCGGTCGAGACCTTGGCTCGTACGTGGTCGAAGCGCAGCAGGTCGTCAGGGATTTTGTAGACTTGCCGGCAGGTTACTCGCTGGCTTGGTCGGGGCAATACGAGTACATGGTGCGCGCCAAAGAGCGACTCGCCGTCGTCGGACCAGTCACTCTCGCGATTATTCTGCTGCTGCTGTACCTGAATTTCAGGCGCTTCGCCGAGGTCGCGATTATCATTGGGACCCTGCCGCTGGCACTGATCGGCGGGCTTTGGCTGCTGTATCTGCTTGGCTACGACCTGTCAGTCGCCGTCGGCGTAGGGTTTATCGCGTTGGCCGGTGTCGCGGTCGAAATCGGGGTCATCATGCTGGTGTATCTGAACCAGGCGATTCGGGAGCACAAAACAACGGCTGAAGCCGAAGGGCGTGCGCTTGCGATCAAAGATGTGCAAGAGGCGGTGCGCGACGGAGCATTGCTTCGCGTGCGGCCAATCATGATGACGGTAGCGACAATCATTGCGGGTCTGCTGCCGATTATGCTGGGTGGTGGTGCCGGATCCGAAGTTATGCGGCGTATCGCAGCACCGATGATCGGCGGGATGGTTAGCGCGACCTTGCTGACGCTGGTCGTGATACCAGGGCTGTTCTTACTGTGGCGACAGAGAGAAATCTAGGTCGGCGCGTTCAGGCATCCATGTCCGGAATCAGTTCGCTCTCAAGCACGGCGATCATGTCCTTAAGGAGTAGCTTGCGTTTCTTGAGCCGGCGGATGCGTAGCTGGTCCACCATGGGGTCTTCCTGCAGACGATCGATCAGGTAATCGAGATCTCGATGGCTAACCCTGAGCTCACGCAGTCGCTCAAGTTCTGCAAACGATTCTGTGTCGATCTTATCGGACATACAGTGATGCTACTCGCTGTCAGGCAGTAGTGCCAACCAGTTCCGATCGGTGGCGCCAATCACAAAAAAGTGAGGGTTCAGAATGTCTTCTTTAGCGTTATATTTCATGGGCTTGCCGTCAAGCGTGACAACGCTTCCTCCCGCCTGTTCCACAACAGCCTGGGCAGCAGCCGTGTCCCATTCTGACGTCGGTCCAAGCCGCGGATAGAGGTCGGCACCGCCTTCTGCAACCACGCAGAATTTCAGTGAGCTTCCCATGGGAACCATGTCGTAATCGCCCATGTTTTCGAGGTAGGCATCCAGGCTCGCACCACGATGGGATCGGCTGCCCACCACGCGCGCCGGCGAGCCGCTGGCGCGCGCGACCCGGATGGTTTGCGGTTCCTCGTTGCCATGACGTCGCTGTGCACCGACGCCTTCGCATCCCACGTAGGTCTTGTTGAAAACGGGCACATGCACCACGCCAAGAACCGGGCGGTGATTGTCGATAAGTGCAATGTTGACGGTAAATTCATCGTTGCGGTTGACGAACTCCTTGGTGCCATCAAGCGGGTCGATGAGCCAGTAGCGCTGCCACTGGCCACGCTCTTCAAATGCGGGTAAGCCCGACTCCTCGGAGATGATGGGAATGTCGGGCGTCAGAGATCTGAGGCCGGCATCGATCCAGCGATGCGATGCGAGGTCTGCCTGGGTCAGTGGGGACTCGTCGTCCTTGCTTTGCACCTCAAAATCGGTCGAGTAGACTGCAAGGATGGCGCGGCCAGCATCCTCGGCCAGCGCAACAACGGGTTCAACGAGTGACTTTAGATCCATGTCCTGTTCCTGCAGGCAAACCGGGCGCGCAGTATAACAATGAATATTGATCCGCAAACCGCACTCGAGCGATGTGAAACGCTCATGCTTGATATGGACGGGACTATTCTCGATCTCGCGTACGACAGCTACATCTGGAAGGACCTCGTGCCGCGGCGCTACGCAGTGGCAAATGGAATGTCATTCGAAGAGGCGCGCGATCTCCTGTTCGAGAAGTACGCGGCCGTGCAGGGTAACCTGGAGTGGTACTGCCTGGATCACTGGAACGACCGGCTTGGCATCGATGTGGTCAAGATTCACCATGACGTGACGCATCGCATCGGCTATCTGCCGGGTGCCCTCGATTTCTTGCGAGCGGTCCACGCGCAGGACATTCGCGTGCTGCTCGTCACGAACTCGCACCCGGACACGCTGAATCTCAAAGATGCAGTGACCGGGCTGGCAGACTATTTTGATGGGCTCCACAGCTCGCATACTTACGGCCACGCAAAGGAATCGCAGTCTTTCTGGGAGGCGTTACAGGAGGATGCGGGTTTCGATGCCGCAACGACGTTGTTTGTGGATGACAGTCAACCCGTACTGCACAGCGCCGCCGAGTATGGCATCGACATGCTGGTCACGGTGACACGGCCCGACACGACAGAGCCGCCCAAACGCGGCTCGGATTTCCGGGGTGTCGAGGGAGTAAAAGACCTGCTGGAACGCCGTTAGGCGCGACACGCGCCGCTACTTGCGGCGCCGATGCTTGCCCGGATGCTTGTTGTGTTCACCGCCGCCGGGCCGCCGCCTCGGGCCGCCACCCCGGGGTTTGCGCGGACGCGGTTTCGGTTTGATGATTTCCGGTAAATCCGAGGGGTCGTAATTCGCAAACGGAATCTTGTGGCCGATGTAGGACTCGATTTCCGGCAACGACACAGCATACGTTTCACAGGCCATGCTCAGGGCGTTGCCCGATGCGCCAGCGCGTGCCGTACGACCAATACGGTGTACATAGTCTTCTGCGTCCTGCGGCAAATCGAAATTGATAACGTATTCGACGTCAGGAATATGCAGCCCGCGTGAGGCCACATCAGTGCCGATCAATACCGGCAGTTCGCCGTTCTGGAACTGCATCAGCATGCGCAAACGCTTTTTCTGCGGTACGTCGCCCGAAATGACGGCGGCCTGAATGCCGTTCGCTGCCAGGTAGTCACCCACTTTCTCTGCATCGCGCTTCATGTTGACGAAGATCATGATGCGGACTTCGCCGATCTCGCGCACCAGGCCGATCAGGAGCGGAAGCTTGTCCTCGTTGGCGGGGTAGTAAATTGCCTGCCGAACACGGTCGGCTGTGACCTTGTCGGGTTCGATGCGAATCAGCTCGGGCTCATTCATGTGCTCGTAGGCAAGTTCCATGACCCGTTGTGACAGCGTCGCCGAGAACAGCATGTTGAGGCGCTGATCGGGTGCCGGCAGGCGGCGCAGCAGGTAGCGAATGTCCTTGATAAAGCCGAGGTCGAACATGCGATCTGCTTCGTCGAGGATGGCCACCTGCACATGGTCCAGTTTGAACACACCCTGCTTGTAGTAATCGATAATACGACCCGGCGTGCCGATCAGCAGATCGACGCCATCCTTGAGTATCTTGCGCTGCTTGTCGTAGTCGGTGCCGCCATAGGCAAGCCCGATCCTGAGCCCGGTGTGTTTGCCGAGCATTTCGGCGTCATTGGCGATCTGGACCGCGAGCTCACGCGTTGGCGCCAGGACAAATACGCGCGGCTGCCGGGTTTCGCCGGTATCCACTTCGCTCGTCATCAGGCGCTGATAGGCGGCAATCAGGAACGCGGCGGTCTTGCCGGTACCGGTCTGTGCCTGCCCTGCGACGTCGCTTGGCTTCAGCGCGATCGGGAGCGTATTGGCCTGGATAGGAGTACAGAACTCGAAGCCCGAGTCGCGAATACCCGCGAGAATGGATTCGTGGAGGTCAAGAGAGTCGAATCTGAGGTCGCTCAGATGGTTTTCAGACATAAAATTAGAACCAGAAAATATGTGTCAAAGGCTTGCAAAATGGCTCGCGAAACGTTCAAATTGGCCCTAATTCGACGCGACACTCGTCGCACCCGCCAGTTTCGCTTTTCATCGATCCAGATATTAACCGGCAAATAACCGGAATCCATCGGCCGTAAAGCTGCGACATATTGCCTGATAGACAAGGCAGCGTCACCCGTTTTCGAAATGCTCGTTTTTAAGCTCCGCTTTGTAACGGGCAATTTCACACTCAAACTAGACTTTATTTTAGAGGAGTTAGCCGGTGAGCGACAAGATTGTGCACACCTCAGATGCGGCATTTGATGCCGATGTTTTACAAAACAGCAAAGCAGTGCTGCTCGACTTTTGGGCCGAATGGTGTGGTCCGTGCAAAATGATTGCGCCACTGCTTGATGAAGTTGCGGGAAAATACGAAGACAAGCTTGATGTCGTCAAGCTCAATGTCGACGAGAATCCGAATGTCGCCCAGAAGTTCGGTATCCGCAGCATTCCTACCTTAATTCTGTTTAAGGATGGCGCCGTACAGGCGCAATTGATGGGCGCGATGCCTTTGCGTCAGCTCGAAGAGTTTCTGGACACTAATCTGTGAGAGGGTACTTGGGTACTTCAAATAAAACTCGCCCGGTAAATAAGTCGGGCAACAAAGGGAAGGGGAATCCGAATCGCCGCAGGCGCCGTCGGCCGTCACCTGATATGTATCCGGACGACGAGGAAGGAAGTCTCGAGGTCATTCCGCCCGAGCAGCTCGAGGCCAGCAAGAACGTGATGAACCTGACGGAACTCAAAACCCGTCCGGCCGCCGCGCTTGTTGAACTCGGCGAATCGCTCGGCGTCGAGAACATTGCGCGTTCGCGCAAACAGGACATCATCTTCTCGGTTCTCAAGGCGCATGCCGCCCTGGGCGAAGATATTTACGGTGATGGTGTCCTGGAAATCCTCCAGGACGGCTTTGGTTTTCTGCGCTCTTCGGACAGTTCGTATCTTGCCGGGCCCGACGATATTTATGTCAGCCCCAGCCAGATCCGTCGATTCAACCTGCGTACTGGTGACACAGTATCGGGCCTGATTCGTCCGCCGAAAGAGGGTGAGCGTTACTTCGCGCTGCTCAAGGTTGGTCAAATCAACCACGATGCTCCCGAGAATGCACGCACCAAGGTTTTGTTTGAAAACCTGACGCCGCTGTTCCCGAAGGACCGCCTGGTCCTTGAGCAGGGTAACGGCAGTACCGAAGACCTCACGGCACGCATCATCGACATGGTCGCGCCGATCGGTAAAGGCCAGCGTGGCCTCATCGTATCGCCGCCGAAGGCGGGTAAGACGATGCTGCTGCAGAACATCGCCTCGGCGATCTGCGCGAACAACCCTGAAGTCGACCTTATGGTATTGCTCATTGATGAGCGGCCGGAGGAAGTCACCGAAATGACGCGTACCGTGCGTGGCGAAGTTGTCTCATCGACGTTTGATGAGCCGGCCAGCCGCCATGTTCAGGTTGCGGATATGGTTATCGAGAAGGCCAAGCGTCTCGTCGAGCACAAGCGCGACGTCGTTATCCTGCTCGACTCGATCACGCGTCTCGCGCGCGCATACAACACCGTCGTACCTAGCTCCGGCAAGGTCCTCACCGGTGGTGTGGATGCCAACGCACTGCATCGTCCGAAGCGCTTCTTCGGTGCTGCACGCAACATCGAAGAGGGCGGCAGCCTGACGATTCTTGCGACGGCTCTTGTCGATACGGGGTCGAAGATGGACGAAGTGATCTACGAGGAATTCAAAGGCACTGGCAACATGGAGATCCACCTTGATCGCCGTATTGCCGAGAAGCGTGTGTTCCCCGCTATCAACATCAACCGTTCAGGCACGCGTAAAGAGGAATTGCTGACTGAAGATGACGAACTGCAGAAAATGTGGATTCTCAGAAAGGTGTTGCATCCGATGGACGAACTCGCTGCGATCGAGTTCCTGCTGAACAAGCTTCAGGATACGAAGACGAATGCGCAGTTCTTCGAGGCAATGAAGCGCTAGCGAGCGACAAAGCGATAAGAACAGCGGGGCCTTCAGGCCCCGTTTTTCGTTTGACTGTAGCTGGTGGTGAGGTGAATATGGCTTTCCGAATCAACAAGAACAACGATGTCATTTATTGGTGAACTCAAGCGTCGAAATGTAGTGCGCGTAGGCATAGCCTACGTCGTTATTTCGTGGCTTTTGGCCCAGGTCGCGGAGTTTGCATTCGAGAATTTTGGCGCGCCGGAATGGGTGCTGAAGACGTTTGTCGTTGTGTTGTTGCTCGGCTTGCCGCTGGCGCTCTTCTTCGCCTGGGCGTTCGAAATGACGCCGGAAGGGCTGAAGCGGGAGGTGGAAGTCGATCGCACGGCATCGATTACGCCACAGACAGGTCGCAAGCTCGATCGCCTGATAATCGCCGGCCTCGTCGTTGCGGTAGCCTACTTTGCGTGGAACGCACAGCGGGAGCCGGTACCGGCCGAACCCCCGGCGGTCGAGGCCTCGGTAGCGGCCGACATTGGGCCCGATACCCGTTCGATCGCCGTCCTGCCGTTCGTCAACATGTCGTCCGACGAAGAACAGGAGTGGTTTGCGGATGGGTTGACGGAAGAACTGCTCAATTCACTCGCGCGCATGCCCGATCTGCTCGTTGCCGCGCGGACGTCGTCGTTCGGCTACAAGGGGTCGACCGACAGCATCCCGAACATCGCCAAAGCACTTGGCGTTGCCCATGTGCTGGAAGGTTCCGTACGCCGCGGCAACGACCGCCTGCGAATTACCGCGCAGTTGATCCGCGCATCGGATGGCTTTCATTTGTGGTCGGAAACTTATGATCGCAGCCCGGATGATGTTATCGCCATCCAGGAAGACCTCGCGATTGAAATTGCGAGAGCGCTGGAAACGGCGATGGATCCAGAGGCGCTGGAGGAGATGGTCTCGGCAGGCACGGCATCCGTGCCGGCGTATGAGGCGTATCTGAAGGGCCTGGCGCTCATTACGCGGGCAAATACGACGGGTGATGCAACCGCCGGCGATGAATCTCTGGAGCAGTTCGAGGAAGCCACGCGCATCGACCCTAAATTTTCGTCGGCGTATGCCCAGCAATCCATTTTTTGGCGTAACGAGTTGGCAGTCAATAACATCGGCACCGGGGATACCGGGCTGCAGTTTAGCGAAATCATGAGTCGTTATAAGCAGGCGATAAGCCAGGCCATCGCCAACGAACGGGACCTCGTTCGAGTCGCGCTCTACAAGGCTGACGAAGCTCTCGTCGATCTCCGAATTCGGGATGCAGACGCATTACTGAGTGACTACCTTATCGAGCGGCCGAACGACGCCGATGTGCTGGAAACGTATCTGACCGTTCTCCTGATGCAGGGTCGTTGGGAAGACGCGCGCCCGATCGCTCGTAAAGTCGCAAAAATTCGCGGTGACGATACCCAGTCGATCCAGTGGCTGACCGCCGTACTCGTGTTCGCTGGCGATTACCAGGCGGCCAGCGATGTCGCCGGCGAGGCACTCCGGCGTTTCCCCGACAATGCGTTTGTGCAATACCAGGCTCATCGTGCGCTGCTTTGGAATGGCGAATATGACGCGGCGAGCAGATTGCTCCCCTTGCTGGAGAAGCAGGAACTACCACCCTACAACTACTACCTCGCCGCGCTCAGGCAGGCGTGTGCGATGGGCGACGAACTCGCGGCACGGCGCATTCTTCGCAAGATGGAGCTGGAGTTCAATGACGGTGGGCCGATCTGGATACCGTATTACCTGTTTGGCAGGACCGAGAAGGTCGTCGCGCAGTTAATGCCGATCTACGAAGCGGGGCAGCTGACCACGTTGGCCGCGAACCTGCAGTATCCCTATTTCGATCCGCGTCCTTATCCGGACCTGATGGCCATTCTGAGAGACCAGGGGATTGAGCGGGCTGCGCCTATCCAGATTCCTTTCGCCTGCGCTTATTAGCCGCGCCTGTCCAGCCAGCGGCGCGCGTCAAGTTCGTTGTCAAAAAGCCGGCCGTTTACCAGGCCGCGATTCAGCAGTACCGTCTCGGCCAGTTCCGTCATGGCGTAAGCCTTGGGATTCAGCTGCACCCAGGCAATGCGGTGGTCGATGGTAACGCCGGCCTCGAGAAATATGGCCTGGTGATCGATCGCGTCCGCCAGCTTGAGCGGCTGATCAAAGTTCGACAGGCCTATAATCGAAAAACAATGGTGCGCCTTGCACGCCTCGATGATGGCTTTCCACATCTGCGATACCGACTGACGATCCGGTATTCCTGTGGCCTGCACCTCGATGATCGAGTTGTTGTATTCGATCGTATATTGGGCGGTCATAGAATAAGTGTAGACCTTTAGACGATATTTTTCCCATATACGGGCAGGTCGTCGCCAATCTGTAGCCAGGGCTGCTTGTCTTCCGTCCAGATATGCGCCTTTAGAACCGGACCGCATGGGTCGTCGAGACAGTTGAGTGCGATGTCGATGTCGCCCGCCCGGTTTT
>JAHEGH010000020.1 GCA_024639825.1 Gammaproteobacteria bacterium
TTATTTTTCAGCGTCTTACAGTAGCAATCAGCGGTACATCAGGAGTTCCTAAGCAATAATCTGAAGATGCTCACAGAACCGTCAATTCTGTAGGGGGCTCCTTCCCTAGATTCGACTCATCGGTAACGGAGTCGCATCATGGGAACTTTCAAAACAGCAATCGCGGTTACACTCGCCGCACTCTTCACAACGGGCTGTGCAACCACTTCCGCTGACCAGCCTTCATCACTGACACGCAAGGCGAGCGGCGTCGGCCAGGCTGGCTGGGTTTATGCACGCTCTGTCTACGAGAACCCTGTTAATCGCCCGGTGTCGCATTTCGCCTCACTCGGCTCACTAACGCTCAAATCGACTGCTGGTCTGCTGCGTCGGGTATCTCTCAGCGCGATTGAAATGCCGGCCCTCGACGGACCCATCCCTGCTGTCAGCAACGCCGAGACGATGGATCTCGTTGCGTTCGAAAATACGCTCGACAAAGTCACCGGTACGCGACAGGACGTTGGCCGCATCAAGTTTCTCGTCGACGGCGATGAATACTTCGGACGCCTTATGGAGAGCATCGACAGCGCTCGTGAGAGCATCGATATCCGCACCTACATTTTCGACAACGACGACTTCGCTGTTGCGATGGCCGACGAGCTGCGGCAGCGGGCCGACGATATCCGGGTGCGCGTCATGGTCGACAGCATTGGCAACGTGCTGGCAACGCAAGCCGATGCGGAGTCGCTGCCTGAAGCGCACGACCACCCTCTGTCGATAAACCGCTACCTCGAACGCGACTCCGACGTGAAGGTCCGCAGCATGACGAATCCGTGGTTCACAGGCGATCACACCAAAACCACGATTATCGACAAGAAGACAGCCTTTGTCGGCGGCATGAACATCGGCCGCGAATATCGCTACGACTGGCACGACATGATGATGGAAGTGACGGGGCCCGTCGTCGATCAACTACAGTTCGAATCCGATAAGGCATGGTCGCGCGGCGGTCTGCTGGGCGATTTCGCCAACGCATTTCGGTTCCTGCGCGGCAAGCAGGAACACGCCGAGCGCGACGGCTATCCTGTCCGAATCCTGCAAACAAAGAACTTCAGTTCAGAGATCTACAAAGCGCAAATCGCCGCTATTCAGAACGCGAAACAATACATATTCATCGAGAACGCGTACTTTTCCGATGACCGCATCATCTACGAACTCGCCCGGGCTCGACGCCGCGGCGTCGACGTCCGCGTCATCATCCCTGCGCGCGGTAATCACGGTCCCGTCAATGCCAGTAACAAGATCACGACTAACACGCTGCTAAAACATGGCATCCGCGTGTACGAATACCCGGGCATGAGCCACGTCAAAGCAGCGATCTACGATGGCTGGCTCTGTGTCGGATCGGCCAACTTCGACAAGCTGAGCCTCAAAATCAACAAGGAGCTGAATATGGCAACGTCTGATCCAGCGACAGTCGATGCGCTACTCAAGCAGGTATTTTTTCCGGACATGATGGTGTCACGCGAGATCGAACGTCCCGTGGAAGTCACGTTTGCTGCTTACTGGGCCGAAATTGCGGTGGACGAATTGCTGTGAATGCGACTACAGTAGTTGGCTGATACCGCATTTGGCGTGAGGAGCACATATGCAACTGACGTTACTGGTCGGCGCCATCGTGCTGTTGGTGCTGTGGCTGTTCGTCCGTAACCGGGGTCAGTCTAAAGAGACTTCGGCGCCAGAGAAACCCAAGGCGACGGAAGCAACGGCGTACCACGCAGTCTCAATCAAGTTTGACTCGAATGCCTGTGAAGCCGCGAAAAAGATGAGCGGTCGCCGCTTTCTGTCCACTGCTGCGCCCCGTTTGCCATTGCCTGATTGCAACGCCCTCGAGTGCCGCTGTCGTTTTGCGCACCATAAAGATCGGCGCGCAGCAAAAGATCGGCGCAGCCCGTTCGGGGCGGCAGGATACGCGGGTGGAACCGGGTCCTACGAAAAGGAGCGCCGGGAGAGTCGAGATCGACGTAAAGAGGCCGATCTCGACGACTTCTACTAGCCGTACCGTCTAGTAGCCATAGTCGACCACTGTGGCCTGGTAGTTTTCCAGCTGGACCTGATGATGAGCGCGCTGCTCATACAGATCCCGGATCTCTGCCTCGAGCCTGCCCTTGTCTTCCGACAGGTCCTTCAACTCGGCCAGCAGAATTATTCGTTGCTCGGTCGTTGTTTCCCGGTCGATGAGCGCTGCCTCCGCATGAATAATTGCGTCTTCAACCCCTTCGAGATCGTGCTGCTTAGAGCTGATAGCAGAACTAGCGTGGCTTACGTTGCGACGCAGGGTGTACAGCTGATGACCTACGTTGTAGGCATCGAGAAAATCGGCTTCCTCGTTCACCGGGCAAACACCGTAGTAGCGTCCACCGTTAACACCGACATCGAAACCGCGCCCGGGCTGGCAATACTCGATCAGGCCCTGATCGCGACCGGCCTGGTAAGCCCCGAAGTCAGCTGTAATACCGTGTTTGGCACAGGCCTTCCGGTGCTTTGAGAAGCGGTCGCTCGTGTAGCCTCGAGCCCCATCTTCATAGCCGATTGCCGACCAGTCGGTGGCCACGCATTCGTCGCTACTCATCGTCGCACAGCCGCTCATAAATAACATGGCGAACGCGGCGCCAATCACTTTCAATCTGTTGTCCATGGCGGTCTCCAGTAATGTGCCTTAGCCAGACATAATCCCGACGGTAGCCGTATGTCCCACGAGCTACCGTGATGACATTCACATATACGGGGGTAAGCCTGAATCGGAGCTGAAAAATGCGGTCCTTTCGTCACTCTCGATACACCATTGTGACCTGTATCACAGAGCGCCGACGCGATGCCGGATACCCTGACAGAACTTCAAAGGGAACTTCAGGACGAGCCGCATGGATATTGACGCGATCAGCGCAGCAGCCACCGTTGCTCTGACAAGCACAATCCTGTTCCTGTTGGTCGCCAAGTCCTGGAGTGCCCTCAGCCGCAACGTCGGCTCTACTCCCAGCTTTGCGGACAGCATCATGCACGAGGCCGCACAGCGCTTCCGGGACGAACTGGACAAACTGGCGAGCTCCCAGGCCATCTACCTGAGCGGCACTCTCGTATTTCTCGTCCTGTTTGCGGCCGCCTACATACTGAAGGCACAGGACCTGTTTGCCGGCTATCCATCGTGGCAACTCTGGCTCCAGATCGGATTTCTGTGCCTGGCTTCCGCCTTTGCCGCCTGGCGCCTCGGCCGCACGATACTCGCGCGTCGTCATGTGAGCTTTGTGCGCGATGCGAACGTCGCCGTCGGTCATCAGCTCCAGAGAATATCAACCGGGACCAACCGGGTATTTCACGACATCAAGACCAGCGCGGGCGTCGTCGATCACGTGCTCGTCGGGCAGACCGGGATCTACGCGATCAACGTCGTTGCCCGTCGTGGGGCAAAAAATGGAGAAGCCGTACTGACGGGACATGAACTATCTTTTTCGAACAGCGATAAGGCGAGACCCATCGTCGACATTACGGCGAGCACCGCTCGACTCGAGAAAGAGATTTGCCAACTGCTGGGCCACAAGATTCGCGTTCGCTCCGTCATCGCCGTTCCCGGCTGGGACATTGGCCAACAGGCCAGCGAGCAACATCTGCTTGTTAACGAACGCACCATCGCAATGCTGCGTGGCTGGAAAGACCAGTCGGACTACCTCATGAATGAGGACGTTGACCTGCTGCAGAAGGAACTGACTTCGCGCTGTCGTCGCAAGTAGCTCCCTAGCCGGCGCCCTGCGCTTCCTGCAGCTGGCGCTGTGCGTCAGCGAACTGTTGCGCGGCCTTTTCCAGGTACGTGGCGGCTTCGCCTTCATACCCATCCGCCGACGCCGACCAGACGCGGTTAATGTAGCGCTCCCCGGCGGCAAAACTGCTCATGATGTCCGCATAGGTCTGTAACCCGAAGAGGTGCACCATGCTGCTGCGCGCATCGGCAAACCGTCGCAGATCGTCCCGCAGCTTGAGATCGATCCGCTCTCGCAGATCCGCTCCTTTCGCGGAACTGTCGCCCACGATTTCAGCGAGATCACCCACGATATTCTGCAGGGACTCGCGCAGCTCGCCGCGATTGACATTGAGCACTTCTTCAGACCGAGCGATGGCCGATGCCTGGCTCTTCGAGATAATGAGTCCGGCGATTGCGGCGACCGCCGCCCCGATGAACAACGTCCAGTTCACGTTCTGCACATCGAGAGACGTCGCATAGGCGCCCGCCAGGAATCCTGCTGCGAGTAAAATAAAACCAATGTTCTTCATGTCGTGCTCCCTACGAATTCATCACTATTCGCAGCGCATCACCTACGCCGACGAGTGCCTCGCCCACAATGAGACCAGCCGCAATCGGAATACCGACCTCCTCGCTCCAGGTCTTGCCCTTGATGCGGTCGGCCAATTCCCTGCCGAGCGTTCCAAGCGAATACGTCAGAACAATATTAAACGGCAGATAGAAACCCAGTCCCACGGTAATACCCAGTCCACCCATCATCGCTGACAGGATGCCGCCCATCACGGCACCCGCCGCGTACTTCTGCGTTGGGACGTCACCGCCCATAATGCCGTCGATAGTGCTGGCAAGGGCCTGTGCCTGCGGCGCCGGGAGTTTGTCGCTACCAAGACCATGCGATTCATTAAGAATGAAGATCACGCCGATAACGACGATCGGGCCGAGCCATGCACCGGCAAACTGGCCGATCTGCTGCATGCGAGGCGTCGCACCAACGAGGTAGCCTGTCTTCAGGTCAAGCATCAGGTCGGTAGCCTGGGACATTGCGACGCACATCGCCGCGCCGACCATCAGGGCCGCAATGATTGAGTCATCGCGCTCCATACCAAGCGCCTGCGTTAATACGATCAGCAGCGTGATTCCGACCAGCGTCATTCCCGACAGCGGTGACCAGTTGGTGCGGCCGATGGCTTCAGAAAGAATAATGCCGGCCATCCAGATCCAGAGGGTGCCAAGCAAGGCCATAGCAATACCGCGGCCGACGCCAACCGACTCGGCGGACGTCGCAGCCATCACGCATAGTAGAATTGCCGCGCCACCGATTGCGAAATACAGCAACTTGATCGGCATCTCGTCTTTGGAGATGCTGGTTTCTACCTGGGATGCCTTTTGCATCGATTTGATCGCACTGACAATCAAGGGCGATGCCAGTATCACGCCCATAATGGCGCCACCGATGAGCATTCCGATGCCAAACGGACGATACAGAAGCAGCCGCAGCGGACCCGGCTGGTTAATCGTTTCTCCGGAAGCGTCCAGCGGGAAAGCCCCCATGGCCGAGAGCATAGGCGACAGGAACCAATAGGCGACGAACCCGCCAATAATAAATGCGACACCGCCACGCCCGGCAATAAATCCAACACCGATGGTCATGAGTGACAGGTACCAGATGCCGTTCATGTACTCGGGCAAACCGATCAACGCGCCGACATTCCAGTTGGAAACCCCGGTCTCGATCGTCGTGAACTGCACCAACGCACTGATCAGCGCCGCGCCGAGGAGAATAATTGCCTTATGGACACCTGCGCCTGGTGACTTCAGAATCGTCGCCACCGCAACGCCGCCCGGGTACGTCAGGCGCTCATAGTCGATCATGTGCTTCCTGAGCGGAATGATGAACGCGATGCCAAGGAAGGCACCGGCAATACAGCCGAATGTCAGGATCACTGGATCGAACCTGTCGCCGAATCCCAGTATGAAGATCGCGGGCACCGAGAACATCATGCCGGAGGACGCGCCGTTCACACCGGATGCGATCGTCTGGACGATGTTGTTTTCAATGATGCTCTTGCGGCGCAATATGCCTCGAAGCACGCCGAAGCCCAGAATGGCCGCAAGCTCAGATCCCTCGATCGAGAAACCCAGGATCAAAGCCGCGTAACCAATCGACACGGCAATAATGCAGCCGATGATCCAACCAACGATTAACGCAATCCAGGTGAGCTCCGGATACGGCCGGGCTACTGTCGATGGTGAATTATCCACCCCACTCCCCTTTTGTTATTTTCGCGCCAGACTACCACAGTGGTTCAAGACGTGCCGCCAGCTGATCCTTCTCGATCACCTCGGCAAATTCATCAGCCATCGCCTCGCACGCTGCGACGCACTGCTTCCAGATGCGCACACGCTCGGCCGGTTCGTAGTTCACGAAATCAGTCCTGTCCGGGATCTTGCCGTTCGGCAAGCCCGCCACGAATTCATCGGAAGGGCTGATCAATATCGTGCGATCCACATTGCCCGGCTGCGGCCGTCGCCACTTGAGGCGCTTGTCGAACCAGCCCGGCACAATGCGGCCGTAGAAATGCGGGAACAATGTAAGACGCTCTTTCGCGCTGTGCGGCAAATCGAGGTGATAATCGATGACTCCACCGTCGCGATAAACACCCGGCCTTGCGCCCGCAATATCGGGCACGCCGGAAAGGACAAGCGGAATCGAACCCGTTGCCACAATAGCATCGCGCAGATTGTCACGATGTAACTCGACCTGTTGCAGCGGAAATCCGGTGGCATTGAAAAACGGGGGCACGTCGCGCTTGTCGTAAAACAGTGCACGTTCGAACGACCAGCCCAGGGTCGAGCGGCTGGCTGCATTGAACACTGCGGCCATAATGAGTCCCAGTGCCAGCAGCGCCTTGTTTTCGGATGCCAGAATGTGGCGACTACGAACCGTCATTACGTGCGTGCGGAATAACGGGTTAGCCAGAATCTCAGACACGCCGTTGTCACCCAGTACGTGGTCGAGGACCTCGCGGCTCTTGGCCGTAATCTCGTGAATATCCGGTTTCTCGCTGTAGGACTGGTCGAGATAGGCCGCTTCGAAGCGCTCTATCGCGGCCAGCGGGTCGGCCTGGCCATAGCAGGCGAATCGCCACGACCCGATCGAGCTGCCGATCAGGTGGACGGGCCCAACCAGCTTCGGCACCACGGTCCGCAGAATCGCGCGATCGAGCTGGCTGAGAACCAGCCATTTCGCGCCACCCGATGCGCCCGCCAGCGTCCCGACCGACGCTATGTCGAATCCGTGCTTGCGCACGGATTTAAGGGCACCAGCGCCCGCTTTGAATGTCAAAGAGACCGAATTCACAGTTTGTGAGTTATTGAAGGGTAGTCAGACGATATGAACGGCTATTATAGGCGCAACTTCAGGCCAACGGTTCTTCAAATGACCCGACATATTTTTCCCTCGATCGCGGCGGTTCTTGCACTCGCATTCGGTACTTCAGTTCTGGCCGATACGGACGAGCCGCCACTGTATGTGGGCCCAACCGGTTCCGACTCAGGTAGCTGCCTCGATCAGGCGTCGCCATGCCAGACACTCGACTTTGCGCTGCAGCGTGTTGGCAAGAACGGCCGGATCCGTGTCGCTGCCGGTAATTACACACTGAGCAACCCTGGGGATGTGTTCTACCTTGTCAGTGGCGCTATTGATGTACGTGCCGACGATGGCGCATCGCTTGTCGGCGTGCCGCATGCATTTGCCGAAGATCTGGCCGCACGCGGATTCCGAGTTATCGCAGACTCGAAAGGGCTCGGTCGTGAAACCGTCGACAAGCTCGAAGGCACCCGCGCTGCGGTGAGCACCAATGCGTTTGCAACGGCGTGCGTCAGCGGCTCAGCCGCCGGCTTCCCCTGCAATAACGTCAACCTGCAGGCCCATGTCGCAGATCGTGCATCCGCAAGCCGGGGTGCGGATATCTGGGGCTTCGTCGATCTCAATACCAATCGCGAATACGCGATCATGGGTTACAGCACCGGGACCGCTGTCTACGACGTCACTGATCCTACCAATCCGCGTGAAGTCGGTTTCGTTGACGGCCAGCGGACAACCTGGCGCGACATCAAGGTCTACCAGTACTGGAATGCAGCTGACAATCGCTGGAACGCGTACGCCTACGTCACGGCAGATAATGCGTCTGACGGACTCTTTGTTCTGGACCTCACCCGCCTCCCGCACAGCATCACCCGCGCCAGTTACCCAAGTGATTTTGCCGAGGCACACAACGTCTACATATCGAAGACGGATTTCAGCACCGGCCTCGCGCTTACCGATGACACCCCGGTACTGGTTATCGCCGGCTCAAACATCAGCGATGGGCGGTTTCGCAACTACTCGCTCAATAATCCGGCATCACCGTCGTTCATAACCGCACCAGCGACACCGGCCGGGCAGCCCGGCGGGAACCGTCTCTACATGCATGATGCCGCGTCGATGACCGTGACCGATGCCAGGAAGGACACACAGTGTGCCAATGCGAGTGCTTCCGACTACTGCGACGTACTCTTCGACTTTAACGAATCGACCCTCGATATCTGGGACATCACGGACCCGGGTAGCCCGGTTCGACTCAGTCAGACTCCGTACAGCAACGCCAGCTACTCGCATTCCGGCTGGTGGTCAGAAGACCAGCTGTACGTGTACCTGCAGGATGAACTCGATGAGCGCGACCGAGGACTCGCCACGACGCTCCGTGTTTTTTCGATCGCGGACCTTAGAAACCCGACACTGGCGGGTATCTGGACGGGCCCCACGCGCGCAATCGACCACAATGGATTCGTTCGCGGTAACCGCTATTACATGTCCAACTATGCCCGCGGACTGACGATTCTCGACATCACTGATCCGGCCAACCCGACCGCCGTCGGTCGTTTCGACACGTATCCGTCAAGTGATTCCACCGGTTTCCCCGGCGCCTGGGGCGCATACCCGTTCCTGCCCAGTGGCAACGTGCTGATCAGTGACATCGATAGCGGCTTCTATGTTGTCGAAGACAACACGCGCAATGTTGAACAGGGCACCTTGTCGTTCGCAGCAGCCTCATTCGCCGCAGACGAAGCGCAAGCGGCAAGCATCCCCGTGGAGCGCCTGGGCGGTGCGACGGGCCCAGTCACGGTCAATTGGGAGGTCTTTGGTGCCAGCGGCACACTCGCCGACGTCAGTATCGCAAGGGGCACGCTGAACTGGCCAGCTGGCGATACATCGAACAAGTTCATCAGCCTGGGGCTGGACAATGACGGCGTTACAGAAGGCCTCGAACGGCTGATGATCAAACTCACGGCACCTGGCGGCGGTGCAACATTATCCTCGCCGAGTATCGCCAGCGTTTACGTCAGCGATCCGGGCAGTACCGCCTCGATCGGCTTCGCGTCCGATCGTATTGCCGTTGCCGAGCGCGGCTTCGGTACGGCCGTCGCAGTCATTCAGCGCAGTGGAAGCGCGGTCGGCGCAGCGACGGTGGATTATGCAGTTACCGCTGGCGATGCAGCCGCTGGTGGCGACTACACGGGTTCTGCCAGTGGGACGCTGAACTGGGCCGATGGGGATGCGGACCCGAAGTGGATCGAATATGAGATCAGTGACGACGGCACCGGCGAACCGGATGAGTTCATAGAACTCACGCTGAGCAACGCGACTGGCGCCGCACTCGGCACCAACACCTCTCTGCGCATCGATCTGCTGGATGGAACCGGCTCCAATGCGGCACCGAACGCGGTGGCCGGGGCCAGTCAGAGAGTCAGCATCGGCGCGCTGGTCACACTGAATGGCGGCAGCTCCAACGACCCGGATGGCGATGCATTGGCGTACCGGTGGACGCAGACCATGGGGCCGACTGTGACGTTGAGCAGTACTGATATGGCCAGCACCTCGTTTACAGCACCCGCGGTGACGTCGGATACGCTCTTGCGATTCAACCTGGCTGTTACAGACCCGGACGGTCTCAACGACTCCGCCGATGTTGCTGTGACGGTCGCAGCCAACGGCTCCGGCGGCGGCGGTGGTGGTGGTGGGGCGATCTCGCTGTGGCTGCTGGCGCTACTATTATTCGAACGGATGCGTTTTTATTATCGTTTGTTCGCGATCCGGACCCGTTGAAATAATATCGATAGGAACGCCCGCCAGCTCTTCAATCCGCGCCAGGTAGGCACGGGCCTTATCCGGCAGCTGCGCAAAGTCGGTCAGACCGACCGTTGATTCCTGCCATCCCGCCCACTCTTCGTAGATCGGTTGGCAGTCCGCGAAACGGTCGACAACGACAGGTAGCCCCGAGATCGGCCGGCCGTCCATTGAATAGCCCACACAGATCTGAATGGTCTCCAGCTCATCGAGTACGTCCAGCTTCGTGACGCAAAGACCGGACACACTGCTGTTCACAATCGAACGCCGCAGCGCGACAGCATCGAACCAGCCGCAACGTCGAGGCCTGCCCGTCGTGGCGCCAAACTCGGCACCGACTCTTGCAATGTGCGCGCCTTGTTCGTCAAACAACTCCGTCGGGAAGGGCCCCGCACCAACGCGCGTCGTGTAGGCCTTGACGATACCGAGAATGTAGTCGAGATTGCGCGGCCCAATGCCTGTGCCTGTGCTCGCCGCGGCGGCCACGGTATTGGAGGACGTCACGAACGGATACGTTCCATGATCGATGTCCAGGAAACTACCTTGGGCGCCCTCGAACAGGATGCTCTTGTCCGAATCGGCAAGGTCCTGGAGAATCTGCGTGATATCAGCCGTTACCGGCGCAATTATTTCTGCGTATTCCATCGCCTCGTCCAGGGTCTTGGCGAAGTCGACGGTCTCGGTTCGGAAATAGTTCTTCAAAAGAAAGTTGTGATAGTCGAGGACTTCACCAAGCTTCGATGCAAAGTTTTCGCGCACGAACAGATCGGATACTCTTAACGCGCGACGTGCGACTTTGTCTTCGTACGCTGGCCCGATGCCGCGACCTGTCGTGCCGATAGCGCTAGCACCGCGCGCTTTCTCGCGCGCTGCGTCGAGCGCGACGTGTGATGGCAGAATCAACGGGCACCCCGGGCTGATGCGCAAGCGCTCATAAACCGGTACGCCACTCTCGATCAGAGCATTGGCCTCAGTGACCAGCGCATCCAGCGCCAGCACCACGCCATTACCAATCAGGCAATGCACAGCGTCGCGCAGGATACCCGACGGGATAAGATGCAATACCGTTTTCTCACCGTCGATAACGAGTGTGTGGCCGGCATTGTGGCCGCCCTGGAAACGCACAACGGCCGCCGCGCGGTCCGTCAGCAGATCGACAATCTTGCCCTTGCCTTCATCGCCCCACTGGGTGCCGATGACAACTACGTTCTTACCCATAATTTCCTTAGCCTAATTGTGCCAGCGCTTAGCCACGTATGAAAAACAACACCCCGAGACCGATAGCCATAACGACGAGACCGATATTACGGATATGATTGTCACTCAGGCGCGTAATTTCCGCCACCATCTGGCGATATTTTCGCGGCGAGATAAACGGCAGCATGCCCTCGATAATGAGCACCAGGGCAATTGCCGTGAAAATCTCCGTGGCTATTTCTGATTTCCGTCCGACTGATTGAGGTAGCGGAAGAACTCGTTATTCGGATCCAGGACGAGAACATCACCTTCCTTGCCGATCGAATTCCGGTAGGCATCGATGCTGCGGTAGAACGCGTAGAACTCGGGATCCCTGGTGTATGCCTCTGCGTAAATCTCTGCCGCACGCGCATCACCCTCACCACGAATAATCTGTCCGTCACGATTTGCCTCGGCCAGAATAACCGTACGATCCTTGTCCGCTGTTGAACGAATCAGGTCAGCGACCTCGCTGCCCTCAGCACGGGTTTCGGCAGCCACACGTCGGCGCTCTTCACGCATCTGGTTGTAAACCGAGTTCCGAACTTCCGACACAAACTCAACCTGCTTCACACGAAAGTCCACCAACTGCACGCCAAGCCCCTGCGCTGTGCCCATGGCATTAGCCAACATGTCGCGCATAAGCTCTTCACGTTCGACCGAAATTGCTTCCACAATTGTGCGCTTACCAAATTCGGTAACGATCGAGTTCTTGATAATTTCGCGAAGGCGATTCATCGCCACGTCCTGAATACCACCAGTTGATGTGTAAAATGACAACTCATCAACAATTTGCCACTTCACGAAATAGTCGACTGTCATCGCCGTACGCTCGAGCGTAAAGACACGCTGCGGTGCATCGTCGATTTTCAGGATGCGACTCGGAAACTTGCGGACCGTCTCGATGACGGGGATTTTGAAGTGCAGGCCGGGCTCATACTGGGCTGAGACGACCTCACCGACGCGCAGCTTGATAGCAAGCTGACGCTCATTCACGGTAAACGCCGACAGACCGACGATGACAAGTGCGAGGCCGACGATCACGACCGCTGGGAATTTGAAGTTATTCATTGACGTGTCCCCCGTTCGCGACCGGATTCCGGATTGTCAGCCTCCGCCGAGCGGCTTGATGTACCCAGCGAACTCGACGAGCGGTTGGCACTTGCATCCGGCAGGTCAATGCCAGAGCGATTCAGTAACTTGTCCAGCGGCAGATACATCAGGTTACCGCTTCCATCGGTATCGATAATCACCTTGGCTGAACGGCTGTACACCTGTTCGATTGCCTCTAAGTACAAGCGATCGCGCGTCACCCGCGGCGCCTTCTGGTACTCGGCCAACAAGGCCTCAAAACGGGCCGCGTCACCTTCCGCGTTGGCTATCAGGCGATCCCGGTAGGCCTCGGCATCCTGCAGGATGCGCTGCGCCTGACCACGTGCCCGAGGGATAATATCGTTGCGATAGGTGTTCGCTTCCAGTTCGATTCGATCACGATCATTACGCGCTTTCTGCGTATCATCCACCGCCTCCTGCACTGACTTCGGATAGTCGACCACGTTCAGGTTGATGGAGGTAACGGTGAGACCGGTGCCGTCACCGTAATTCGCAAGTGTACTTTGCAGCTCGTCCATCGTTCGCGCCGGAATCTGCTCGCGACGTTCGCCGATCAGCTCTTCGAGCGAACTGGTTCCTACCACACCGCGCAATGCGCTTTCGGTCACGTCCTGCAGCGTAATATCAGGATCCTCGACCTCGAAACTGTAGAGCACCGGATCGGAACGCCGGTACTGGACGACGATATCGATGAACACGTATTGCTCGTCGGCCGTCAGCATTTCGGTCGAGAAATTGTAGTCGTTAACTTCCTGGATATTGACCTTGTCGACCGTTTCGATCGGGTACGGCCAATGCCAGCGCAGGCCAGGTAACGTCACTGGCTCGACGTAGGCGCCAAATCTTTGCACCACGCCCCGCTCGGCTTCGTCAACACGGTAGAAGCCCGTCAGCCCCCACCCAAGCAACAGCAGCACGATGAGTGCGATGCCGCCAGCACCGCCACCGGATCCACCACTGCCACCCCCAAGGATGCTGCCAAAACGCTTCTGCCAGTCCCGCACTATCTGGTCCAGCTCAGCAGGCTCATTCCCGTCACGTTTCCAGGGGTCTTTGCCATTTCCATCTTCGTTCCACGCCATAATGTTATTCACTCATTAGCTGCAGGTGCCGACCGCTTTGCAGCGGTTGGCGCCAGTTGATCCTCGGCGAGATTTTCATGCTTGAGAAATCGCCGCAAGTCCTTTTCCGTCATTTTTAATTCGAGTACCCAGCCACCGTCTTCCAAAACCTCTTCACCAAGGACAGCGCCAAGCTCGAATAGTTTGGCGCGCTGCCGTCCCTGGGCGGATTCAAGGTGAATGTGACGGTGCACGGTTTCCTGTTGCAGGCGTTGGGCAATGGCTTCCTTGAGAAGTTCCAATCCCTCGCCTGTCACAGCTGAAATCCAGACCGCGCGCCCTTCGCCCTGGCGATTGTTGGTAACGCGCGGCTTCCTCTCCAGCTTGTCAATCTTATTGTACACCCGTATTTGAGGTACCTGGTCCGCATCGAGCTGCTTGAGTACCGAGTTCACCTGGCGAACCCGTTGCCAGCGATTTGGATCGCTGGCGTCAATAAGATGCAGGATCAGGTCGGCCTCGCGAGCTTCCTGCAAGGTCGATTTGAACGCCGCTATCAGCTCGTGCGGAAGATCCCTGACAAAACCGACCGTGTCGGCAAGCACCACATGACCGCCTTCCGGCAGATCAAGACGCCTGACCGTCGGATCCAGTGTTGCAAACAGCTGGTCCTGAACGTACACACCGGCATCGGTCAACGCGTTAAACAGCGTCGATTTGCCCGCATTCGTGTAGCCAACCAGTGCGACCGTGGGAATTTCAGCGCGCATCCGATTGCGCCGATTGATTGTACGTCGTGTATCGACATGCTCAAGGCGCTCGGTCAGCTGCCGGATACGTTTCCCGACGAGACGACGGTCGGTTTCCAGCTGCGTTTCACCCGGGCCGCGCAGACCAATACCGCCCTTTTGTCGCTCGAGGTGAGTCCAGCCACGCACCAGGCGGGTGGACAGGTGCCTGAGCTGCGCCAGCTCGACCTGCAGCTTGCCTTCGAAGCTGCGGGCGCGCTGCGCGAAGATATCGAGAATCAGTCCCGCGCGATCAAGCACGCGACAACGCAGCTCCCTCTCGAGGTTGCGCTCCTGGCTCGGACTCAACGCAGCGCCAGAGATCACGAGCTCAGCATCACCGTCTTCGATGAGCTTGCGCAGTTCATCGAGCTTGCCCTTGCCAATGAAATAGCGGGGGTCAGGCCGACGACGCGAACTGAGGAGTTCGCCGGCAATCACTGCACCGGCAGACCGGGACAGTTCAGCAAACTCTTCGCGTTCAGATTCGTCAGGTAATCCGTCGGTACTCGCGTGGACAAGCACTGCTCGCTCGCCACTTTGCGGTCGTTCAAACAATCACGACCTCCCCGACCGGATTCCGCGGTGCAGATTTACTCGTCACCATCTCCAGATTCGTCGTCCGGGAGCGGCAAGCGAACGTTACGCGACGGGACAACTGTCGAAATAGCGTGTTTATAGACCATCTGATTCACACTGTTTTTCAGCAGGACCACGAACTGGTCAAACGAATCGACCTGCCCCTGCAACTTGATGCCGTTGACGAGGTAAATCGATACGGGGACCTTTTCCTTGCGCAGGATGTTCAGGAATGGATCTTGAAGCGTTTGCCCTTTAGCCATATTGGGTCTCCTTATTCTTATTCGTTTGTATTGACGACCGCGCCCCGGTGGCGCCGGGGTGCCCTAACGGCGGTCATCAGCCTAAGCGTTGAAAAAGTCTATCACAGGGACTGCGCCAGAAAACTCGATATAGCGTCGATTGCGCCCGCTTCAAGGGGGTTTGCAAGTAATACTTTGGTCTCGGATCGGAGCCAGGTGATCTGTCGCTTGGCCAGTTGCCGCGTCGCGAACAGGGCGCGGTCCCGCGCCTCCTCCAGGCTGGAGTCACCCTCGAGGTACTGCCAGAACTGGCGGTAGCCAACGGATCGCATGGCGGGGCAATCGGCCACGAGGCCGGGCCGTTCCCTGAGCCGCTTCATTTCGTCGATGAAACCGCCCTCGATCATGAGGTCCAGGCGTCTGGCAATCCGCTCGTGCAGCAGCGATCGGGGCTCAATATTGAGGCCGACCTTGAGATAGCCGATGTCGTTTCTTGCCGGCGCAGAATTGCGCTGCCAGTCTGACAATGGTTGACCACTTGAACGATAAACCTCCAGCGCGCGTTGAATGCGTTGCCGGTCCTTCGGTTTGATACGTTGCGCCGCTTCGGGATCAACAACCTGGAGTTCCTCGTGCATAGCGGGCCAGCCCTTCTCCGCAGCCTCGGCATCAATGGCACGCCGAATCCCTTCGTCCGCGGACGGCAACGCCGCGATGCCCTCGGTGAGCGCCCGGAAGTACATCATCGTTCCGCCAACCAGCAGCGGAATTCTCCCTGCTGCAAGAATGTCATCCATTTCCCGGTACGCATCGCGCACAAACTCACCAGCGGAGTAACTCTCCTCCGGGTCGCGAATATCAATGAGGCGATGTGGGGTGCGCGCGAGCGTTTCCGGATCGGGCTTGGCGGTACCGATATCCATGCCACGATAGACCAGCGCCGAATCCACACTGATGACGTCGCAGGGGAATCGTTTGCACAAACTGATGGCGAGATCGGTCTTGCCCGAAGCAGTCGGGCCCATAAGCAAGATCGCCGTTTGTGTCATGTACGGGTGTCAGCGGCCGCGCAGGAACAGGCGGTCGAGCTCCGACATCGTAATCGTCGTCCACGTCGGGCGCCCGTGATTGCACTGGTCAGCACGCTCGGTGACTTCCATCTCGCGCAGCAAAGCATTCATTTCGTCAAGCGTCAGCAGGCGGTTGGCGCGCACCGAATGATGACAGGCCATGGTCGCGAGGAAATCGTCGCTGGCGTCATCAACGCGATTGCTTTGCCCGGATTCCGACAAATCGGCCAGCACGTCGCGTAACAGTGACTCAGCGTCAGCGTTGCGTAGCAGCGCTGGTACCTCACGGACCGTCAGCGTTGTCGGTCCCGAACGGTCGACGACAAGTCCCAGCTGTTCCAGCGCTGCGCCGGAATGCTCGACAAGGTCTGCTTCATTTTCGGCCACTGAAATTGCTTCGGGAACCAGTAACGGCTGGCGAACCAATGCTCGGTCGTCGTAGCTTTGCTTGAGTTTTTCATACGTTATGCGCTCATGCGCAGCATGCATGTCAACAACCACAAGGCCGTCCCTGTTCTCAGCAAGGATGTAAACGCCAGCGAGTTGCGCGACAGCAAAGCCGAGCGGCGGCACCTCGGTTGCTTGCTCCGGAACATCGGCGAGCGATGGCGCAGTCGCCATGGATCGATAGGTGGCCAGGGTCTCGCGCACGGCTGACCGCGACGGGCCATGCGGCAAGGGCATGGTCCCCTGGTTGAAGACGGTATTGCGCGTCATGGGGATCGGGGTGACGTCATGGCCGCCCGGTCGCGTGTCCTTGAGCGCCACTTCCACGGCTTGCGATACCACACCGTGGACGCGGCGGCCGTCCCTGAACCGAACCTCGTGCTTCGCAGGATGCGCGTTGGCGTCGACACCTTTCGGGTCCATCGTCAGGTTAAGCACATAGGCCGGGTAACGACCGTGAAACAGCACATCCCGATAGGCATGGCGTACCGCATGCGCCAGCGTCTTGTCCGAGATGCTGCGACCGTTCACGAACCAGTACTGCAGATCGGGCTGGCTGCGATTAAACGTTGGCAGCGCAATCCAGCCTGCTAATGCGATGCCCTCTACCTCACGCTCGATGTACACACACTGCTCGGCAAACGCATCGCCACAAATCCTGGCGACACGCTGACGTTGGGCGTCTTCATTTTTCGCAGCTGTCAGCTGCAACAACGTGCGCTGATTGTGAGTGAGCGTGAATGCTATCTCCGGACGCGACAACGCAAGCCGCCGGATCCATTTTTCGATGTGTCCAAACTCAGTTCTTTCCGTACGCAGGAACCGGCGTCGTGCCGGTGTGTTGTAGAACAGGTCATGGACTTCGACGGTCGTGCCCTGCGGATGGGCGGCTGGCGCGGGGCTGCTGATGTTGCCGCTATCCGCTTCGACCTGCCAGGCCGAACCTGCATCCAGCGAACGGGAACAGAGCGTGAGCCTGGCGACCGAAGCGATACTCGGCAGCGCTTCACCGCGAAATCCGAGCGAGGCAACGGCTTCGAGATCGTCGAGACTGGAAATCTTGCTCGTGGCATGCCTTGACAGCGCAAGCTCCAGTTCTGCCTTGTTAATACCTTTGCCGTCGTCACGAATGCGAATCAGCTTCTGCCCGCCCGCGACGATATCGATCTGTACCGCCTGCGCGCCCGCGTCCAGACTGTTCTCCACGAGTTCCTTGACCACAGACGCTGGCCGCTCGACGACCTCGCCGGCAGCGATCTGGTTAATCAGGTGACTGGGGAGTTGCTGGATGGGCATAAGGAAGAATGGCGCCAAAGGGGCGCCATTTTTTCAGATCAGGAGGGAAAAGTCCCCTACCCGCCGGCGAAGATCGGAATACTCAGTGTCTGGCCGACTCGAATCTTGTCGCTGGAGAGCTTGTTTGCGCGGCGGATATCCGCAGCCCGCACGTTATAGCGCGCTGCGATCTCCGAAACGGTATCGCCACGCGCCACGACGTAACGAACCTGCTTCGCCGGCTGGCGCCTCAAATCCATGGCTATCTGCGTGTCAGGCGGCGGATTCGTATAGAAGTAGTCACGGATCCCTGACAGGACCGCATTGGCGAGGCGTCCCTGGTAAGCCTTATCCCGGAGCTTCTTTTCCTCGCCGGGGTTCGATATGAACCCGGTCTCGACCAGAATAGACGGCACTTCGGCGGACGTGAGTACCGCAAGGCTCTTCTCTTTCACCTTATGGCTGTGCATTTTCGCTACACGGCTCAGCTGCTTGCTGACGTGGTTGCCGACATCATTGCTCGCGCTCAATGCCGCATTCTGAGACAGGTCGTATAGAACCGATGCCAAAATCGGGTCCTTGTCGTTGAGTACCACATCGCCGACCTTGACCGTCTCCCTGTCTCGGCGAGACAGCGTCTCGCGCGCGACTCTGTCCGCTCTATCAAGATTTAGCGCGAATACAGAAGCCCCGTTTGCTCGTGTATCCGGAAACGCGTCCGCGTGGACGGAGATGAAGAGGTCCGCGTCATGCTGCTGGGCAATCCTGACCCGGTCTTTCAGATCGATGAATACATCCTTGTCCCTGATAAGCACTGCACGCATTCCAGGCTCAGCGTTAACCCGGCGCGCCAGTTCCTTGCTCACCGATAGGACGATGTCTTTTTCCTTTGCGCTGCGACCTACCGAGCCCGGATCATGACCACCGTGTCCGGCGTCGATCGCAATCACGATGTCTCGTCCGGGCCGGTATGCCTCCGACGCCCGTTTGACGGTCGCCGGACTACCGGTCTGCTGCAAATCGATAACCAGCCGGTCGCCATAAGTGGCATTAGGGCCGGCAGTGAATGTGCGTGAGCGAACGGCGGTATTGAGATCGAGCACCACCCGTAGCTGGCCATCTGCGCGCACGGCGCTGCGAATAGAGCGAACGGCGCCAGCACCTTGTGGCATCGACGTCAGCGCCTTGGCCAGGCGACTGTCTTTCAGGTCGATGACAACGCGATCAGGGCCGCGCAGGGTGAAAATGCTGTGCTGTACCGACTGGCTAAGATCAAGAACGACGCGTGTTTTGTTACTTTCCGACCATATACGGACATTTTCGACGGTAGAGTCGGCAGACGCGACGGAAGTCAGCGTGAGTAGCAGCGCACACGTTGTGAGTCTCAGTCGAAGCATCTTTGCGAATCGCGAAACCAGGTTTAGGGATTATGTCGGGTGAGTATACAAACCTCAGCACAAAAACCAAGAGTTTTCGCTGAAAAATTATGGGGATACCCCCTCTTCTTAATGCACTCGCTAATTGGTACCGGACACCCTATACCGGTTCTATGGTGTCCGGTACCAATTAGCGGGTCAAAAGGTGACTGTCACTATTTGTTGGCGGCAATAAGCTTGCCTCTGTCGCTGAGGCCCATGACTTCGATCGTACGGCCTGCACCGTCGTAGGAAAGCGTGATCGCGAGATCAGCCTGACCGGTTAGGCCCGGGGCCCGCTCAGGCCACTCCACGATACGGCAGCCGTCGTCCAGCTCATTCCAACCCAGGTAGCGAAGCTCATCCTCTTCCGAAATGCGATATAAATCAATGTGATAGATATTCCCTCTGGGAAGAATATAGGGCTCTACCAGGGTGTAGGTCGGGCTTGGCACGGCACCCCTGTGCCCAGCAGCCTTAATTAACGCCCGTGCGAGGGTCGATTTGCCTGCGCCCAGCTCCCCTGCCAGTAGTAGCGTCCAGCCCGCGAGGTCCTCGGGCAGGGCGCCGAGCAATTCCCGACCAAATGCTGTGGTGGCGGCCTCGTCAGGGAGGAACCGCTTCATGGATTCAGCACTGCCCGCAGCTCAGCCATCAGGTCCGAGGCAATCATTCCACGCTCCCCCGCCAGCGCCGCACGATCGCCTGCCCGCGCATGTACCTCGACACCGATAGCCGCGGCATCCGTCATGTTCAGACCCTGGGCCAGCAACCCCGCGACAATACCCGTCAAGACGTCGCCCATGCCGGGTGCTGCCATACCCGGATTGCCGGATGAACAGAGGATGGGCGTCGAATCGGTCGACACCAGCGACCCTGCGCCCTTGAGGACGGCTGTACCTCCGTATTGCTTGGCCAATGAGGCCAGCGCAGCCGGCCGATCGGCCTGGATTTCAGCGGTGCTTGTATTGAGTAGCGTTGCCGCTTCACCAGGGTGCGGGGTAATTATCCTGTTGTTCGCCTTGTTGGGCGTTTTCGCCAGCACATTCAGGGCATCTGCATCCCAGACAGTCGGCAGCGATGACTGGACGACAAGGTTATACAACTCCTGCGCCCATGCGGACTGCCCAAGGCCCGGCCCAAATGCGATGACGTCAGCATTCTCAAGCAGCGGCTGCAGGTCCGCCGCGCCTGCAATACCGTGCGACATGAGTTCGGGCCTGGTCGCGACAAGCATAGCCGCGTGGTCAGGGTGCGTTGCAATACTGACGCGCCCTGCCCCGGTCCTGAGCGCCGCCTCACCGGCAAGACGCACGGCACCTGGCATACCTTGCCCACCGCCGATCACCAGGAGATGCCCGAAATCGCCTTTATGCGCGCCCCGTGCCCTGGGTTTCAGGGCCGCTTCGAGCTGCATATCATCTATACAGCGGTAAGCCGGCCTTATTCCGTCATGCCAGCTTTCGGGTATCTCGAGATCCGCGAAACGAATCGCGCCACAGTGCGCCGGCGCGTCACCGAGAAAGAGGCCCGATTTAAGGCCAACGAACGTCACGGTCATATCCGCCCGGACCGCGATTCCCAGCACCTTGCCGGTGTCGCCATGAATTCCGGTCGGAATATCGAGCGCGAGGACCGGCGCGGGATGCGCGTTGATCTTTGCCACTGCGTCTGCAAACTCGGCACCGACCTCGCGTTCAAGGCCACTACCGAGGATACCGTCGACGAGGAGGTCGGCCTGCTCATCAAGATCGCCGGCCCAGGGCATGACCACTCCCCCTTCGGCCACAAAATCTCCCCAGGCGGTCGCGGCATCGCCAGTCAGCCTCTCCACATCGACCAGCGTGAGTACGGACACGACGATGCCATCGTGCGCGGCCAGGCGCGCCATGACGTACCCGTCGCCACCGTTATTGCCAGCGCCACAAATAATCTGCCAGCGTCGAGCATCGGGGAATCGCTCCCGCGCTTCGCGCACCGCAGCGGCCGCAGCTCGGGTCATCAGCGTGTAGCCGGGGACGCCATGGTCCTCGATGGCCGTCCGGTCCGTTTCGCGCACGGCGGCAACTGAATAAATGTTGGCGGGCAAGTTCTGCATAGGGACGATTATACTGATCCATCCTCGAAAACTATCTCGCGAACGTACATTGACCAGCACAGCGGACCAATACGGCAATACCGATATGGCGATTCTCAAGTCAGAGATCGTCGACTGGTGCCATGAACTTGGCTTCCAGCAGGCCGGCGTCAGCGACATTAACCTCGAGCTTGCCGAGCGCCGCCTGAACGCCTGGCTGGCTGAGCGATTCCACGGCTCAATGCACTACATGGAGCGGCACGGCAGCAAGCGCAGCCGCCCTGAGGAGCTGGTCCCGGGGACCGTACGCGTGATCTCGGTGCGCATGGATTACCTGGTAGACGATCAGGACAATGCCAAAGCACTCCTCGATCACGAATCGCACGCCTACGTCTCACGTTATGCGCTCGGGCGGGACTATCACAAACTGATGCGCAGCCGATTGCGAACGCTGTCGCGGCGCATCGAGGAAAGAATTGGCAAGTTTGGTTATCGCGTATTTGTCGATAGCGCGCCAGTTCTGGAAAAGGCGCTGGGTGAGAAAGCCGGTTTGGGTTGGGTTGGCAAGCACACCAACCTTATCAATCGCAACGAAGGGTCGTGGTTCTTCCTCGGCGAGCTGTATACCAACCTGCCGCTGCCGATTGATGAGCCCGAAGTGTCCCATTGCGGCACGTGCACAGCATGCATCGACGTATGCCCGACCGACGCGATCGTGGCGCCGTACTCGCTGGACGCGCGCCGGTGCATCTCATACCTCACGATTGAGTCGAAAGACTCGATCCCACATGAATTTCGTAAAGCGATAGGTAATCGCATTTACGGTTGTGACGACTGCCAGCTGTATTGCCCATGGAACAAGTTTGCAACACGCACAAGCGAACCCGATTTTTCGCCGCGGCATAGTCTCGATACCGTCTCACTGCTTGAATTGTTTGCCTGGAGCAAGGAAGACTTTCTGGAAAGAACAGAAGGAAGTGCAATTCGCCGTATCGGTCATGAACAATGGCTGCGCAACATTGCAGTTGCGCTCGGCAACGCCAAAACAACGCCCGAGGTTGTCGCAGCGCTCAAGTCACGGCAGCATGACGCGTCAGCTATGGTGACTGAGCACGTCACCTGGGCGCTCGCGCAACACGCACAGGAATAACTGGAGAACAATGATGTTTGACGCACCTAAATCTGCCTATCTCGTGCCATTTGATGGCAGCTTTAAAGTGGCTGAAGCCAGCACCGCGCCGCAAACCGACGGCAAACCGCACAAGGGCAAACATCGACGTCAGCGCACTGAGGATCTGAACAAGCTACAGCGCGTCCTTGCGGCGGGTGACAAGCATGCGATTCTGCTCGTCTTCCAGGCTATGGATGCGGCCGGCAAGGACAGCACGATCCGCTCTGTTATGCAGGGTGTCGATCCGTCGGGCTGCCAGGTCTTCAGCTTCAAGAAGCCATCAAATCTTGAGCTCGATCACGACTTCCTCTGGCGCACCACCTGCCGCCTCCCCGAGCGCGGGCGCATCGGCATATTCAATCGCAGTCAATATGAAGAAGTGCTCGTGGTTCGCGTGCACCCGAAAATACTCAGCTACCAAAAGCTTCCGGGCGAAATCGACATGGATACCGTCTGGGACGATCGACTGACCTCAATTCGCCAGCAGGAAGAACACCTCGCTCGCAATGGCACCGTGATTCTCAAGTTCTGGCTCAACGTTTCCAAGGACGAACAGAAACGCCGCTTCCTGTCACGTCTCGACGACGCCGAAAAGAACTGGAAATTCGAGCCTAACGACGTCAAGGAACGTCGTCATTGGGACGACTACATGCACGCCTACGAAGACGCGCTGAACGCAACCTCGCGGCCATGGGCGCCTTGGTATGCCATTCCGGCGGATGACAAACCCTACATGCGCGCGCGCGTCGCAGACATCATCATTGATGCTTTGCAGAGCATCGGCCTGCAGTATCCTGAACCCTCCGTGGAAGACCGGGACGAGTTCGCACAGGCTCGAAAAGAGCTATCCGAGGAAGAATAGTGACGTAGTTCACATTCGTTGTGTGGGCTGGTCGACAGTCCGGGATCGCCATTCGCGCGACAATGGTGGGATGCAGGAATCTCTCGCAATCAACTCGGACTATAAACGTTCGTTATTCGACAGCCTCGAGCTCTTCCGCGGCGTCAGCCCGGATGATGTTCAGGGCCTGTTGCGGCGCTGTGACCGGCGCGACCTCGGTGAAGGCGAGCTTCTACTGTCACCGGGCGAAAAAAATGAACATGTATTTGTTGTTCTGTCCGGTAGCGTCAATGTTCACGTCGGCTCTCCTGAAACTCCAGTGATCGCGACGATGGAGACCGGCGAGTGCGTCGGGGAGATGTCGATTATCGAGGATCGAGACCCGTCCGCCTATGTTCTGGGTGCCGAAGATACTCACCTGCTGGTCATTCACCAGACAATTTTATGGAACATGGTCGACGCTTCGCATGAGTTTGCAAAAAATCTGCTCATCGTATTGTCTGAGCGTGTGCGCAGCCACAACCGCGTCATTGCGGACAACTTTGGCGAACTCAAGAAATTCGAGCGCCACGCAACCACGGATGCACTCACGAGCCTGGCCAATCGCCATGCAATGGAAGACACCTTCCCGCAGCAAATTACCCAGTGCATAGAGGCTGGCAAGCCCGTAGCGATGATGATGATCGACGTTGACAATTTTAAGCAGTTCAACGACATGTTCGGCCACATCGCAGGCGATCGCGCGCTTTCCGCTGTATCGAAGATCCTGCGCACCCAGTTCCGCCCGCGCGACCTGCTGGTGCGCTACGGTGGCGATGAATTTGCTGTTCTGTTACCGGATGTAACGGCAGAACAAGGGGTTGCCATCGGCGAGCGCGTGCGACAGGCAGTTTGTGGTGAAACAGGCGATGGCTCCGATTCCCTGATTCAGATTCCGCTCAGGATTTCGATGGGCGTCGCCGAACTGCAACCCGAGGGAACATTGGATTCGCTAACCCGCGCTGCGGACAAAGCGCTCTACCGCGCCAAGAACGCCGGCAGAAACACGGTATCGACTTAAGATCGATTAGATCGTAACGACGATATTGTCAATCAGGCGCGCCGCACCGAGCTGCGCTGCAGTCAACACCACCAGATCATCACAGTCCCTGTCCGGGATTTCGAGATTGAGTGCCCGACGAATCGCGAAGTAGTCAACATCGAATCCCGCAGCAGCCAGACGCTCGCCTGCCGTCGCCTCAAGCTCCACAAAATTACGACGACCACTCTGCAGTTCCTGTCCAACATAGCTCAGTGTCTGGTAGAGCACCGGCGCAATGGCGCGTTCTTCATCGCTCAAATAGCTGTTACGCGAACTCATCGCGAGACCGTCATCGTCTCTTACTGTCTCACCCGTAATGATGCTGATGGGCAGGCATAGATCCTCGGCCATACGACGTATCACAAGCTGTTGCTGGTAGTCCTTCTGTCCGAAGACAGCAACGTCAGGCTGTACTATCGCGAACAGGCGCGCCACGACTGTGGTGACGCCATCGAAATGTCCCGGACGCGTCGCGCCACAGAAGTTCTCTGTCAGTCCGGGAACGGACACCGTTGTCGCCTTGTCCGGACCAAACGGGTACAAAGTCTCGACATCGGGAGCGAATATCATATCGACAGAGGCTGTCTTCAGGCGCCGCGTGTCGAGCTCCAGTGTCCGCGGGTACTCGTCGTAGTCCTCGTCCTTCCCGAACTGCGTCGGATTGACAAAGATACTGACGACCACGCGCTCAGCATGTTCGCGAGCAAGCTCGACGAGCGAAAGGTGTCCGGCATGCAGACTGCCCATCGTCGGTACAAGCGCGATGTGCTCATCATTGTGGCGCCACTCGGCGATTAGTTCGGCGAGTTCCTGCTTGGTATGGGTAACTAACACGTTTTTTTATGACCTGCTAAGAGAAACAATGCTCCGGCTCAGGATAGGTTCTTTCCTTCACCGCGCGAACATAGGACTGCAGTGCCTTAAGTGGCGAATCGCAGCCTTTCTGGAAATTTTTGACGAATCGTGGCGTGCGTCCCTGCGTAATATCGAGAATGTCGTAGAGCACGAGGATTTGTCCATCGACATGTGGCCCCGCACCGATGCCGATGACCGGCACCTCGAGAGCCTTTGTCACCCTCTCTGCCACTTCGTTCGGCACACATTCGAGCAACACGATGTCGGCGCCAGCATCCTGCAAACGCTTTGCCGATTGCAGCATTTCCCTGGCCTTGTCCGGCTCCCTGCCCTGCACCTTGAACCCACCGATCTTGTGCACCGACTGCGGCTTCAGACCGAGGTGCGCACACACCGGAATATCGTGACGAGCGAGGTGCTCAACGATTTCTACCTGGTCATCGCCGCCTTCGAGTTTGACCATCATTGCGCCGCCCTCCTGCATGAGGCGCACCGCATTGTCGAGTGCCTGACCCGGTTTGGTGTAACTCATGAACGGCATATCTGCTACCAGGAACGCGCGACGCAAGCCGCGCGCAACCATTTTGCAGTGATAGATTACATCATCGACAGTCACTGGAACGGTAGTGTCGTGACCCTGGATGACCATGCCGAGTGAATCGCCAACCAGCACCAGGTCACTGCCGGCCGTGTCGACGAGTGCCGCGTAACTTGCGTCGTACGCCGTGACACAGGCAATCGGTTCGCCCTCGCTTTTCATTTTGCGCAGCGTGGAGACATTCACCGGTGGCTCCGGCATGCCGCGTTGTTCGAGCTGGGTGTACATCGAGTGCTACCTGTTAGGCGAGTGCTGCGGCTACCGGGTTGAAGAAATGGCGACCGCCGGTGGTTCGTTCAATTTGCTGGAACAGCTGTTCATAGTCCGCGTCATTATTAACCGGATCGATCTGCGACGCATTAACAATCAGGAGTGGACCTTCATCGTAGGCATGGAAGAACCGCGCATAAGCCTCCGTCAATTTCTCCAGGTAAGCACGATCGATGTATCGATCGCAGTTCGAGTTGCGCCGAGCAAGCCGCTGCATTAACGCGTCGACGGATGCCTGCAGATAGATGACAAGATCTGGCACCGGCGCGTCGACGGCCAGGTTGGCGGCAATCTGATCGTAGAGCTTCAGTTCTTCGGTATCGAGATTCAGCTCGGCAAACAGGCGGTCGCGCGTAAACAGGTAGTCCGAGATCCTGACCGTGGAAAACAGGTCAGGCTGGCGCAGGTCCTCTATTTGCCGTGCCCGCGCAAACAGGAAGAACATCTGTGCCGGCAATGCCGCCGAGCGGCCATCGCGATAAAAGCGCTCAAGAAACGGATTTTCTTCCACTTCTTCCAGCACCAGGTCGGCCGACAAGCTCTCAGCAAGGCGCTTCGCCAGCGCCGTCTTGCCCGCACCAATCGGCCCCTCGATAGCGATGTAACGAGTTGAATTAGCTGAGGTTTTCAAGGGACTAACGGACACGGATTTCCTTCAGGCAATGCGAGAAATACTCGGCTCATCCAGGTTAACCGGAATGCTGGCCACCCGGCCCAGACCAGGAATGACAAGATCCGGCGCGATCTCCATAAGAGGCAACAATACAAAATTTCGCTCGCCGATGCCCGGGTGCGGTATCGAGAGCTCCGCCGTTTCGATTTTCTGCCCGGAATAGACGAGGAGATCAAGATCGATGACGCGTGGACCCCAGCGAGCCTCACCCCGCTCGCGCCCCTGGCGACTCTCGATAGCCTGCAGTTCCCCCAACAGATCCGCCGCCGACAATGTCGTCAACACGGCCGCAACTGCATTAACGAAATCCGGTTGTTCGACGCCACCAAAGGCGCCGGATCGATACAGCGATGACGTAGCAATGAGTCGAGTACCCGGAATCTCCGCAAGCAATGCTGCGGCGTTCTCAACCTGCCGTGCAGGTCCCTGCAAATTGCTACCGATACCGATGTAGGCCGGATATCGGTGCGCGCCAGGTGTCACGAACTCTGTTCCGGCTTCTTGCGCCGCCGGCGCCGCGGTCGACGCTTCTTCTGTCCTGTCGGCTGGCCGAGTTCGAAACTGTCCGCTCGCTCCGCCGCAGATTGCGTCTGGACGTCGGTCCAGAACTGCGCAGTTTCTGCACTTCCCTGGCCGACTTCTGACAACAGCAGCATGAAATCGTAGGCTGCCCGGAAGCGACGGTGGTCGAGAAGCTTCATTGCACGCTTGCCGCGTTTGGCTTCAAAGCGCGGTTGCAGCGACAGCATTTCTCGCATCGGCACGGTGAAGCGTTTTGGAATCGAGATTCTCTGCTGTTGCTGCGCCACGATCTCGTACGCCGCGAGAGCCAGGGACTGCGATTCCGACATTTTTTCTTCGGAGCGCCGAATTTTCGCCAGCTTTGCGATTGGCATCCAGAGGAACACGCCGAGCAGGAACATCGGCGTTACCGACTGACCCTGTGATACGCGGCGATCCGTGTTCTGGAGCGCGGCCCGTGTGAAGCGCATGAAATTCTCATCGCTCGCAAGCTCCTGGTCAGTGGCAGGGAACATCTCTTTAAAGAGGCCATGGTCTCGCAGCAGGTCAAAGGTCCGCTCGGCGTTGCCTGCCTGGAACAACTTGAGAAACTCATCGAACAGGCGCGCTGCCGGCACATTCGTTAGCAGGTGTGAGTGATGATCGATCGCCTTGATGACAGGCTCATCAATCTCGAAGCCCAGCTTCGCGGCAAAGCGCACCGCACGCAGCATTCGGACCGGGTCCTCGCGCATGCGCATCTCGGGATCCCCGATGAGGACGATGCGTTTCTCTTTGATGTCCTGGAAGCCACCGGTGTAATCCCAGATGCTGAAATCGGCGATGTTGTAATACAGCGCGTTGCAGGTGAAATCACGACGCCAGACATCCTCGTCGATCGAGCCGTATACGTTGTCGCGAAGGATGCGGCCCTCTTCATCACTGTGATGGTCATCGTGTTCGTGAATCGCCGAGGCGCGGAAGGTGGCCACCTCAATGATCTCGCGTCCGAAGCGCACATGCGCCAGCCGAAAGCGGCGGCCGATCAGGCGGCAGTTGCCGAACAGCGCTTTGACCTCTTCAGGCGTTGCGTCTGTGGCGACGTCAAAATCCTTGGGATGCAGCTCCAGCATGGCGTCGCGCACGCAGCCGCCCACCAGGAATGCCTGGTAGCCCGCTTTGTTCAATCGATATAGAACCTTGAGTGCGCTCTTGGAAAACTCGGCCCGAGTGACGTTATGGGCGGCGCGGGGAATGATGTTTGGTTCTTTCGACCCGTTATTCGGGTTGTTTTTCAACAATGTGTCCGTCTCAGGGCCAGTAATTGCGCTATATGATAGCAGCCCGAAGGCCGCTGCCCCACAATGTCGCAAATCAGGTCCAATCAGGCCTTGAGCATTTCCTCTTTGATCGTATAATAGCCGCCCACTCGAGCAGTCGAGCACCACTGCGCTCCCTTCGTCTAGTGGTTCAGGACGCCGCCCTCTCACGGCGGTAACAGGGGTTCGAATCCCCTAGGGAGTACCAAACGAACAAAGGGCCCGCGTCATGCGGGCCCTTTTCCGTTTTGGCAACCGACCGCCAGGGCCGCGCATAGAGACCCTTAGCCGGGCGCAGTGAAGTACAGAAACAGATTGGCTGTTAACCTGCCGGTAGCAGGGTCTGCAGCAAGATTCCGGTCAGGCTGAATCAGTCCGGAGTGCAGGAGATTACCCGGATAGATGAGCATGCGATTCGGTCTATGCTCCACTTCGGCGATCAGCTCGAAGTGATCATCGGACTCGTTGATGTATTTTTGAGCCGGTGGCCCGTTCATTGCGATGTGTGACTTCGCGGCGGCCACATAGGCTGGAAAACGATCCACAGAAATGCGTTCGTAACCCGTGGGGCGATGCCTGAAAAAACCGGTTCCCGCGTGGTCTCCCGAATTGAGGTAGTGCACGGTCGCAAAATACCAGGGACTGTTGTTATCGGTGTGCGGCATGCGCTGTAACATGCCGAGATCTTTGGGGCTTTGCGTTACCAAAGAAAAAAGCTGGTGTACCAGTTGGTGCTCGTGGGTAGCGGGTGTGTTGTACACCTCAGAGATCAGTGCCACCAATTGGGGCGCCAGACTCTCGCCATACTCGGCTGGCAGATTCGCTCGGATTCCAGGATAGGCAAATTGACTGGTCGAACTGAATTTTCCATCTCGAGATGCGTACTGGATAAGTGTATCTGTCGACAGAACGGGCTCGTCAATAATAATGACGGGCGTTCTTTCATTGCCTACGTACTGAATATCTCGACGGCAAGCGTTGTTAAATTGAGTGTCAACCATAGTTCGACTAATCATCGCCAGGCGGGTAATCGTCGGCCCCACTACGGAGCCGACGTTGGAATTATCCCCAAGACTTGACTCTAGTGTTACCTCACTCTGACCGCAATGTTGTTTCCGCTCAACGATGCACGCACCGCCAATCGCATTGCTTCGCGATTGAAGATACTGCGGTCGGTTGCCGACCCCTCGGGCATCGCCCGCAGAACGGTATCACTGACAGCATGCCAAAGCGGTCGTAACACCCCTCTACCCCGCGGCAGGCACTGCTCGATAAAGCCGCTCAGGCAGGTTTCTTCCCGAAGGTCGATACTCCCCTGCCACTCTACTTGTCCGCCAATGACTCGCACCGCCTGCACAAACGCTTTGCTGACGGTCTGCGCCGTATTGGTGCATATCACGATGCTGGGCTCGCCCATGCCCGTATGCACCAGGTCGGCACCCCTGATCCCCCAGCGTGATGCGGTCACTTCCTCGTAAACAATATCGTTCAGCACAGCGCAACCGTCGGTTGGCGGTGTCAGTTCGCGTGCCTGGGTGCCTGCGCTGACAAGCAGCAGGGCAAAGATCCATTTCGCCATCGTTCATCTCCTTTCGTTTGGGAACTACGTGGAAATGATCAACTGCATCAACGGCATCCGCCAGCTACGAATCTCGCGGAATCGCAGATTTAAGTCAGAGGAGTCTCATCACAGCGACGACCAGTGCCCAGATCAAAAGGATCGCCGAAGGGATAAAACTCATCGAAAACCCCGGACTCCGAGAACCGGGGTCCTTCAGGTATTCAGCACGATATATAAAGCGGCCGACGATAAATACCAGGGCCAGCCCGGCGCCCCATAGCGGATTCGCATACTGCGCATGAATCCACAGTGCGGGTATGAAGACGACGAGTTGCTCCATCGTATTCAGGTGCACGCGATTCATCCGCTCAAACTCCTCGTGCCCCGTTGTGGCCGGCCCTTTGACACCATGCTTGACGCGCATTCCGCCAACCTGGATACCGAAAAACACGTACTGCGCCAGCACGAGAAACGTGACGATGACAGTTGCTTCCATTCCCTTCCCCTCTTGTTGATATGATCGGCGGCATGGCGTCCAGTACTACCGACAAACCGAGCGACGGCTTTCTGGAAAGCGTCTTCGGCCTCAAGCGACACGAGTTCGTCGCTGTAGCCTGGTCGTTCGCCTATTTCTTCTGCGTTCTTTCGTCCTACTACATCATACGGCCGGTTCGCGAAGAAATGGCTGTAGGCAGTGGCCCCAACACCATACCTTATCTGTTTATCGGCACATTTGTGACGATGCTCTTCGCGACGTCGATCTTCGGCTGGGTCGCATCACGTTATCCGCGCCGCGTGTTCCTGCCCTGGGTCTACCTGTTCTTCATATCAAACATCCTGATCTTCTGGTTCGTCTTTACGCAGGCCATTGGAGAAAACCAGGAGTACATCTGGCTTGGCCGTCTCTTCTTCGTCTGGGTCAGCGTATTCAACCTGTTCGTCGTGTCGGTGTTCTGGAGTTTCATGGCCGACATTTATACACGCGCGCAGGGGCGTCGGCTGTTCGGCCTGATTACCTCAGGCGGCAGTATCGGTGCGCTGATCGGGGGCGTTATTACGAGCGCACTGGTCACCACCATAGGTTTTCAAAATCTTCTGCCGATTTCAGCCGCCGTGTTGCTGGTCGCGGTTTTCTGTATTGGCCGACTGAAGGATTGGGTACATCACGAACACGGGGAGGATATCGAAAAGACGGTGGAGACCGACAAGCCACTCGGCGGCAATCCGCTTGCCGGATTAACTCACCTGTTTTCGTCAAAATACTTTCTTGGCATCGCACTGATGTCACTGGTTGCCAGCCTTCTCGGCACCGCCTTATACATGTTCCGCGCCGAACTTATCGAAGCCGCAATCCAGAGTCCGGATGAGCGCACGCAGTTCTTCTCCAACATGAATGTTGCGGCAAATGCGCTGGCGCTCATTGCGCAGATGTTCCTTGTCAAGCAGGTTGTTACGCGCTTTGGTATTGGTCGCTCCCTGTTCCTGTTTCCTCTCGCATCGATAATCGGGTTTATCATACTGGCGTTTGAACCGACGCTGATGGCCGTTGCGGTTCTGGACGTGGTCCGTCGTGGCCTCGGGTTCGGCTTCGCCAAGCCGTCGACCGACATGCTCTATTCGGTCGTAACACCCGAAGAAAAATACAAGACGAAGAACGCTATCGACACGGCCATCTACCGTGGCGGTGATGTTGTCGGAACCTGGGCGATCAAGCTGATGTCAATATTGGGGCTGGGCCTCGCAGGCATCTCATTTTTGATGGTTCCGTTCGCGGCCATCTCTGCCGTTGTTGCCCTGTGGCTTGGCCGAGACTACAAGCGCAAAGCAAAGGCTCTCAAGATGAGTGGCGTGGAGTAAGTACTATGTGGAACCGCAGAAAATTCATAGCCGCTGGCGCCGCGCTCGGCACGTTACCCGGTCTCGTACACGCCGATGAGGCACGGGGCATGCTGACCAAACCCATCCCTGCGACCGGTGAATCGCTGCCTGTCGTCGGGCTTGGCACCTACAATGTGTTTGATGTCGACAGCACCACCGAGGCGATAGCAAACAGCAAGGAAATCGTCACGCGACTAACCGGTGCCGGCGGCAGCCTTCTGGACACCTCACCAATGTATAACCGCTCGGAACGCGTGATCGGCGATGTTATTGAAGCCGGAGTAGTTCGAAGCGACGTATTCCTTGCGACGAAGGTCTGGACCGACGGACGCGACGCCGGAATTGAACAAATGAACCGCTCCGCGAAACTGATGCGCGCAGAAGTCATTGATCTTATGCAGGTCCACAACCTCCGCGACACGGCTGTGCACATGCGGACTATTCGCGAATGGCAGGATGAAGAGCGGATCCGCTACAGCGGACTAACCCACTACACCGCCGGCGCCCACGATGCGCTTGCGCAGGAAATGGCGGAGTTCAAACCGCAGTTCATCCAGATCAACTATTCACTCGGCGAACGTGAAGCCGAAAGTCACGTGTTGCCCCTGGCAGAAGATCTCGGTATCGCAGTACTGATCAACCGCCCGTTCCAGGCAGGCCGACTGTTCAAGGCGGTCGCCGGCAAGGAACTGCCAGACTTCGCCCGTGAATTTGCCGATAGCTGGGGGCAGTTTTTTCTGAAATTCATCATCAGTCACCCTGCGGTGACCTGCGCCATCCCGGCTACCAGCAAACCACACCACATGGCTGACAATCTCGGCGCCGGTTTCGGTACTATGCCCGACGCATCCATGCGGGAACGCATGGCCGATTACTTCTCGAGCCTTTAGTCCATGCAAAACACGGGTTTGTTGCGCCGCCTCGCGGCGATCCTCTACGACGCGCTGTTGATTGGCGCCCTGCTTTTTCTCGCCACGATTCCGTTTATCGCGATGCGCGGGGGTGAGCCCGTAGAGATTGGCGACAATACAATTTACCGCGTCGTTCTGGCTGCTGTCGTTTATGCGTTCTTTGTCGGGTTCTGGACCCGGGCTGGCCGCACGCTTGGCATGCAGTCCTGGGGCCTGCAGTTACAGGGCCCGGATGACAGCAAACCGACACTGGCCGCCGCCAGCGTGCGCTTTTTCGCCGCCCTGCTCTCGTGGGCACCTGCGGGACTGGGTTTTTTGTGGCAGCTTTGGGACAAAGACCAGCTCACCTGGCACGACCGCATCAGCGGTACGCGCATCGTTTATTACCCGAAAGAAAAGAAATAGGCCGAACTAACGGATTCTGGCGAGCGCGATGGTGGTTATCGCGCACAACACCACAAAAGGCAGCCAGTTGACGATGGCCGGGTCCAGCTTAAATACCTGCCCGGAGTTGGCGAGCGTCTCGCTCGCCAGGTAGTACGTGAGTCCGACCACGACCCCAATCATCAGGCGGCCACCCGCGCCGCCACTTCGCAGCGATCCAAACACGAACGCAAGCGACAGGATCGGCATGATGAGCACAGTCAGTGTGCGCGATGCGCGATACCAGATCTCCGATTCATATTGCGAGGCATCAAGGTTGTTACGCTTCAGGTAGTCGATATAGACCAATAGTCCGCGCGCGGAGAGGCTGAGAGGCTTGGCGAGGGAGCTGCCCAGCAACTCGGCATTAACCTCGAACGATTCGACAGCGACTGACGATTGCACAACCTGCACACCGTCGTCGCGAAATTTCGTTTCACGCAGGTTTTCGAGGATCCAGTTGTCGTCCTCGTCGATTCCCGAATTTTCGGCCAGCGCAATCGACGCAAGCTCGTTGTCTTCATTGAATCGGAACAGGTAGATCGAACCGAATTCGAACTCGGCGTTCACACGCTCGAGGTGCAAATACACAGAGCCGTCCTTCACCCAGGTGTCATTGCCGAGATCATCGTCTTGCTGGTAGCGCGCCTCCATCCGCATGTCACGCGCATAGAAGTCCAGTGGTGGTCCAATGAACTCGCCAAGAAGACCCGTGAAGATCAGCAGCACGAAACCCGATATCGCGACCATCCCGGCAAGCCTGCGTACCGAATATCCGGCGGATCGCATCACGATAATTTCACTGTTGCCCGCCAACGCGCCCAGACCCAACAAAGAACCAATTAATGCAGCAACGGGCAGCATCTCAAAAGCCAGGTTCGGCAGGCGCAGCAACGTGAACAGGATTGCTTGCGGGGTCTGATAGCCGCCTTTGATATCGTCGAGTTCCGCAATGAAGTCGAACAAGCCGGCCAACGCAAGCAGAACCAAGAGTACCAGCGCGGTGCTCGCCAGGATCGTCCGCAGCAGGTACTGACTCAGGAGATTCATCGCAGAATTCTCCGGTGCCAGCCGTTCTGTAATGCCAGCAGCACCAAGGTGAACAGCACGACACCGCCGTGTACCCACCACAACCCGAGTGCCGGCGAGATCGTCGCTTCCTCCGTCCAGGCTTTCGAGGCACTGAGCAGATTGAAATAAATGATAAACACGAGCAGCCCGATCGCGATGCGTCCGTATCGACCCTCGCGCGGCCGACTGCGCGCCAACGGCACGGCCAGCAGCGCCAGGAGTATGGTCGAGATCGGCACACTCAGGCGCCATTGCCGCTCGGCGATGTGCTGGAGCTCATTCGATTCCCATAATTGTGCAAACGACATCGCTCGCGGCCGCGGATTCCGCGGCTGCAGGCTAGGCAATCGATACGGAATCCCGTGTTCAAGGAACTCGACAACACGAAAAGCGGCTGTACCCGGCACGCCCTCATAGCGACGCCCCTCATGCAACACCAACATCCGGGTGTCCGGGTCGTCGGAGTCAACCTGCTCACCGCGTTTGGCTACAACGACCTCGACCCTGTTCCCATCAACCTGCCGCTCCAGGAACACGTTTTCCATGTAGCCTTCAGGGGAGATGCTTTCTCCGTAGACAACGGCCCTTTCCGGCCCGACGACGGTGAAGCGCCCTGGCTCGATGCTGGCCAGGTCCGCTTCGCGGCGCGCCTCGGCACTAATTAGCTCGATCTTGGTCAGCGCCATCGGCGTGCCCTCAATCGACAACCATGCGACGCCAAGCGCCAGCGGCAACAGCAGCCACATCAGTGGCCGATAGATGCCCGACGGGCCCACACGGCAGGCCATCATCGCCGGCATTTCAGAATCGCGATACAGGCGCCCAAGGGCCAGCATCACCGCAAGAAACAGCCCGATCGGTACCAGCACGGTCAGGTACTGCGCCGCGGACAGCCCGATCACATCAAACGCGGCGTTCTTCGGCAATTTGCCTTTCGCCACGTCACCAAGGACCCGGGCAAACTGGTTGGTCAGGAGGATCATGAGCAAGATCATCGTGACCCCGAGCCAGGTCAGGGCGATTTCGCGAAAAATATAGCGGTCGAGGATGCGCTTCACAGGAAAGATGTTGGCGTAGCTGCGTTAGCCCGAAACGGTTAGACTACCCGATTGTTTTGTCCGTGACAGCCCTGAAAAACAATAAGGTAGCGAAGGATTTATGGAATATTTCACGACTACGAGTAAAGCCTCGAGACGAGCAGCAGATTGCATCATCGTCGGCATCTACGCACGTAACAAGCTGAGCACCGGCGCAGCGGACATCGATTCGGCGAGCAAAGGACATCTGACCGCCCTCATGAAGTCCGGAGACCTCTCCAGCGCCCCGGGTCGCTGTAAGATCCTCACCGCAGTGCCTGGCGTCCGGAGCAAACGCATCGCGGTTGTCGGACTCGGCAAAACGAGCAAACTCGACGGCACCGTCTTTAAAAAAGCTGTTGCCGCCGCGATCCACGCGCTCGATGGCAGCAAGACCCGGCAAGTTCTGAACACGCTGACGTTGGAAGCCGTCAGTGGCTGTGACCCCTATTACCTCGCCCGGCACTCTGTCGAAACCATGGGTGACACCCTTTACCGCTTCACCGAGATGAAAAGTGGGCGCAAGAAGAAGCCCATGCCACTCAGCCGCTACGGACATTCCATCGCCAAGCGCGGGGACGCTGCCAAAGCAGCACGCGGCGCGGAACATGGTGACGCAATCGCGGATGGCGTGCGGCTTGCCAAGGACCTCGGCAACCTGCCAGCAAATGTCTGTACCCCAAGTTATCTCGCCCGCGTTGCGAAGAAGATGGCGACCGGAAACGGCAAGTTGACGACCAAAATTCTGAACGAGGCAGAAATGAAACGGCTCGGTATGGGGTCCCTGCTGTCGGTTACCGCCGGCACGGCTGAACCAGCCAAGCTCATCGTCATGCAATACAAGGGCGCGGGCAGCGATAAACCGGTCGTACTCGTCGGCAAGGGCGTTACTTTCGATACGGGCGGCATTTCGCTGAAGCCAGGCCCCGCCATGGACGAAATGAAATACGACATGTGTGGCGCTGCGGGCGTGATCGGCACGATGGCTGCCATCGCAAAGATGAAACTCCCGATCAACGTCAATGTAGTCGTGCCGGCCGTCGAGAACATGCCAGGCAGCACCGCAACCAAACCGGGCGATATCGTCAAGAGCATGTCGGGCCAGACCATCGAAGTCCTGAATACGGACGCCGAAGGTCGCCTCATCCTGTGCGATGCGCTGACGTACTCACGGCGCTTCAAACCTGCCGCCATCATTGACGTCGCCACGTTGACCGGCGCCTGCGTTATTGCGCTCGGTGCACACCGCACGGCGATCATGAGCAACAGCGACAAGTTGCGCGAAGAAATTTTCGCGGCGGGCGATGCCGCTGAAGATCGCGGCTGGCCGATGCCCCTGGGTGATGAATACAGCGCCCAGCTAAAGAGTAACTTTGCGGATATGGCCAATATCGGTGGCCCAGGTGGCGGGGCCGTGACGGCTGGCTGTTTCCTCGGCAAGTTCACGGACGGCATGGACTGGGCACACCTCGATATCGCTGGTACAGCCTGGAAGAGCGGCGCGAAAAAAGGCGGTTCCGGCCGACCAGTGCCCATGCTGTCGCAGGTGCTGCTCGCGCGCTGCGGCGCGCTGCCCTGACCGGCAACACCATGGCACGAGTGGACTTTTACGTTCTCCCGCAGGCCGATGAACGCGCCCGGCACATGCTCGCGTGCAAGCTTGCCGAAAAAGCCTGGCGCCTCGAGAATACCGTGTATATCCAGGCGAAGAGCAGCAGCGACGCTGAACGCCTCGATCAGTTGCTCTGGACGTTTCGTGACGGCAGTTTCGTGCCCCATGGACTCGCCGGCCGCGACGATGGTACCGAGGTGTCCCCAATCATGATCGGCTACGGCGACCAGGGTATTGGCACACGCGACCTGCTCATTAACCTCTGCGACGAGATCCCTTCGTCTTTCAAGGCTTTCCCCCGTGTCGCGGAGCTTGTAACCTCCGACGAAGCCTGTCGTCAGGCCAGCCGCAAGCGCTATGCCGCGTATCGCGATCAGGGCCACGAACTCAACACGCATAAACTCTAGATGGACAAGTCCTACCAACCTCAAGATATCGAACAGCGTCTCTACGAGCGCTGGGAAGAACAAGGCTATTTCGCTCCGCAGGGCGATGGCGAGCCCTATTGCATCGTCATTCCGCCACCGAACGTGACCGGCACACTCCACATGGGGCATGCCTTCCAGGACACGATCATGGATGCGCTCACCCGCTATCACCGCATGAAAGGCCACCGGACGCTTTGGCAGCCGGGCATGGATCATGCGGGTATCGCGACGCAGATGGTCGTCGAGCGACTCCTCAACAGCGAAGGTACCTCGAGACGTGATCTCGGACGCGAGAAATTCGTCGAGCGCGTGTGGCAATGGAAAGATGAATCAGGTGGCAAGATCGCAAGGCAGACACGACGCCTGGGTGCCTCAGTCGATTGGAGCCGCGATCGCTTCACGATGGATGAAGGTCTGTCTGAAGCGGTGCGCGATGTCTTCGTGCAGTTGTATGAAGAAGACCTGATCTATCGCGGCAAGCGTCTCGTTAACTGGGACCCGGTCCTGCATACGGCATTGTCCGACCTCGAAGTTCTGTCGGATGACGAAGCCGGCCACCTGTGGCACTTCCGCTACCCGCTGGCGTCCGGCGATGGCCATCTTGTGGTCGCAACGACTCGCCCGGAAACCATGCTCGGTGACAGCGCGGTTGCCGTGCATCCAGACGACGAACGCTACCAGGATCTTGTCGGGCAGGAGATCATTCTACCGATCGTCGGGCGTCGAATCCCGATCATCGCGGATGACTATGTCGATCCCGAGTTCGGCACCGGTTGCGTGAAAATTACGCCCGCGCACGACTTCAATGACTACGACATCGGCAAGCGTCACGATTTACCCGTCTACAACATCCTGACCGATGATGCGGCTCTCAACGACGAGGTTCCGGAAAGCTACCGCGGCCTGGATCGTTTTGTGGCACGCGACAAGATCGTTGCTGAGTTTCAGTCGCTGGAACTGCTCGAGAAGATCGAGGAGTACACTGTGAAGATCCCGCGTGGCGACCGCTCGCACGCGGTGGTCGAGCCCTACCTGACCGATCAGTGGTACGTCAAGATCGAACCGCTGGCGAAGCCGGCCATAGAGGCCGTCGAGACGGGACGCATCAAGTTTGTTCCCGAAAACTGGTCGAAGACGTATTTCGACTGGATGTACAACATCCAGGACTGGTGCATCAGCCGCCAACTGTGGTGGGGACACCGGATTCCTGCCTGGTATGACGACGAAGGCAAGGTCTATGTCGGACACGACGAGGATGCGGTTCGCGAGAAGCATGGCCTTGGCGCAGACATAGCCCTGCGCCAGGACGACGATGTCCTCGATACCTGGTTCTCTTCGGCCTTATGGCCGTTCAGTACCCTGGGATGGCCTGAGAAGACCGACGCGGTCAAAGAATTCTACCCGGGCAACGTTCTCGTTACGGGCTTCGACATTATCTTCTTCTGGGTCGCGCGCATGATCATGTTTGGCATGAAATTCATGGGCGACGTACCGTTCCGCGAAGTCTACATTCATGGCCTGATCCGCGATCAGGATGGCCAGAAGATGTCGAAGTCGAAAGGCAACGTCCTCGACCCGCTCGACCTCATCGACGGTATCGATCTCGAAGCGCTGGTCAGGAAGCGGACCGCGGGCATGATGCAGGACCATCTCTCGCCGAAGATCGAGAAGTCCACTCGCCAGCATTTCCCGGACGGCATCGATGCATTCGGTTGTGATGCCCTGCGTATGACATTTGGCGCGCTCGCAACGACGGGCCGCGATATTCGTTTCGACCTCGGACGCATCGAAGGCTACAAGAACTTCTGCAACAAGCTGTGGAATGCCGCCCGCTACGTGCTCATGAACACCGAGTCACTCGATGAGGGTGACGTCGAGTTCACTGCGGCAGATCGCTGGATTCGTGCACGTCTCGATGAGACAACGCGCGAAATGCACAAACACTTCCGTACTTACCGGCTGGACCTCGCGGTTCAGGCAGTCTACGAATTTACGTGGCACGAGTTCTGCGACTGGTACCTCGAGCTCTCGAAGCCTGTTCTGCAGTCGGATGAGTCGTCCGTCGAACTGCAGCGCGGCACACGCAGAACGCTCATCGACGTACTTGAAACATTGCTGCGCCTGTTGCATCCGCTGATTCCCTTCGTGACCGAAGAAATCTGGGAGCAGGTTGCGGAGCGCGCTGGCATCGAGGGCGAGACCATCATGCTGCGCCCCTACCCTGAGGCGTCAGATGACTCCGCAGACGACCAGGCGGTCGCCGATATCGAGTGGGTCAAGCAATTCGTTCTGGGTATCCGGCAGATTCGCGGAGAAATGGATATATCACCGGGCAAGGCGTTGCCCGTAATCTTGCAGCACGCAAGTGCATCTGATCAGCAGCGCGCGACCACACACGCACCACTGCTGCAGCGCGTGGGTCGAGTCGATGCAATCTCGGTGCTCGCGGACGATGACGAGCCACCGGCCGCGGCCACCGCTCTGCTGGGTGACCTGCGACTGCTGGTCCCGATGAAGGGCCTGATTGACGTCGACGCCGAGCGCGCACGACTCGAAAAGCAAATGGATAAGGTCCGGGGAGAACTCGCCAAGGCTAATGGCAAGCTCGGCAACGAGAAATTTGTGAACAATGCACCACCTGCAGTGGTCGAACAGGAGCGCGAGCGCGTCGCCGATTTTGAGAAGACGCTCACACAACTGAGTGAGCAGGTGCAGAAACTAGACGAGCTTGCTTGACGCGGGACGCTGTACCGATATGGTGGCCCTAGCCGGACTAAACTCAGGGACCACGGTATGCAACGCTCGACAACCATCGAATCTTTGCCGACAGGCCGCAGTGCACAGCACGCGGTCGTTGACCAGGCGCGCCAGGCGCTGGCAACGATCATTCTTGGCAAGGATGAGCAAATCTCACTCGCGCTCGCGTGCCTGCTGGCCCGTGGCCACCTGCTGATCGAAGATCTGCCCGGCCTTGGCAAAACCATGCTTGCGCAGGCGCTGGCACGCGTCCTCGGACTGAGCTTTCGCCGTATACAGTTCACCAGCGACCTGCTGCCCGCCGATATCATCGGCGTATCGATATTCCGTCAGGATAGCGGCGAATTCGAGTTTCAGCCGGGGCCGGTCTTCTCGCAGCTTATTCTTGCCGACGAGGTAAACCGCGCCACGCCCAAGACGCAAAGCGCCCTGCTTGAGGCCATGGAGGAGCAACAGGTATCCGTTGATGGCAGTACCCGTGAACTGCCCACCCCGTTTTTTGTGGTCGCCACCCAGAACCCGGGAGACCAGATCGGTACATTTCCACTCCCCGAATCACAGCTCGATCGCTTCCTGATGCGCGTCGAGATCGGTTACCCCGACGAAGAAAGCGAACGCCAACTCATCGCGGGTGAGGATCGTCGCGCAATGCTCAAGGACATTGAAGCCGTGACCGCGCCGGACATGCTCCTCGCTCTGCAGCGCGCTGTCCGCGAGATACCTGTCACCGATGCGCTGGTCAGCTATGTCCAGGCCCTGGTACGTCACACTCGCGAATCCGCTGATATTGAAATCGGCTTGTCGCCGCGAGGTGCCCAGGCACTGGTTGCGGCGGCACGCGCGTATGCGTTTGTCGAGAACCACTCTGGCGTTTACCCGGACGACGTGCAGGCCGTCTTTGCCTCCGTCGCGGGCCATCGACTCAAACCCGCCGGCAGCACCCGTTTTCGCAGCCCGGCCGAGCTATGCCAGCATGTCCTCGATTCCGTGGCCATTCCCTAGTCCGCGAGGGCTGGTTTCCTCGGTAAAAGCGCGCGCCGACAAGCGTGTGCAAACCTGGGCGCGCAAGCGCCAGGGCGCCGACCCGGATACCACGACCCTCGGTTCTGGACGCGTTTACATTCTGCCTACCGGTGTCGGCCTGATATTCGGCCTCATGGTGTTCGCCATGCTGCTGGGTTCGATGAACTACAACAACAACCTGTCGTTTGTTCTGACGTTTTTCCTTATCGGGCTGGGCTTCGTTGCGATGCACCAGTGCCAACGCAACCTGGTCGGTCTCGAGCTGACGTTCGCCGGCGCCGATTCGGTGTTTGCCGGCCAGTCCATTCGGTTCCGCGTCGCCGTGACTAACCGGTCGAAGAGTGCGCGCTACGGCATTCGTCTGTACGCACCTGACACCCAGAGCGATGTTCACGATCTCCAGCCTGGCGAAAGCAAGGTATTCATCCTGCCTGTGCGAACTGACACGCGCGGCCGCGTATCGCTCCAGCGCTTTGGGGTGCGGACTTTATTCCCATTCGAATTGTTTCGTTCATGGGCCTGGCTCCACATGAATATCAACGGCCTCGTCTATCCCGCACCATCCGACACTGCACCGCAGCCACCGCCGACGATGGTTGCGCATGGACACCGGCAACACGATGCCCGCGGTGAAGAAGACTTCGCCGGTCTACGCAAGTACCACGAAGGTGATTCGCCACGCCACGTCGCGTGGAAGGCCTATGCGCGCACTGGCCAGCTTTTGTCCAAACAATTCGCGGGCGCGGACACAAGCAGCCAGTGGTTCGATTTCAATGAGATCGTCAACGTCGACGTTGAGACACGACTTTCGATCCTGACGAGCTGGATTGTCGACGCCGACCGAACCCTGGAGGACTATGGTCTGCGCGTGCCGGGCGCCGAGTTTGCGCCCGCACACGGCGAACGACATCGGCGCCAATGTCTCGAGACACTCGCCTTGTATGACGGTGGGACAACCTGATGTTCAAGCCTCGCGGCACAGACGGCTCCCTGCTCTCCAGCCTCCCCTGGACGCTCACTGCGTTGGTGTTTTCGCTTGCACCGCACGTGCCGTTCATTCCCATCTGGATTACCGCGACGTTTCTCGGCTGTGCCGCCTGGCGGTACGTGATCGAAAAGCAACGCCGCGCCTTGCCCGGCACCTGGGTTCGTGCGGTATTTGCACTGGGCTGCTTCCTGGGCGTCCTGGCCACTTACGGCGGGATAAGTGGCGTCGGCCCTGGTTCCGCGCTGCTCGCCGTCATGGCGGCGCTCAAGTTGCTCGAAACGCGCAAGCGGCGCGACCAGTTCGTCTTGCTGTTCCTGTCGATATTCCTCGTGATGTCGTCACTGTTGCGCGAGCAGTACCTGTGGTCACTGCCCTATATGCTATTGAGCATTCTGGTTGTCATGACCGCCTGGTTACGAATGTCGGCTGGCAAGTCCCAGACCGCACGGCAAAGCTTCGCGACGGGCGGTCGGCTGCTCGCGTACGCGGCGCCACTGGCCATCGTTATGTGGGTATTTTTCCCGCGTATCTCGACGCCGTTCTGGGCCGTACCGATTGACACTAGCCAGGCAAGTTCTGGTCTCAGCGACACGATGAGTCCGGGCGACATCAGTGAGCTCTCTATGTCGAATGAAGTAGCCTTCCGCGTGGCATTCGACGACGCGATCCCCGAACCCCGGGATCGCTACTGGCGTGGCCTCGTATTGACGCGCTTCAATGGTCGGACCTGGTCAGGGCGTGAACCCAGCATTAGTCGTTTCGCGAAAGACCAGATCGAGGTCATTGGCGAGCGTATCGATTACGAAGTCACGCTGGAACCGACGCGGCAACAATGGGTCTTCGCCCTCGATATTCCGTACTCATGGTCCCTGTCGAAGACGTTCATGGGGCCGCAGCAGCAGCTCGCGCGCATTTTCCCTATCGATCAGCGCATCTCCTACAGTGCAACCTCGTATACCGACTACCGCGTTCAAACCGATTTGTCACGACAGTATCGAATCTGGTACACGGATCTTCCCGATGGCAGCAATCCCCGGACGGCAGAACTTGCCAGAGAAATGTACGCTGCCGCAGGCTCCGATCGCGCGTTTGTGAACGCGGTTCTCGAGAAGCTGAATCAGGAAGAGTATTACTACACGCTCGAACCACCACCGCTCGGCAGCAACCCCGTCGATCGCTTTCTCTTCGAGACACGGCGAGGTTTCTGCGAACACTACGCGTCGGCTTTCTCGGTCATGCTGCGCAGCGTCGGTATCCCGACGCGCATCGTGCTTGGTTACCATGGAGGCGAACTGAACCCTATGGGCGGCCACCTGACTGTGCGGCAGTCTGATGCCCATGCCTGGACAGAGATCTGGATTGAGGGTCTCGGCTGGCATCGCGTCGATCCAACCGCGGCTGTGGCACCCGAACGAATTGAGATGAGTGCTAGCGAAGCCGCATTCGATGGCGTCGGTGCGGCCTGGGGCTTCGCGGCACCATCGCAGCTCCTTCACCAGATGACGCTGACCTGGGATGCGCTCAACACCAAATGGAATGAGTGGGTCCTCGGCTACGGCCCTGACACGCAGAATTCATTCATGCAGTGGTTGGGCATGAATGAACCCAGCTGGCGCAAAATGCTGCTAACGCTGGTTGGCCTGGTTATCGGCATCATCATGTTGATCAGCG
>JAHEGH010000069.1 GCA_024639825.1 Gammaproteobacteria bacterium
ACAATGCCGGCGACATTGGCGCCGAAGTGCACATGCCGATTCACCGCGCCGCGCCTTCTTACGAAGAGCAGGCGGCAACGACCGAGCTCCTGGAAACGGGCATCAAGGTTATCGACCTGATTATGCCGATCTCCAAGGGCGGCAAGGTTGGCCTGTTCGGTGGTGCCGGTGTTGGCAAGACGGTGACGCTCATGGAGCTGATTCGTAACATTGCTCACGAACACTCAGGCTACTCGGTATTCGCCGGTGTCGGTGAGCGTACTCGTGAAGGTAATGACTTCTACCATGAGATGACTGAGTCAGGCGTTATCGACAAGGTATCGCTGGTTTATGGCCAGATGAACGAGCCTCCCGGTAACCGTCTGCGTGTCGCACTAACGGGCCTGACAATGGCCGAAGCGTTCCGCGACGAGGGCCGCGACGTCCTCATGTTTATCGACAACATCTACCGTTACACGCTGGCCGGAACGGAAGTGTCCGCACTGCTCGGTCGTATGCCGTCAGCAGTGGGCTATCAGCCAACACTGGCTGAGGAAATGGGTATTCTTCAGGAGCGCATCGCTTCGACGAAGACCGGTTCTATCACATCGTTCCAGGCGGTTTACGTACCTGCAGATGACCTGACCGACCCGTCTCCGGCAACGACCTTTGCTCACCTTGATGCAACGCTTGTACTCTCGCGTAACATCGCCGAGCTGGGTATCTATCCGGCTGTTGACCCGCTTGACTCGAGCTCGCGAATTCTTGACCCGCTGGTTATCGGTCAGGAGCACTACGACTGTGCACGTGGTGTGCAGGCTGTGCTGCAGCGCTACAAGGAGCTGCAGGACATCATCGCAATTCTCGGTATGGACGAGCTGTCAGAAGAAGACAAGCAGATCGTTAACCGCGCGCGCAAGCTCCAGAAGTTCCTGTCGCAGCCGTTCTTCGTCGCCGAAGTCTTCACGAACTCGCCGGGCAAATACGTTTCGCTTGCCGAGACCATTCGTGGCTTCAACGGCATCGTCAACGGCGACTACGATCACATTCCCGAGCAGGCGTTCTACATGGTCGGTACGATCGACGAAGCTGTCGAGAACGCGCCGAAGTATCAGTAGGAGCGGCTTTAGCCGCGAATATTCGGGCCTGAAGGCCCTCCTACAAAGGAAGACATAGATGGCAACAATCCAGGTCGACATCGTTTCCGCAGAAGGCGAAATTCACTCGGGTGAAGCCGCGATGGTTTTCGCACCCGCGTCCATGGGTGAGGTAGGCATCGCGCCACGTCACGCGCCGATGCTGACGACCCTGAAACCCGGCGAAGTGCGGATTCAGGACGCGGATGGTAAGGAAGTGAGCTTCTACATCACGGGCGGCATGCTCGAAATTCAGCCGAACCTGGTTACCGTACTGGCGGATACGGCTCTGCGTGGTGACCAGCTCGACGAGGCCGCTGCACTGGCTGCCCAGCAGCAGGCAGAAAAGGCACTCGAAGGCGCGTCTGAAGAAACCGACGTTGCCCGTGCCCACGCCGAACTCGCTGAAGCGCGTGCGCGCTACCGCGCCGCACAGAAGCTCAAGGGCAAACGCTAGGCCTCTTTGCGAGTACCCATCAGGTTATCAATCCAGAACTCGACGACCGCGAAGTTATAGCGGGCGTCTTCGTGATGGATGAAATGCAGAGCGCGCTTTTTGCGGAACCACGCGAAGCGCTCGAACGGGGTCTCGGTCAGGTGGTAGTGCTCGTGCAGGTACATGTGCCAGCGGAAGGTAAAGAATACGCCCACCAGGTTTGCCGTCATAACGAGTAGCCCGCCCACCCACCAGGTGAGTATCGCCACCACGACAATCGGAATCCCGTAGTAGTTCAGGGCATGCGATTCGCAGTCTTCGAACGTCTCGGTTTGAAGATTGTCTTTGTTGTAGAGCCCGTGATGCCCGATCGCATGCGCGGAGAACACCGCGCGAATTCGTCGCCGGTGCCCGAAGTCCTTGTGCAGCACCGTCTGGACGATCGACATCACGTAATACGTTGCGACGACGACCGCCAGAAAAATTAAAATATCCATTGCTATCTCCCGCTACCAAATGTGTAGCAGGGAGGCTGAGCGATTCAGGCTGCGGCCGCCTGATCGACTTCTGATCTTTCCCGGATTGTGGTCCTCAACCCCTAAGCGTCCCCAGCCGGTTGGTCAGCACCACCGGCTCGCCGTCATCGTCTGTCAACGGACGCGGTGGACAGACGCTCTGTGTCGCCAGGCTAATGGCAACCATGCAGACCAGTGACACACTAAAGCCGATGAGATCCGGGGGGATGGTGCTGTCCATGGTGCTCGCGACCATCCAGCCCAGCAGGCCGCCGGCCATCCCCGCGAGCGCGCCATACTGGTTCGCCTTTTCCCACCAGAAACAAAGTACAAACGGTACGATAATCCCGGCGAGCAGCGGCGCCGCAGCGTCGATGAGCACCTCGACAACCCGGCTGGCGCTGAAGGCGATATAGGTCGCCAGTAATCCGGCTATCGGAATCGCGATGCGGGCAACCCGTAGCCGCAGCACGCTGTCCGGGTGTTTGCGAACCAGTGGCAACAGGTTGGTGCTAACGACGGACGCGACCCCCAGGAGCACGCTGTCCGAGGTACTCATAATCGATGACAGGATGGCGCCAACGAACACGACCACGAGAATCGGGTGCAGGTGTTCGATGGCCAGCTTCGTGAGCACGGCATTGGGATCGTCGAGATTCGGCATCGTTACGCTGGCGATCAGACCCAGGACGATGGGAATTACGCCGATACTGAGGTACAAAACGGTCGCTACATAGAACGAATTCTGCGCGACGGCCTCCGTCCTCGCCGACAGCGCGCGCTGGATAATAGCCGTCGACGCAATGGCTGCGACGCCCAACGTCATCCACACGTGAAGCCAGTCAATCCAGTTTCCGGCCGTATGCACCAGCGGGATCAGGCGCATCGAGTGCTCGGGCAGCTGCGCGGCGATGATCGACCAGCCACCAACGTCATCCAGCACGACGTACAGCAGAATCAACAGGCCCAGGATCAGCACTATTGTCTGGACGAAATCGGTGAGTGCGACGGCCCACATGCCACCGGCCATGGTGTAGATGACGATGACGGTCAGGCCCCCGAACACCCCGATCGCCATCGGGAGTCCGGTCAGGGCTTCAAGCAGCACACCGAACGTAAACAGTATGCCGCCAAGCCAGATGATGCTCGCCGCGATATCAGCGAGAGCGCCAAAGACACCGGCGAACCGCCCATAGCGCGCCTCGAAGAATTCGATCCAGGTCAGGCGCCGCGAACGTCGATAGAGGCGTGCGAAGAACAGTCCACTCAGGAACAATGCGAGTGCCGACCCAAAGGGCTCACCGACCATCAGCAGCATGTCGCGGTCATAGCCGGACGTGGCGGCACCCATCATGATGCCCGTCCCAAACCAGGTGGCGAAAATAGACGCAGAACAGATCCACAAGGGAAGATTGCGGCCGGCAACGATGAAGTCGGCGACCGAGTGCGCGCCGCGCGAGGCGTAAAAGCCAATCACCAGCATAATGACGACATAAATGCCGATACCGATGAGTATCAGGGATTCTGTTGACATATTGTTCTTCTTATTTTGCGCCCCGCCATAGCCTAGCATCCTCAGCCAAGCATCAGTAATTGCTCAGGTGCCCGTCAGTTACTGGCCTTCCGATGTCGCGAAGATTGTCATGGGACGACACGACTTTGGAGGGCCTGACATGGCACACGTTTTCTCTGTACGCGGCGCGCTAATGGTCGCGCTTGCGATTCTGCTGTTTTCTGCACCAGCACTTGGTCACGAGGAAGACCCGGCAGCACCGGGGGTGCGCTGGGACGTGTCGCTGGACCTGCCCGTCTGGCCCGCCCTTGTCGACCTGCAGCCCGTAGCAGGAGGCTCCTTTGACGACCTTGGCTTCGGTATCGGAGCTTCGCTGCACTGGCCCGTCAGGCAGTTGGCCGACAGCGACCTTTTACTTGGATTCGATATCAACATCGCAGCCACGGAAAGTAATATACGGGGCTCGTACGCAACTATGCTGGCGCGGCAGTTGTATCTGGGGACCTCCCTCAAGTGGCTGTTCGGTACGAAGCGCAACAAGTCGCTCGATGCAGGATTTGGCTACCACGAGATCGACATGGCACAGGTTGACAGCGAGTGGTACGGCACCTGGGAGTACGAGCACTGGAGCTCGTCGACGCCCAGCGCCTTTATCGGTGCTACCTGGGACATCGGAGCGGGCAGGCCGCACAAGAAAAGCGGGCTATTCATTGGGTTCAGGGCTTACTTTGCCGACTTCGGGCGCGTGTACGATGAGGACTTTGCACCGTCGCGGCCAGCCCTGGGCACAGACGCCGGCACACTCAATGGGCCCCTCTATTTTCTGCGCATCGGCTACAGCGGGCGGTAGTTCCAGGACCCGATGATATGGGTCTGCGGGCGGTGGCGGAGCAGGTTGTCACGCTGCCACGCATCGAACTCTGCGATCCGGACCTCCGCGGGGACCTGCCAGTGAGGGCGCCCGAAATAGAGGACCGTGTATTCGTCCAGGAAGCCGGCGTCGCGGACCCGCAGCAGGCTGTTCAGGTAATCGTCCCTTGCGTCCGTATGCTCGGCACGCTGTGACTCCCAGGCTTCGAGGAGGTGGCGGCGCGCCGTGAACTCGCAGCCGTAATCGCTGTTCCGGGCCGGATTGGTGCCGCCCAGCTCCAGCTGGCAGGCGCTTTTCATCAGGCTGTATGCGACCCAGCTCTGCAGGACGGGGTCGTCGTCGCTGTAAGCCCGGGGCGCCAGGTAGAACGAATCGCCATCTGTCACCCCGTCCCTGGTGTAGATCGAGGCATTACAGCCGGTGATGGCAAGACAGGTCAGGATGATCATCAATCGCATGCCCGCAGGATACGTCACGGGGGTTAACGAGACCTGAATCAAGTTCGCAGATACTGACTTCATGTATCATTCGCAGGCCAGGAATCAGGGAGTTATGTGGCTTGGGCCTATCCACCATCATCCTCGCAGCTGGCCAGGGGACGCGCATGCGTTCGGACTTGCCGAAAGTGCTGCAACCGCTCGCCGGACGGCCATTGCTGGGCCATGTTCTCGACTGTGCCGCCGCGCTTTCGGCCGAGGATGTATGCGTGGTCTACGGACACGGCGGCGAGGCCGTCAAGAACGCATTTCCGGACGGCTCGCTGCGGTGGGCGCTGCAGGCCGAGCAACTCGGTACCGGTCATGCGGTGCAGCAGGCGATGCCGGATACGCCCGACGATAATCGCGTCCTGGTTCTCTTTGGCGATGTGCCGCTGCTGACGCCGGAAACCTGCCAGCGTTTGCTTGATGAAACACCGACCGACGATATCGCGGTCCTCTCAGTGGACATGGAAGATCCGACGGGGTACGGCCGCATCATCCGCGAGGGCGACAAGGTAAGCTGCATCGTGGAGGAAAAAGACGCCGGACCGGACGAAAAGGCCGTCTGCGAAATCAATACGGGCGTACTGGTTGGTCCGGCGAACAAGATACGCGGCTGGCTCGCTGGTCTCGGCAACGACAACGCGCAGGGCGAGTACTACCTGACCGACGTCATTGCGATGGCCGTCAATGACGGCGTGGCAGTACATGGCGTGAAGGCAGAGAGTTGGACTGAGGTGATGGGCATTAACGACAAGAAACAACTGGCCGAGGCCGAACGTGCGCTGCAGGCGCGACTGGTCGATGAACTCATGCAACAGGGTGTCGGTTTCGCTGACCCGGCGCGCGTGGACATTCGCGGCACGCTCAGGTGTGGCAAGGATGTATTCATCGATGTGAACGCCGTGTTCGAAGGCGACGTGGAGCTCGGCGATGGCGTAAAGATCGAATCGAACAACCTTATTCGTGGGAGCAGGCTGGGCGCTGGCACAGTGATTCATTCGAACTGCCATATCGAAGGCGCGCGCACCGGTAGCGACTGCGAGATTGGGCCATTCGCGCGCTTGCGCCCAGGCGCCGAACTGGCTAACAACGTGAAGGTTGGCAATTTCGTCGAGATCAAGAAGAGCACGGTTGCCGATGGCAGCAAGGTCAATCACCTGACCTATATCGGCGACACGGAGATTGGCAAGAAGGTTAACGTCGGTGCCGGCACGATTACGTGCAACTACGACGGCGTCAACAAGCATAAAACCACCATCGGTGATGGCGCGTTTATTGGCTCGGGTGTTGAGCTTGTTGCGCCGGTCAGGATTGGTGCTGGCGCAACCGTGGGTGCCGGCGCGACGATCACTAAAGACGTCGGCGATGATCAACTGGTGATTGAGCGGTCACGACAGAAGACGATTCCAGGGTGGAAGAAGCCAACAAAGAAGGAAGCCAAATAGATGTGTGGAATTGTCGGCGCGGTCGCCGGAAGAGATATTGTCCCTGTACTTATCGAAGGCCTGCGGCGCCTCGAATATCGCGGTTACGATTCGGCAGGCGTTGCCATTGTTCGTGATGACGGCTCGATTGGCCTGAGCCGCACCGTTGGCAAGGTTGCGGAGCTCAGTAAAAAACTGGACAAGGATTCGCTGGTCGGCAATATCGGTGTAGCCCATACGCGATGGGCAACTCATGGCGGCGTAACCGAAGCCAATGCCCATCCACACCTGTCCGGCGGTCGCGTTGCCGTGATTCACAATGGCATTATCGAAAACTTCCAGCCGATCAAGGATGAGATGCTGGCGAAGGGCTACGAATTCCACTCGGAGACGGATACGGAGGTCGCCGCGCACCTGGTCCACGACTATCTGCAGCAGGGGCTGGACCTGGTTGAGGCCGTCGGTAAAGCCGTAGAACGCTTCGAGGGTGCTTACGCATTGCTCGTCATCGATGCCGAAGACCCCGAGCGAATCGTTGTCAGCCGTGTCGCCAGCCCGTTGGTCATCGGTCTTGGTGACGGTGAGAATTTTGTAGCCAGCGGTGTACCTGCGCTGTTGCCGGTCACGCAGCGTTTCATTTACCTGGAGCAGGGCGACCTCGCCGAGATCCGTCGCGACGGTGTGCGCATCGTCGACACAGATGGCAACGAGGTCGAGCGCGAAGTTCATGATACGGAGTGGGACAGCGCGTCAGCCGAGAAGGCGCCGTATGAGCACTTTATGCTCAAGGAAATCTACGATCAGCCGAGCGCGCTGGCGGATACCCTCTACGGCCGCGTTTCAAATCAGCGAGTCATTCCCGAGTCGCTTGGGCCGAAAACCGCAGAGATGCTCGATCAGGTCGAGAACATTCACATCGTTGCCTGCGGCACGAGTTATAACGCGGGCTGCGTCGGCAAGTACTGGATTGAATCGATCGCCGGCGTGCCGACACAGGTCGAGATCGCGAGCGAGTACCGCTACCGGCACGTCGTCGTTCCGCCCAAGACATTGTTTGTGACGTTGTCGCAGTCCGGTGAGACGGCCGACACGCTCGAAGCACTGCGTATGGCAAAGGATCTCGGCTACATAGGCACGCTGACAATCTGCAACAGTGCGCACAGTTCGATGGTGCGGGAGTCGGACCTCGTAATGATGACGCAGGCCGGCCCGGAAATTGGTGTCGCAAGCACCAAAGCATTTACCACGCAGCTGCTGTCCATACTGCTGGTAACCTTGATGATGGCGAAACACCGTGGCTTGTCAGAGGAGCGGGAACGGGAGTTTGTCGCGAACCTCACGCACGCAGCCGCAGCTTCAGACCTGACGCTCAAGATGAGCGATGAACTGAAAGAACTCGCGAAAGATTTTGCCGACAAGAGTCACACGCTGTTCCTGGGGCGCGGACCGATGTGGCCCATCGCGATGGAAGGGGCGCTGAAGCTCAAGGAAATTTCTTACATTCACGCCGAGGCCTATGCTGCGGGCGAACTTAAGCACGGACCGCTGGCGTTGATCGATGACGAAATGCCGGTTGTTGTTGTGGCGCCCAATAATGAGTTGCTGGAGAAGCTGAAGTCCAACATGCAGGTGGTGCGGGCACGCGGTGGTCAGCTGTATGTGTTTGCAGACGACGCAACCGGCATCAAGAGTGAGCCTGGCATGAAGGTCATTACGATGCCACATGCAGACCGGTTGATCGCACCGATTGTCTACACGGTGCCATTACAGTTGCTGGCTTATCACGTCGCCGTACTCAGAGGCACGGATGTCGATCAGCCGCGCAACCTCGCGAAGAGTGTTACTGTCGAGTAGCAGACCCTATAAATTAACTCTGTGAACCCCAGTACTTAACTCCGTCACTCAGGACTAAACTCCGTCACTTTTCGCGTTGCAGCCCATTCAGACCTGGTGGGCAGTTTCGGCCAAGACTTGCCGCTTGAGCTCCTGGTCGCAAACCCATAACTTTCCACTAACGAATGGCTGCTATTAGTGAATGGCGAGGTCCGCTATACCCCCTAAACCGGCCGTTCAAATGGCCGCTTTCGGGATATACTCAACGACTGCTACTGACCCTAAGCGGACGCCGACGATTTAGCCGTGTTGAGCGAAAATCAGAGAGAGAATTGCGAGTGACCAATGTCAAACTGCCGGCGTTCACGGCACTCTTTATGGCAGTGCTCGTTACTGGTTGTAGCAAGCAAGGTGTCGACACAACCGCTGAACCCCAACCGAATCAGGACGCGATCCTACGAGTTGAAAACGGACTGCTCCCGGCTGTAGCCGAGCAAGGGAAGTTGGGGCAGACAGCGACCATCCTTGACCGAATGTCCCACTACGGCGTTCCGGGCCTTCTTGTCGCTGTGATTCACGAAGGAGAAATTGCCTGGGAGCGCGCTTACGGTGTCACTGAAGCTGACAGCGATAAGCCGGTGACGTCCCAAACCATGTTTCAAGCAGCGTCAATCAGCAAACCTGTTACCGCAGCGGCAACCCTTACCCTTGTGCAAGACGGGTCACTTACCCTAGATGAGGATATCAATCAGTGGCTCAGGTCGTGGAAGCTACCTGAGAACGAATTTACCGACGGTCGGAGCGTCACTCTGAGAGGTCTCCTAAGTCATACAGCGGGATTCGTCGGCAACGATGGCGTCGGTGAATACGAACCGGGTGCTGCCGTTCCTACCATTACGCAAGCTCTGAATGGCGAGCCGCCCGCAACCACACCCCCGGTCTACGTTAAGAATCGGGGAGGTACTCAAGGTTACGGCGGTTCGGGCTATGCTGTCCTGCAGCAGCTGCTGATTGATGTCTCGGAAAACCCGTTCCCTGAGTTGATGCACGAAACTGTCTTTCTGCCGCTGGGCATGAATCGCAGCACATTCGCGCAATACCCCGCGCCTGCGGATATCGCAAAAGGTCATCATGCGGGGGGAGATCCTGTATCAGGTGGGTATCGAGTCTTCTCGGGACTGGCGACCGCTGGACTTTGGACAACAGCATCTGATCTCGCGAAGTTTGCAGTCAGTATTCAGGAAGCCTCTGCCGGCGAGTCTCAACTATTCCTGACTCAGGAAATGGCGCAACAAATGGTGCGACCTCAGCTGAGCGAGTGTTATCGCTGCTGGGGACTTGGGTTCGAGATCGTGGGCGAAGGACCTGAGCGTTGGTTCACCCATGATGGAATCAACCCCGGGTTTGACTCGAAACTCATTGCGAACGTTTCCACAGGCCACGGTGCCGTTGTGATGACAAACGGCAGCCTGAGCTTTGGTCTGATTTACGAGATTCTCGATAGCATCGCTTCCGAATACGATTGGCCGGATTATCCGAGTAAAGGGCAGACAGCATCTGTTCCCGTCCCGCAAGAAGCGCTGGACTCGATTCCTGGCGTTTACGAACTGGAGCCCGATTTTCCTGTGACAATCGTTGCTGACGGCGAGAGGCTCTTCTTTCAGATACCAACCCAAGGGCGCACAGAGATGTATGCGTCGACGCCGACGAGTTTTTTCATAACTGCAATCGACTGGGGCCCGATGACCTTCGCTAGGGACGATTCCGGGGCGGTTATCGCCATGATGATTGGACCCCCTGGTCAACAAAGTACGCACTCGCGGCTGGAGTAATTGCAGCGGCCGCTTTTGGCCGGTAGGCGACGCCCGCAAGGATCAAGATCGACAGGCTGCTTTGCTTCGCATACCAGCCGCTCGATCAAATTGAGCTAGAATGTCGGCTACTGACCCAAAGCGGACATATGTTGAATTAAGATCAATATGAAACTCAGAATAAAACTAAGGTTTCCTGCATTACTCGTGTTGGCTTTGGCTGCTTCCAGCTGCTCGTTTTACGATGTGGCGACCCAGACAGCGGACGCAATTCTTGGTACTGGGTCGTTTTCGGATAATAATGCCGGCACTCTAGAATGGCCCCCCCGCCGTGTAGAGGTCGGTGTATGGAACCCGGAAACAAGTCAGTGCATTAAGGACGAGAAGAAGTTGCGACCGATATTGCAGCAATTGGACGCGGAAGTGGCTAAAGCATTACGGGAGGGCAAAGACTTTGTAGTGCTTCCAACCGGGGAGGAATACCCAATTAACAAACGGTCGCTAAGCGAACAGCCACTGCCGAGCCCAACCTATACGTGCCTTTCGCGTACTCCACCGCCAGACCGAAACTGGCATCTTAGGGAGGATCCGCAGTTCCGCCTGGGCGACAAGTAAGGGTCCTAATTTGCCACTTACCAGCGGCCGCTTGTGGCCGGAAGGCGACGGTCATCAGGATGATGAACGAGCGGCAGCTCAACCCTGCATACCAGCCGCTCCGGCAATTTAAGCTAAACTGTCGGCTACTGACCCAAAGGAGACATTCAGAGTTTTCCCGATGAAGTTTCTACCACTTGCAATTCTCTGCTGCGCATTGTCGGTCACCAGTGTGTCTTTGGCAGAAGGTCCAGACGATGAGACAACGGCCGCTGCATTCGAGTTCGCGTTCATGGTCTTTGAGGGTTTTCGCATCACTCCCGAAGTAGGTGTGGTTTACGAACCGGTCTTCAGTGAAAGATTTGGACATCCAGAGCGGACTGAAAAGCACGAGGAGTATGGCGATCCCACGTACAAGGTAATCCGTGAAGCAATTTTCTACGACGGTCTTGAAGTCGTTATCAGCCGCGCCGTCGACGATCCACCGAGTGGTTGGACTTGGCTCAATCGAGTGCGTATCTCAAGCCCCAGCTTCGTTTTGCGACACGGTTTGCGAGTCGGTGATCCCGTCGAGAAATTTGAGGAGACACTGGGGCCGTGGCGCGGCAAAAAGTCTGCCGATGCGTCAAGTGTATCGTTCTACGCGGGCGGCTACGGCGAGCCGGGAGGTACGACACACGGCGCGCATGCCACAGTCACACTGGAGGTTGACGCTGAGAGTGCTGTAACACAAGTAGCAATTGACTACTGGGCTGACTGACAGGCTGCTTGTGGCCGGAAGGCGACGCCCGCCAGGATGATACGAGCGGCTGCTATACCCGGCAAAGCCGTCGTTCGGATGAACTGAGGTAGACTGTCGGCTACTGACCCAAAGCGGACATTCGAATATTGAGGTTTGCGTTTAGATGAGCTCAAGGCTCGCCCACATTCTCATTCTTATTTTTGCGGTGAGCGGATGCACAAGAGGACCTGGAGTCTCTGTAGATCCTCATGCCGTGAATTGTGTCCAAAGCCAATGCACGGTTACTTTTAGCGTCACTAGTGCTTTAGGTGAGCCGCAAACAGTGAGTTATGAGGTCGAGCTCGACAAGCAGTATCCGATTGATTCACACAATTGGGAGTCGAAATCGGTTGGATCCTTCAGCGGAAAACTCGAACTTCAATCCCGTGAAACTATGTTGGTAGAGGTCGTAGTTCGGGTAACGGAGGATCCAAACCTTAGCGAAATTTCGGTCCAATCCTCACGTGGTTCTACCACGCTTATTTCGGACATCTAGTCAAAGAGTCGATGATCGCTTCTGGCCGTAACCAGCCGTCCACGTGGTGATAGACTCAATAACTGGTACTGACCCAAAGCGGCCACTCGCCTCAACGGCAAGTTTCGGTCAGGAGTTGCCGCTTCTTGCTAGACTGGCGGCGACCGGCCGTTGATCCACGGACCGCGTTCCCAGATTAATGCGAAGTGGGCACCAAGCCAGACGATTATGCAATTGACCTACAAGAAAGGACTGAAATCAAAGAAATCCTCAAAGGAAATTCGTGACCGTTTCAAGTCGATTGTGAAAGCGAGCATCTTTCTCGTTTCCTCATTGGCTCTCGTCTCATTCCTCAGCGAGTTCGTCTTTTTGTACGGGGAAGCTGCATTTGCTGGCGGCGTTCCAATTCTCGTTATTTACATCTGGTTTTGCACCTCGGTCGGCAAGTTGGCCGCCTGTTTCGGTGAGAGCTCGTCGAGTTGGGCTCTTTCGGTGTTCTTTTTCAATTTTTTCGTTCTGATTCTCGCGTACTTCGCGTTCGGCGAGGCGGTTCGACAAGCTTACGCGCAGGTATAGGACTCTCAGGACTAACTCGGTTTTGGGCGGCCAGCCTCAGTGGTAACTTCTGACCCTTACTTCGCGCTGACGCTGAGTGACTGCTTTTCCCAAGACCGGCCACTCAAACGCCCTTTTTCAAGAAATCTGAGGGTCGGCTTTCGGCCAGAAGCGGACGGTCAGGAAGTCTCGACATCAAGCTCATGCTTCCTCGCCCACAACACAAGTCTCGACCTAGCTAACGGCTGTTCGCTCAGCGCCCGATCAAACAGACCTTGCGCCTCAGTGCGATTGCCTTGATGAAGCGCAATCGCAGCCGCTATGGACGATCTGTTCTTGCTAGCCATCGCATCCTTGACCGCGTCCAAGTCGCCCATGCGGGCAAGCCACGGCAGGCAATAATCACGGACATCCTGGGCAAGGTCTTTCGCGATTGCTGCGTCATCGCTGGACGGCTCAATTGTCCACCAGAAATCTCGCCTATCCTCCTGAAGCGCGCCAATCCTCGCATGTATTGTGCAATCGTATTCCTTTGGCGCCCCTGTCACAGGTAGCGCATCGGACACGTCTGCAATCGTCGGATAGTAGACACCCACGTTGACTGTGAACTTGGCCGACGATTCGTCGTTATACCGGCTCGCTTGCACGTTTATCACGTCTGTTCGATCCGAGTGCTCACGACGAAAATTCCGCGCCTGCTTCTTGAAGCCGACTTCTTTAAGGAGCGGTGCTAGCTCCTCTCTTATGATCGCGTCTATACGCTTGGCGCTCTCACTCATCGCGAGATTGGTCCCCTGTGGCTCGGTCAAATCGCCGGGAATTACGGGCAGCCGAATGGCTTGTATGGGTCAGTAGCCGACAGTTTATCCCAATTTGTTCGAGCGGCTGCTATACGAAGTGAAGCAGCCGGTCAAAGATGTTTCCGCGGTAACGTTGGATTCGAACGTCTGCTCCTCTGCAAACCAGCCGCTCATTCATTTTCCTGGCGACCGTCGCCTTCCGGCCA
>JAHEGH010000141.1 GCA_024639825.1 Gammaproteobacteria bacterium
AGCACCTGGTTCTGGCGAATCTCCACCGCCAGGAAAACTAGCCCCGCTACCACACCGAGGTTTGCGAGTAACGTTAGCCATTTGTTCAGTTTGTCGAAATTCATGAAAATGATCCGGTTACGTTGTCCATGAATTACAGAGACCATCGCCAATACGCTGTTTAGCGGCGCGAATGCCGCCTGACAGCAAAAAGTAGGAACCAATTGAAACCATTGAGAGAGTCTTCCCATAGCCGGTCGTCGCCAGCAAAAAGGTGACGACCTTACGGCCGCTTAGGGTCAGTAGCAGCCATTCTAGACTAATTCAGGTGAACGGCAGCTTTGGAGTGGTTAGGAGACGCTGGCCAGGCGTTTCTAATGACGACCCGGATCGAGTCTGAATCGGCCAGAGCCGAACGTCAGCTCCCACCGGAAGCGGTCGTTCAAATCGACCAAAATGCCCCAAATTTGCCGGCGGCTAACGGCCAGAAGTGGCCGCAGAGAACACGGTATTGGCTAGAAGAACTGGCTAGCGTGCCTTATACCGAAGACCAGGATGGAGATGACTAGCAGTGCCATCACAACCAATCAAAGCGCGAGCGAGCCTTCACGGCCATCTTGCGTTTCCTCATCTTCCGCTTCCTTGCGGTGCCACTTATGCTTGGCGAGTAGCTTATTGAGCCGCAAGAGTCCCATGCCAATCATGCTTTGGCCCTCGCGCTGACACTGTCACCGCTACTGACCCAAAACAGATGGCTGGCAGTCCGCCCTGCAACTCGCAGGGCGAACACCAGGTATCCTAAATGCGGGCATAGACTGGCGAGCGTTGCTCAGTCGTCTGACTTATCCCTGAGTTTCCCGCCGATCGCGATCGCTGTACCGCCACCAGAAACGCCTGGCGAGCCGTCCGGAAGGAATCGGAGGGCGTTGCCAAAGTTCGTGACCGTGATGCCGTTGGGCACAAGTTTCTTTAAGTCAATTCGCTGGCCATTGAAATTGATCGGCGTGCTGTCGATTAACCGGCCTGAGAATGTATTAAAAAAGACCCCGGGAAACGAGCCTTCTGCTCTGGTACTCAGGAGCGCGGACTCATCGATCACAGCAATGGGCACGCCTTCGGAAAACGTGCCCGGATTGCTCCAGTCACGACCGTCGGGATTGGGATTAAAGTAGAACGTGGCTTGGGCGCCAGGCACGAGCAAAGACGTTACCAATTGACCGTCTGGAACGGGCAGGGGAATCTGCGCTGGGACGGGCTCGGTAATGCGGAGGGTAAAATAGGCGGTGTCCTCCGAAGGCGTACCGTTGAAGAGCGGGGCGTCGACACCCTCGATGAACGCGACATATCCCACAAATTCACCGGTTACGAATGACAGGTCGAACACGAAATGAAACGCTACAGCACCCGCTGGAACGCGTTTTACGACCTCCTCACCTGCCAGTGCAGGCATGCTGAAAGCGGACATTGTTATTAGTACGCCTATACACGCCAAGGCTAGCTTCTTCATTGATTCACTCCCCTAGAGATAATGGCCTTGAGGCCAGATATAGGCAGCCCGGCTGTCTTGGGTCCTTCGGGGAGTCGTCCGTGGCTTCTCGGAGGAAGCGAGGACCCGTGGCATTGCGTCCCTGACTTTCGTCAGGTTTGCCTTTGTCGGATGTGGGGCCAATTTACGCAGCAAGAGGAAAACGCGTCAATTCGGACAAGTACTTAAATTGGACTTGGTCTGAGTTCAACCAAAGAAAATGCGGACTTCCGCTTCGGGTCATTAGCGGTCGTGAAGCCTAATTTTAGCTCAACGGCAGCTTTAGGGCGCATAGCGGACATTCGTCCAGGCTGAATGGCAGCTTTTCTCAATACCGGACGTTCAAGAGCCCCGAAACTGCCCAAATTGAACGTCCGCTAACGTCCAAAAGCAGCCGACCATCCTTAAGAGATGCGTATGGCTCGAAAAACTTTTCACCGTCGCTATGCAACATAAGCTGGAGCGCTGGTGCGACGCACCAGCGAGCATTTGTGAAGCCGTACCGTTTCGTGCGCGTAGCCCGCTGCTACGATGTCCGCACACGTGCGGCAAGGAACACCGATGACACGCGATCAAACCGCAAACCACCAGCGCGCCCTCGACGCCCGCCAGCCCGACCTTACGGTGTTGATGGACGCGGTGACCAAACCACACAACGTCTCTGCGATCATCCGCACGGCCGACGCCGTCGGAATTCAGCAAGTGCACACAACCTCGACAGGCGAGTTGGCGCGTCGTAATTACATGAGCCTGGGCGGCGCGAAGCACTGGGTCGCCGTGACGACGCACCGCTCGACCCGCGCCGCGCTCACGGCGTTACGTGCCGATGGCTGGCGGCTCGTGGCCGCGTACAGTGGCGAAAGATCACGCGATTATCGCGATGTCGATTACACGCAGAAGGTGGCGATCATTGTCGGGGGCGAGCGCGTTGGCCTGAACGACGCTGTGCGCGCCGAGGCCGACGAGCACATCGCTATTCCGATGCACGGTCACGGATCGTCGCTGACCGTGTCGGTCGTCGTCGGCATCATTCTGTTCGAGGCCGAGCGACAGCGGCGCGCGGCAGGGCTGTACGACCAGTCGCGTCTGACGCCCGACGAGCGTGCTCGTACGCTGTTCGAGTGGTCGTATCCCGACATTGCCGAACGTTGCCGTGCCCTGGGAAAACCCTATCCCGAGCTCACGGCTGACGGCATGATCGCGGCGAACCCGCTGATCGACATATCGACCGTCAGCGCGCAGGAGTGACGCTGGGCCGATTTGCCGAGGGAGGAGATAACGCGCAATTGGACCAATGTCCGCTTCGGGTCAGTAGCGGTCGTTCAGGCCGATTCTATCTCTATGACTGGTTTAGGGTGGAAAGCGAACATTCAACGAGTTGCTCGCGGGCACAAAAAAACCCGGAACAAAGCCGGGCTTTCGGTTTCCTGGTAGCGCGCTCTTGCGCTACTCCCACTCGATCGTTGCAGGCGGCTTGCCCGAGATGTCATAGGTCACCCGGGAAATGCCCTCCACCTCGTTGATGATGCGCAGGCTGACATTTTCCAGGAACTCGTACGGCAGCCGCGCCCAGCGTGCCGTCATGAAGTCGATGGTCTCCACGGCGCGCAGCGCGATCACGTAGTCGTAGCGGCGCCCGTCACCCATCACGCCGACCGACTTCACCGGCAGGAACACCGCGAACGCCTGGCTGACCTGGTCGTAGAGATCGTGCTTGCGCAGCTCCTCGATGAAGATGTCGTCGGCGAGCTGCAGTTTCCCGACGAATTCGCGCTTTACCTCGCCGAGTATGCGCACGCCGAGGCCGGGACCGGGAAATGGGTGGCGATACACCATCTCGTGCGGCAGGCCGAGTTCGAGGCCGATCTTGCGGACCTCGTCCTTGAACAGTTCGCGCAGCGGCTCGACCAGCGACATGCGCATGTCCTCCGGCAACCCGCCGACGTTGTGATGCGACTTGATTACGTGCGCCTTGCCCGTCGAAGCCCCGGCCGACTCGATCACGTCCGGGTAGATCGTGCCCTGGGCAAGCCATTCGACACCCTCGAGCTTGTGCGCTTCCTCGTCGAACACCTCGATGAAGCTTGCGCCGATGATCTTGCGTTTCTGTTCCGGGTCGCTGACGCCTTCGAGCGCATCGAAAAAGCGATCCGCTGCGTTGACGCGAATGACGCGTACGCCGAGATGATCGGCGAACGTATCCATGACCTGGTCGCCCTCGTTGTGGCGCAGCAGGCCGTGGTCGACGAATACGCAGGTCAGCTGGTCACCGATCGCCTCGTGCAGCAGCGCCGCAACTACCGACGAGTCGACGCCGCCGGACAGGCCCAGAAGGACCTGGCCGTCGCCCACCTGTTCACGCACCCGCGCGATGCTGTCGGCAACGATATTGCCCGGTGTCCAGTCGCTCGCGCAGCCGCAGAT
>JAHEGH010000021.1 GCA_024639825.1 Gammaproteobacteria bacterium
TGGCCAGAGCGTGGGTAAGGCCGGTCGCTTGGGCTGCAACCATTGGCCTAAGTCTCGCAATCGTGCTGGAGATATCGCAGTTCAGGTATGAGACGGCACCAGAATCCGATGCAGATAGTATCGAAACTCTGGAAGAGGTCCTGATCCTGGATGAAGCCCCGGCAAGGGAAAAAGACGCAAATCGCCTGCAGCGAGAATCCGTAAAGCGGTCAGACGAGCCGTCCCCGCTACAACTCAGCGTGCCGGCAGTGCGGCAGGCAAGCTCGCCACCTGCCGCGGCCAAGGCGGCTCCTGCCACAGATCTCGAGCTCGACACTGACAGCGTATCGGTATCTGACGACTTTGTGACCGATGACATGAGCAAGCTGCGCGAGGCGGAGGACGAGGCACGCTCACGGTCTGGATCGGAACCGGCTGCCGCGGCAGCGGTTGACGTTTTCAGTTTTGATGCAGCAACAACACTCGAGAAGAAAGAGCAGGTCCGCCATTGCGATCCGGACATGCGGTCGTCTGCCGAAACCTGGTACACATGTATCGAGGACCTGCGTGCCCAGGGACTTTCCGACGCCGCCGACAGCGAGCTTTTGTTGCTTCTGACCGAATTCCCGGATTTCGAGGAATACGACTAAAGCAGGTAGTTCCCGAAAGTGCCTGACAGAACTGCCGATGCTAAAATCACCGTCCTGAATCCACTGATGACCTTGCCAGGACAAACACAATGAATGCACCCGTTCGCGTCACAATCACCGGCGCTGCCGGCCAGATCGGCTACCAGCTCGCCTTCCGTATCGCCTCCGGCCAGATGCTGGGCAGCGACCAGCCGGTCATACTCCAGCTTCTTGAGATCCCTCCCGCTTTGCCGGCACTGCAGGGCGTTGTGATGGAACTCGATGACTGCGCCTTCAGCACCCTTGCCGGCATAGTTGCAACGGACGATCCAGACGTGGCGTTCAAGGACGCTGATTATGCATTGCTCGTAGGCGCGCGTCCTCGCGGTCCAGGCATGGAGCGCAAGGACCTGCTCGAGGCCAATGCCGCGATTTTCTCGGTGCAGGGCAAGGCAATGAATGATCACGCCAGCCGCGAAATCAAGGTGCTTGTCGTGGGCAACCCGGCCAACACGAATGCCCTGATCGCGCAGGCAAATGCACCGGATCTGAATCCAGGCAACTTCACAGCCATGACGCGCCTCGACCACAACCGTGCGACGGCGCAGCTCGCCGCGAAGACAGGCAGCCATGTCAATGACATCAAGTGCATGAGCATTTGGGGCAACCACTCGGCGACGCAGTACCCGGACGTGAATCATGCGAGCGTCGGTGGCAAGAACGCCACTGAGCTCGTCGACCAGACCTGGCTCACCGATGAGTTCATTCCTGTTGTTCAGCAGCGTGGCGCGGCGATCATCAAGGCGCGTGGAGCATCATCCGCCGCTTCGGCCGCTTCGGCTGCGATTGATCACATGCATGACTGGGTGCTCGGCACACCTGATGGCGACTGGGTCAGCATGGGTATCCCGGCCGATGGCAGCTACGGCATCGAAGCTGGGATCATTTATTCCTATCCGGTGCGTTGCAGCGGCGGCAATTACGAAATTGTGCAGGGTCTGGATATCGATGACTTTAGTCGCGAGCGCATGACCCAGACTGAAGCTGAACTACGTGAGGAACGTGCTGCGATTGAAGAACTCCTATAAAGTATGAGGCAGCAGCTGTGCTGCCTTTTACTCAGTACAAGGAATCTTCGTCGTGACCGGTTTTACCGTTAGCTTGCTTTGGGCGCTGCTGTTTGTCGGCGGTGGTATTTTTCTCGCCTACCAGCGTATAGATCTTCGCACTTCGACGATTGCCACAGGCCTTGCCGTTGCCGCATACACCGTATTTGGGAATGGCGCGTGGTGGTGGCTCATCATCCTCTGGGTAGCGTTTGGCCTCATGGTCGTGCCCAATCTCATCGAGGTACGGCGCGAGAAAATCACCAAACCCCTGCTCGCGATTTACCGCAGGATGCTGCCGTCGATGTCCGATACAGAACGCGAGGCGCTCGAGGCGGGCAACGTCGGGTGGGACGGCGAGCTGTTCTCTGGCATGCCGGATTGGGACAAGTTGATGTCCTTCCCACCGCCGAAGCTATCCGACGAGGAGCGGGCGTTCATCGATGGTCCGTGCGAAGAACTGTGCCGCATGGTGGACGACTGGGAAATCTGCCACGAACTCGCCGATATACCCGGGTCGGTCTGGGACTACATCATCGAACATCGTTTCTTTGCGATGATCATTCCCAAGCAATACGGTGGCCTGGAGTTCTCGGCGTATGCCACGGCCATGGTCCTGAGCAAGGTTGGCGGTCGCAGTGCGACGGTCGGCTCGACGATCGGTGTACCGAACTCACTCGGTCCTGCGGAACTTCTGCTGCACTACGGCACGGATGAGCAAAAGAACCGGTACCTTCCGGGCCTCGCCTCCGGCAAGGAAATACCGTGCTTTGCCCTGACCTCGCAACAAGCCGGCTCGGATGCCGCATCGCTGATCGACAGTGGTGTCGTTTGCAAAGGAACGTGGAACGGCAAGACCATCACCGGCATCAGGCTCAACTGGAACAAGCGCTACATTACGCTCGCACCGGTAGCCACCGTACTCGGGCTTGCATTCAAACTGTATGACCCCGATCACCTGATGGGTGACAAGGAAGAGTGTGGGATTACAGCCGCACTCATTCCGACCGACACCAAGGGTGTCGAGGTCGGCCGCCGGCACTATCCCCTGACGATTGCGTTCCAGAACGGCCCGACCTCAGGCAAGGACGTCTTCGTACCCCTCGATTACATCATCGGCGGCCCCGAGATGGCGGGCAAAGGCTGGAAGATGCTGGTCGAGTTGCTTTCGGTTGGTCGCGCGATTTCGCTACCCGCCGCATCGTGTGGCGGCGGTCAGGCTGCCAGCTATGCCACAGGCGCTTACGCTACCATTCGCAAACAGTTCAATACGTCGATCGCGAATTTCGAAGGTGTGGGCGAAGCGCTGACGCGGATCGCTGGCCATACTTACATTATAAATTCTGCCCTGTCGGTGACGGCGGGGGCCATCGATCAGGGCGAGAAACCGGCGGTACCTTCAGCCATCCTCAAGTATCACTGCACAGAGCTGGGCCGCAAGATTTCCGACGACACCATGGACGTGCATGGCGGTAAAGCTGTCATGATGGGGCCGAACAACTACCTTGGCCGCGCGTACATGGCAACACCGATCGCGATCACCGTAGAGGGCGCCAATATCCTGACGCGCAGCCTGATTATCTACGGTCAGGGCGCGATACGCTGCCATCCATTTGTGCTGCGCGAGTTGCAGGCGGCCAGCGACGAAGATCATGACCGCGGCTTGATCGAGTTCGACGATGCGCTGTTCGGTCATATCGGCTATGCCATCAGCAACATGGCCCGCTCACTATTCCTGGCATTGACCCATGCGAAATTCAGCAAGGTTCCATTGAATACGCCAACCCGTCGCTATTACCAGAACATCAATCGCTACACCGCAGCGTTCGCCCTGGCATCTGATTTCGCCATGCTGACACTCGGCGGCGGACTCAAGAAACGCGAACTGCTGTCGGCGCGACTGGGTGACGTCCTGAGTTCCATGTATCTTGCGTCCTGCGTTCTCAAGCACTTCGAGAATCAGGGTCGGAGAGCCACCGACCTGCCGCTCGTTGAATGGTCGGTGCGGACACTCATGTACCAGGCGCAGGAAGCACTGCATGCGTTCCTTCTGAACTTCCCGAATCGATCGGTAGCGTGGTTCCTGCGCTTTTTCATCTTCCCGCGCGGCCGTACCTACAAAACGCCGTCTGACGAGATCGGACGCAAGGTCGTCGAGCTGATTACATCTCCGGGCGAGGCACGTGAGCGACTGAGCGAGTTCGCATACACGACGCTGGAGCCGGGCAACCCGCTTGGCCAGCTGCAGGAAGCACTCGAACTGACGAAGGAACATGCACCGCTCGAAAAGCGCTTACGGCAGGCGAAAAAGGAAGGCCTGATTACCTCTGAATACATTGGCCTGCAGATCGAAGAGGCCGAGAAAGCTCAGGTCATTAGCAAGGCGGAGGCCAATAGCCTGCGTGACTATCATGAGAAGGTCGGCGCCCTGCTTGATGTTGATGACTTCGCGCCTGACGAACTGCACCGAACAGCGCCGGCCGTAAAACCTGCGACTGCGGAGCCTGCCGTAAAGAAACCGGCTGCGAAGAAAAAAGCGTCGCGCAAGAAAACCAGTAAGAAGACCAGTAAGAAGAAGATCGCTAAAACCTGACCCATGGCCAGGAAACGCGCACCATTACCGGACCATTCGAACTGCCTTAACTGCGGTACGGAACTCCGCGGGCAATATTGCGGAACGTGTGGTCAGCGCGCTCGAGGCCGACTCATCAGCCTGTGGGAACTACTGCAGGACGCATTCGGCGACCTTTTCGAAGTTGACTCAAGGCTGTGGCGCACGCTGATTCCACTGCTGATCCGACCGGGCAAGTTGACCCTCGACTATCTCGAGGGTCGACGCGCGCGCTACATGCCGCCATTTCGCATGTACCTTGTGCTCAGCGTCATTTTCTTTGTGGTTGCGTTCTTCGACCCTGAAGACGATCTCAGCCTGCTATTTGAGCCCCAGCCACCACCATCGCCAGAAGAGGTAGCGGCGCAGGAGGAGGAAACGGCGGCGAAGCGGAAAGCTGCTGAGACCGAGGTCAACGAGGCTCTGCAGGGGCTCAAGGACGACGGCATTATTGGCTCGGACGATTTCGATGAAGCGCACCAGGTCGGCGACGTTGTGTTCGGTATCACCCCTGACGATCCGGATGAAGAGGGTGGGCTGAATTTCGACGTCAACCCTGAAACCGGTGAATGCACGTTCAGCGGCACCGAGGATATGCCCGAATGGCTGCAGCGCAGGCTCACCAAGGAGCGGCTGGAAACAATCTGCGAACGTATCGATGCCGACGATGGCAAGACGCTCACCAACCTGATCCTGGACAACATCCCCATTGCACTGATCGTGCTGATGCCGATTATGGCGCTGGTGTTGAAGGGACTGTATCCGCTGTCACGCCGCTACTTCGTCGAACACCTGCTGTTCTTCGTGCACTTTCACTCCTTCTTCTTCCTGATCCTGACGCTACAGGTTCTGTTTGCGCGCTTTGCCGAATTCGTGCATCTGCCCGAAGCCATCAAGGTCCTGACGATTGTTGCAGCCGCGTTCTACATTCCCGTGTACCTTTACAAGGCGATGCGGCGCGTTTACACGCAGGGACACCTCATCACCCTCTTCAAATACATTATCCTGTCGGGCATCTATACGGTGGGCGCGGCCATGACGATGCTGGGTGCGTTGCTGTTCGCGCTCATTTCCGTTTGATCTCCGCTGAGGCACGAGAATGAAGAAGCAAATTCTACCTCCTGATCGACACGGGCCTGCCGGATCTGGGCCAGCACACGCTGCAAATGCTGCTGGGAAATCACCTGCATATCCCGCACGATCCACCGCTCGTTTCGGACCGGATTACGATTTTGGTTGAATAAAGTATTGAGTGACAAGGCCGGGCACTCTAAAATCGCCGGGCTATAGCGAACTATTCAAATGAATCAGCCCTTAAACACACGACCCATCGGTATCAGCGGCCTCGCCGCCTATATCCCTCCGTACCGCGTATGGTTGGAGGACTGGTGTGACTGGACGGAAAACCAGTGGCCGAAGATTCGGGAAGTCGTGGGGCGCAGCTTCCGGGTGCGCGGGCCCAACCATAGCGTTTATACGATGGCGGCCAATGCCGTCCTCCGCCTGATCGACCAGTACGATGTTGATCCAACACGGGTCAAGTTCCTCGGGCTGGGCACCGAGTCCAGTACCGACAACTCGGCTGGCGCCATCATCATCAAGGGCATGGTCGACGAGGCGCTGATCGCTCGCGGCAAACCGCCCATCTCGCGCAGTTGCGAAGTGCCGGAGTTCAAGCACGCCTGCCTCGGTGGCGTCTACGGCATGAAGGGTGCGATTCGCCATCTCGCACTGGATGGTGCCGGTAGCCAGGCAATCGTTGTCTGCGCCGATATCGCCGAGTACGCGCGCGGCAGCTCAGGCGAACCCACTCAGGGTGCCGGTGCTGTGGCCATGCTGCTCGAGGAGAATCCCCAGCTGGCCGTTGTGGACCTGGTCGGATCCGGGTCCGCTTCTGACTACCGGATCATGGACTTCCGCAAGCCAATGGCACGCTTCTGCGGCCAGGATCGCTCGGAGTCGCACCAGGTTCAGGACTTCCCGGTCTTCAACGGCAAGTACTCAACGACCTGCTACATCGACGAGACGCTGCACGCTTTGAACGACATGTACGAGAAGCGCAAGCTGAACCCAAGCCAGTACCTGCGTTCCTTGCGTACCGTATTCATGCATCGCCCATATCGCCGCATGCCAGAAACGGGCTGGGCCGTCTCTTATCTGTTTGCCCTGGGCCACGGCAACAGCGAAGACAAGGCGGAACTTGCCTCCTACTGTTACGAAGCCGGCATCGATGTGACCTTGATGCTTAAGGAAATGGCGTCCAAGCCTGAAATTACGAGCCTCGCGCAACCCGACACGTTGAACTACGAGGCGTATCCGCTGACGATGGCCGCGCTGCGCGCATTCCGCGCATCACGCCACTTCCGCCGCGAGATTCTGGACAAGATGAAACTCGGCAGTGACACGATGCTGGATCTCGGCAACCTCTACACCGCGGCACTGCCCGCATGGATGGCTGCCGGCTTCGAGCAGGCGCTTGAAGAGAATTCGCTTGAGGCGGGCCAGGAGGTACTGACCCTCGGATACGGCAGCGGCGACGCCGCCGAGGTTATCCCGTTCTTCATGGCCGAAGGCTGGAAGGAAGCTACTCGCAAGATCCACTTTGCCGATGCGATGCAGCTTGCGGTTGATCTGACGTTTGACCAGTACAAGGCACTGCATGACGGGCGACGCGCCAGCGGTCTCGACTATGTGCCCAATAACGAGTTTGTTATTGAACGCGTTGGCGGCTCGGATGAGCGCCATTTTGCCGACCTTGGCATCGAGTACTACAAGTACATCGCCTAAACAGCGCAGTAGCTCGACAGCTGCTCCGCATAGTTCCGGTTTAACTCCCGCCATTCCTGTTTAAACCAGGGCGTATAGCTGTCCGGGTGCTGCTCCAGCGCTTTGGCAAGATCGTCAGCAGCAATATAGCGAATGCCTGAGATCTCACTTTCGTTCGGCTGAACATTGTTAGCCGCCCTGCCCAGGAAGACGTGGCAAAGCTCGTTCTCTGAGCCTGCGCTACCAAAGTCCGCCTCGTAGCAAAACCGGTAAACATATTCGAGTTCAGTATCGAAATTAAGCTCATCCAGCAGCCGACGGGACGTCGCCACCGAGAGCGATTCACCGCGTCGCGGATGGCTGCAACAACTGTTCGACCAGTAGCCGCCCCACAGCCGCTTCGATGGCGCGCGCTGCTGCAGCAGCAATTCGCCCGCCTCGTTGAAAAGGAAAAGAGAAAAAGCGCGGTGCAGGATACCGTCACCGTCGTGGGCATCCGCTTTTGAGGCGTAGCCAATTTCGTTGTCGTCCCGATCGACCAGGATGAGTTCTTCGCTCTCGGACGAGACAATTCTGTGTTGGTTATTCACGACGATTCACCGGCGGCGAGCACCAGCGCACTGTAACCCGCCTGTTCCATTGCATCCCGTACCGCTTCAATGCAACCGGGGCACAGCGCGACGATCGATCCGCCCCCGCCCGCACCGGTCAACTTGGCGCCAACGGCACCGCTTTGCCGGGCCAACCTGACCATGTGCTCGAGGTTCGGCGTGGAAACACCAATAGCGTTAAGCAGACCATGACAGATGTTCATGGCGGCACCCAGTTCGTTCCAGGCGCCGGCGCGCAGGTAGTCAGCGCCCTCCCGGCTCAACCTGTCCATCTGATCGAACACGGCATCGAAGTGCTCCGGCGCCTGTTCCCGACGCGCGCGAACGCCAGCCACCATCTCGCTGGTCCTCCCGGTTTCGTCTCCCCAGGCAATAAGCAGCGGTGGCGGTATATCCAGGGCAAGCGTTTCGATCTGCAGACCGTCATTCCTGCAGAACAGCATCGGCCGCGCGTACGTGGACAGCGTGTTATCGATACCGGACGGCGTTCCGTGTGCAAGCTTCTCACTCTCGAAGGCAATCGCATTGATCCGCTCGTCACCCAGCCCGAGACCCAGGTGCTCATCGAACGCTCTGACAATACCAACGGCGATGGCGGCTGAAGAGCCGAGGCCTTTGCCGAAAGGAAGCCGCGAGTCGACACTGATACGTACATTTGTATTCTCGACACCCAGCTCTCGCAGGAGGACTGCGACAAACTCGTCGGGTAAATCATGTGACAGCGTTTGTGCTGCAGAGATCGAAACACTCACTGCGCCCGGAATGGGCAATGCCAGCGCATGGCGGCCATATACAACCCCATGCTCGCCCAACAATATGACCTTTCCGGCAGCCGATGCAGCCTGTCCAAGCGTGTCGCTACCCTGCAATGCGCCCAGGATCTCCCGGACCTTCCATTCCTTGATCTCCCCGCTCTCGATCAACTGCTCGACAACGGTATCGAACACATCATCGGGCGTACCAGCGGAGGCAACGACGCTACGCGCGTGGAGTTTCATATGGCCGGCCTGGATGCCGCTGGTCGCAAGCGCTCGCAGCGCGGCAAAATTCTGCGCCAAACCAACAGCGGCCATCAGCTCCGCGAGCTCGCGCGCATTATTCGTCCCGGCCAAAGCCAGCCCCAGGCGAGCAGCGGGGTTGTTTGCCAACGTACCGCCGACGGTGCCAACCTTCAGCGGCATTTTGAGCTCGCCGACAAGGTCGCCATTGTCGGCAGTGCTCCAGCGCGTCAATGACTGGTACCTGCCCATTGCCGCGGCGTAGGCATGCGCACCCGCTTCAATGGCCCGCCAATCGTTGCCCGTCGCTATTGCGAGTGCATCAACGCCGTTCATGACGCCCTTGTTGTGAGTGGTTGCCCTGTATGGGTCGACCAGCGCGATATCACTTGCCATCACAATGGCGTCACGCACATCGTCGGGCAATGAGTACCGCACGCGCGCGGTGAAGAGCGAACGGTCAGCCAGGTTCGACAATATTCGAAGAGCAACCTGTCCTGCGCACAGCGCTGCAATGTCCGGGGCCACCGCTTCGCAGATCGTATTGACCAGATTGGCGCCCATGGCGTCGCAGGTATCGACAAGCACGTGCACGGCGATCAATGGGCCGCCATCGGGCAGCGCAAAAAGGCGTACTTCGATATCGCGCACACCGCCGCCACGCTCTGTCAGTCGCGGGTGTACTGCGTTGGCTGCATCGAGCAACTCCGCTTTTGCGTCCCCGATGGCCGCGATGGCGTGGTCGACATCGCCCACTCCGGTCACGTGCACCTGGCCGATCAGCAACGAGCTTTCGTTCTCCACCTCAAAGCCACCTGCGGGGCGCGCCATTGCCGCGGCACTGCTCAATCCGGCAACAATGGACGGCTCTTCAACCACAAGGGGCACGACATGCTCTCGACCGTTGACGATAAAGTTCGGAGCGATCGCGAACGGCAGGCCGAATACACCAACCACGTTCTCGATCATGCGATCGGCAGCGGCGGACGCCAGTACGTGGCGGCCATCGCGCAGGCGCGCCGCATCGGCGGGCGACAAGCAACCCAGTTCCTCGAGCCTGGCAATGCGCTCAGGAACGCTCAGTCGGTAGAATCCGGCGATACGGGAGTCCTTCATGACGGCTCCAGTCGCACCCCGTCCGGATCCAGGCCGCAGGATACGACGCCTTGAATACGGTCCGCATGTTTCGCGACAAACGCATCGAACTCCGTCTCATCGCGACCGAAGAGTACGCCAATATCGCCGCCGCCGGCGCCCGCTGGTTTGTAGACGAGGTTGCTCACCATCGCTGCGTCCGTCAGTTGATCGTGGCCAGCATCGAATATGCCAAGGTCGTGGTCAACACTGAACTGCCGCAGCACGCCGATATAAGCGTTGTACTCGGAAAGGATTCTGTCCGTGTCGCCGCTGCGCCACGCATCTGCCATCTGAGCGGCAGCCAGCACCAGGGCCGATCGCGACGGACGCACTGTCTGTGTCGCAAGTTTCTCAAGCATCAGGCCCGTGCTGGCCGGCACGCCTGTCCAGAGAACACGCATTAGCAAGCCGTCCGGCCAGGACAGCTTCCGCACGTTCCGCGAGGACATTTCGTATTCGATAAGCCCGCCGCAGACCGCCGCTGCTACATCAATCCCGCTGCCAGTTCCGCCCTGCAGTACAGCGTGGGCGTCCAGCGCAGCCGTAAGCACATCCACGGAAGCACTTCTTGCAGCCGCCAACGCGACCGTCAGGGCGGCGCTGGAGCCAATGCCCACCTTCCGGCCGTCTCTTGAGAAAGCCCGGGTATCGAGATCGATATTCCTGGCAGGACGCGTACCTCCGTATACGGCATCGACCACGGCAAAAGAGCCCTCGCCGGTGAACCCAGGCGTCGTCACATGGCACTCGCCGTCGGCGCTATCGGCCACTGTGACGATCGCACGCCGCATAACGGCCATACAGACGGCTGGTGCGCCAAAGAGCACAGCATATTCGCCCGACAACACAATCTTCCCCGGCGCGCTTGCCACGACGGTCACGAGCCGTCCTCCAGCCTCGCACCCCCACCGAGTCCCGTCGTCATGATGTCGGTCACTCCTGCGGTCGCACGCAGAGCCGCTTCGACATTATCGACATGCTCCGGCAGGCACACAGCTTTGACCTGTGGTCCAGCGTCAATCGTGAAGAACACGCCAATACCCTGTCCCTGCAGTTGCCGCACCGTTTGCAGGCAGCGCATGGTTGCCGCATTCCAGTACACCATCGGCGGCCGCGACGCCCACATGATGGAGTGCATTTTCAGGCAATTGTGTTCGGCAATTGCCGCGAGTTTTTCGAAATCACGTGTCGCTATTGCGGTGCGCGCCGTATCAAGGTCCTGCGCCTGTTGTTCGATCCAGCTTGAGTAAAATGGCGAGGTCTGCCGACTGATCTCCATTGCCTCGGTGGAACCCACGGCCTTTGGGCCTTTCTCGGTGATCGCCACAACGACAGAGAGTGGCCAGTCATCTGGCTGCGCAATCGTTCGGCAGTGAATATCGTCGTCGCGGTTTTGCAACTCTACGAAGCCACCGAAGAGAGAGCGCGCTGCCGAACCCGACGCCCGTCCTGCAAGCGTCGCGAGCGTGTCGACGTCGAACTCACTGCCCGCCGCCTTCGCGGCCGCCAGCGTGACTGCCGCGAACGCAGAGGCCGACGACGCGAGTCCCGCTGCGATCGGAAAATTGCAGGTACTCGCGATGCGAGCGCGCGGTCGATCGGCCCCGGCAACCTCGTCAAGACACGCCGCAAGGCGCGGCAGCATCTTGTCGTCACCGGCCCCGTTGACCACCAGCGTATCCGCCCTAAGGGACTGATCAAATTCAACGTGCATGCGCGTGAACAGCTCACGCAGGGTGATCGAAATGGAGCCCACTGCAGGCAGGTTGCGCTCGACATCTCGCTTGCCCCAGTACTTGATGAGCGCGATATTCGGCTGTGCGATCGCCGTTCCCTGCATACCTGGATGATCCTTGAATGTGTTCACAAAGGACGCGAATTATAGCCCAGCAAGGCGCGCGCACAGCGACTCGTTTCGGTGTAGGCTACATGGCCCGATGCCGCAGGAACCAGCACGTTGCACCAGCCGTTCAAAGACCGCATAAGGAACTACCAGCAGCGCGTGGATGGACGACTCGACGAGGCGCTGCCACCGGCAACGCTCGCACCCGTACGTCTGCACGATGCCATGCGCTATGCCGTGTTTAATGGTGGCAAGCGAGTACGCCCGTTGCTGGTGTACGCAGCTGGCGAATGTCTTGGTATCGATCCCGAGCTCCTCGACGGGCCAGCGGTCGCCATCGAACTCATCCATGCATTTTCCCTGGTGCACGACGACCTGCCCGCGATGGACGATGACGACCTGCGCCGTGGTAAACCGACCGTCCACATCCAGTACGGCGAGGCAACGGCCATTCTCGCCGCCGACGCTCTGCAACCGCTCGCCTTTTCGGTGCTTGCCCGCATCGAACACACCCCGGATACGGCAAGAAACGCACTCGTGAGGCTGATCGCGGATGCGTGTGGTTCGATCGGTATGACCGGCGGCCAGTCGATCGACCTGGCGGCCGAGGGCAAAACACTGACCGTGGACGAGCTCGAGCATATGTATACGCTGAAGACAGGCGCGCTGATTCATGCGTCGATCGTATCGGCATGCCTGTTGAGCGAGGATCTTGATGCCGCCCGTGCCGCTGCGCTCGACAATTTTGGAAGGGACATCGGCATTGCCTTCCAGATCAAGGACGATATTCTCGACGTCGAGGGTGAAACGCATGTCATTGGCAAACCATCGGGATCGGACGAGAAGCTGGGCAAGGCAACCTACCCCGCGTTGTTTGGCATCGACGCATCGCGCAAGCGCTGTGACGAATTACTGCAAAGCGGCTTGACTGCTCTGGCACCCTTCGGCGACGCTGCCGCCCCACTCAAATGGCTTGCGCGGTATATCGTAGACCGCGGCCAATAGACCATGACCTCGTCAGCGCGCAGCATACTGCATGTTGATATGGACGCTTTCTATGCGTCAGTCGAGCAGCGTGACAACCCGGTACTTCGCAACAAGCCGCTCGTCGTCGGCGGCAGTACCAACCGTGGCGTGGTCGCGGCGGCCAGCTACGAAGCGAGGAGGTTTGGTATTCGATCGGCCATGCCGATGCGCGACGCATACCGGCGATGCCCTGAACTGCAGCGCGTGCAGCCGCGCATGGCTCACTACCAGGCCGTCTCGAAGCAGATCTTCGGGGTGTTTCGCAGTTTCACGCCACTGGTTGAAGGTCTTTCTCTCGACGAGGCGTTTCTCGATGTGACAGCCAGCATGGCGCTGTTCGGCGCACCTGTCGAAATCGCGAAGGCGATCAAGCGAAAAATCCTGGAGGAAACCCGGCTTACTGCGTCCGTTGGTGTCGCACAGAACAAGCTTGTCGCGAAGATCGCCTCCGATCTCGACAAACCCGACGGACTCACAGTAATCCTGCCAGCCGACTATGAGGCGAAACTCGATCCTCTAGCGGTGTCTGTCATTCCAGGGATCGGCCGCGAGACACTGAAACGGCTGTCAGGCACGGGAATCGCCACGGTACGCGACCTGCGGCTGGCCGACGACCGGATTCTCGAGCCCGTCTTCGGTCGTTACACGCAAAAGACGCGCGATCGAGCGGCCGGTATTGATAACCGGCCCGTTGTGTCGTCTCGTGCCGAAAAATCGATCAGCGCAGAAGAAACCTACGATACCGATCTCGCCACCCGCGAAGAGATGGAGCGCGAGCTCCTCCGATTGACAGAACGAACGGCGACACGCTTACGCAGAGCTGACCTCGCCGCCAATACTGTGCACATCAAGATTCGCCAGTCAGACTTCAAGACCTACACGCGGCAGCGCCGGGTTCGACCGCCAGCGAACGGTACCGAGCAGATTTATGCGATTGCCTGTGACCTGCTCGGCATCTGGCTTGGTCGCAATCCGGACGCGAAGATCCGGCTGCTCGGTGTGGGCGGCAGCGACCTCGCACCGGCGGCACAACCCGACCTGTTTGCGGCCGGTGAAACCGAAACAGTCGTGGACAAGACCGTGGACGAGATCCGGGATCGATTTGGCAAGGACGTCCTCGCCCGCGCACGAACACTCGACCGACACTGATTATGAGATGGCTTCTAGGGTAGAATCCCGAGTTCGCCTGGCTTCCGGCAAGGAACCATGTACACCAGCTTCTTCGGACTAAACGACAAACCGTTTTCGATAACGCCTGACCCGCGTTACCTCTTCCTGAGCGAGCGGCACGGGGAGGCCCTCGCGCATCTCGTCTATGGCGTAACCGAAAGTGGCGGGTTCATCCAGCTGACCGGCGAAGTCGGAACCGGCAAGACGACCCTGGTTCGATCCTTGCTGCTCAATCGTATGCCAAACAATGCCGATGTGGCAGTCGTTCTGAACCCGCAACTATCCGTGATCGAGTTTCTCGCCACGATTTGTGAAGAACTCCATATCGAGGTACCGCACAACAGGGGAAGCGCCAAGGCGTTGACCGACGCACTGAATCGACACCTGCTTAAGGCGCATGCAGAAGGCCGACGCACCATCCTGGTGGTGGACGAAGCACAAAACCTGACGCCCGCCGTTCTGGAGCAGGTACGCCTGCTCACCAACCTCGAAACAGCCAAACAAAAGCTGTTGCAGATAATCCTGATTGGCCAGGAAGAACTCCGGGACCTACTGGCCCGCAATGACCTGCGCCAGCTCGCGCAGCGCATAACGGGACGCTATCACCTCGAACCCCTGTCGCGTGAGGAAACCTCGAGCTACATTGAACACCGACTCAAGGTGGCCGGCGCGCTGGGTGAGGTATTTGACTCGGGCGCCAAGCGCGAAATATTCCGTCTGTCTCAGGGTGTCCCGCGTCTGATTAACGTTATCTGCGACCGGGCGTTGCTGGGAGGCTATGCACAGGAATCACGACGCGTTAACGCGCGCCTTATCCGGCAAGCTGCAGCAGAAGTCAAAGGTCAGCTTGAATACTCGCCCTGGATTCGGCGTACCGCCATAGCCGCCGGTATCGTCGGCATGGCGATCATCGCCGCCGGCGTCTGGTCGGTACTGCAAGAGGAACGTGTCTCGCCACCGGAAATTGTCGCTGCAACCGTCGCAGAAGAGCTCCCTGCCGCTGAACCCGAGCCGGCACCGGAACCTGTTGTGGAATCCCTTGTGGAGACCCCACCGCCCGAAGAGCCGGAGCCCAGCCCAACTCTCGACGAACAGCTACAGCTGGCGGCCGACCTGACAAACACCGATTTCGCTCTGGCCGCGCTGTTTGAAACCTGGGGCCTGGAGTATCGCGCCGGTGGACGTAGTGGCTGCGCGCAGGCCAGCGATGCAGGGCTAACCTGCCTCTACCAGCGCGGTTCCTGGGCAGGGCTGCAACAAATGGATCGCCCAGCCATGCTGACCCTTGTCGACGAGAGCGGTGCGAGTCACTCGGTCGTGCTAACTGCCATCATAGGTGACAGTGCCGAGCTTTCGATAGGCGGCGTCCGAGTGATGCACTCGGTGGCTGATATCACCAGGGTCTGGTTTGGTAATTTCATGCTTCTGTGGCGCCCGCCGACCGGCGAAGCCACATCGCTGGGCCGCGGCTCCCAGGGCGCCGATGTTGCGTGGCTGCGAAACAGTCTGGCGACCATCGACGAACGCTATGCCAGTACGGACCCCGATTCGGAGTTATTTGACGCCGAACTTGAGGCGCTCGTGCGCCTCTTTCAGCGCGAACACCGGCTCGATGTCGACGGACTGGCCGGACAACAAACCCAGATCATTATCAATTCGCTGCTCGCGGCTGAAGGAACGCCGCGACTATCGACACCGCAGCTGGCACAGGAATAAGCGATGTCATTCATACTCGATGCCTTGAAAAAGTCGGAATCGGATCGCCAGCAGAAGGGCTCGGCCGAGTTCACTGGTGTACCAACGAGTAACCGTCGCGAAAAACCGCCGCGATGGTTATGGGTCCTGGGGCTGCTGCTCGCTGTAAATGTGGTCGTGCTACTCAGCGTGCTACTGCGACCCGATGCGCAACCTGAGGTCTCCATCCCCCCTGCTGCACAACCAGTACAGACTACCCAGGCTGCCCCCGCCGAGATCAAGGATTTTGCGAGTCAGGTTGCAGCTGCAAGGGAAAGCGCACCGCCACGCGAAGAACCTCGACCGGCCGTTCGGGAATCGACGCCAGAAGCATCAGAGACTCCTGCAGCGATGATCGTCCCTGAGGCAGCTTTAATTTCGAATGCGCTGCCGTCAATTCACGAGCTAGTCGCTAACGGCACGATCGCGCTGCCCGAATTGCACGTCGATGTTCATGTATACAGCGAGGTGAGCGAGGACCGCTTTGTATTTATAAATATGAATAAACACATGGAAGGATCGCGACTGCCTGAAGGCCCGCTGGTAAAAGAAATAACCCGCGACGGTGTGGTGCTCGAACAAAATGGCATAAACTTCCTGCTGCCTCGCGACTAGGACGCCCACCGCTTGTCATCTGATATTTCCAAACATATGGACGGCGAAGCGCTGGCAGCAGCGCTGACGTCAGGAATCCACCGGGTCCTCGGCGAACAGGAACTCCTCAACCGCATCAATGTGTTTCCGGTCGCTGACAGCGATACCGGCACCAATCTGAGCCTGTCCCTGGGTTCCGCACTCGGTCCGCTGAGCAGGCCTGGAGAGAAGCATCTTGGCACGATGCTCGCCGCCGTTGCCGATGCCTTACTCGATGGTGCACGCGGCAACTCCGGCGCCATTGTCGCCCAGTTCTTCCAGGGCATGAGCGACTCGGCGGGTGAGATCACACGTTTCACTACCTACACGTTTGGCAAAGCGGTCAGCATGGGCAACGAGTACGCGCATGACGCACTGTCGGAACCGCGTGAAGGCACGATTCTTTCCGTCATCGCCGCGTTCTCCCAGAGTATTGCGCACCAGGTAAGCAACGTTCGCGAAGGTGACTTTCCGGTCGTCATGAGCAAGGCACTGGAGCACGTCGAAGAAGCGCTGGCCAACACACCCAACCAACTGGAAGTGCTCCGCAAAGCCGGCGTCGTCGACGCTGGCGCAAAAGGATTTACCGAACTCGTTGCCGGCATCGCGGGTTATCTGCAGGACGGTACGGTCGCGCCCCTGCCCGACACATCCTTCGCCCACGAGCTGGAACCCTCACTGAATATTCTCGAGGCAGATAACGATTCGCAATTTCGTTTCTGTACGGAGTGTATTGTGACGGGCACGGACATAAACCGTCGCAAGCTGCGTGAGGCACTTGCCGAACTGGGTGACTCACTCGTACTCGCGGGGACCAAGCGCAAGGCAAAAATCCACATTCACGTGGACGAGCCTGAAATCGTATTCGATGCGGCGCGGGAATACGGCGAGGTCAGCGCACAGAAAGCGGATGACATGCATCGGCAGCAACATGCAACGCATGGCGATAAGCAGAGCTTCGCCGTGATCGTGGACTCGGCGGCGGATATCACCGACGAGGATTTTGAGCGCCACGACATTCATATGGTTCCCTGTCGCATCCAGTTTGGAGAGCACGGTTACCTTGATAAGGTCGGCATCACCATCGATGAGTTTTACAGCGAGCTCGAAAGCAACCCGCACCACCCAACGACGTCGCAGCCCTCACCCGGCGATTTCCGACGCCAATTCCAGTTCCTTGCGAGCCATTTTGACAACGTCATCTCAATCAACGTGATGAGTGGCGCGAGCGGCACTTACGACGCGGCTTGCCTGGCCGCATCACGCACGAATGCCCGCGGCAAAGTCCACGTCATCGACTCTCGGAATGGGTCACTGGGGCAGGGTCAGCTGGCGGTTCTCGCTGCCGAGTGCGCGAAGGCCGGCCTCGATGTCGATCGCACTATCGCCGCTGTTGAGGCTCAGGTACCACAGACAACCAGCTACGTGATTCTTAAAGACCTGCGATACGCGGTACGCGGCGGACGCCTGCCTGCCTGGGTCAAATCCGTGGCTGACGTGCTGCGACTGACGCCGATCATCTATACGACGCACGAGGGCAAACTCGGTCTGAGTAGCTTCCTCTTCGGCCGCGCCAACTGGATTGAAAAATTTGCGCGTCACGTGGCGCGACGAGCTCCGGCCGGACCTGTCGAAATTGGGGTCGGTCATGCAATCTGTGCCGAGGACGCGGCGGCACTGGAGGAGCATCTGCACAAGCTGATTCCGGACATCCGGAAATCACGGATCAGCGGCGTGAGTCCTGCTATCGGCGTACACGGCGGCCCCGGCTCCCTGCTCGTCGCTGTGAAACCCTGGATCTCAGCGCAGGATATCGCCGACAGCACTGATTAGTTCGTCCCCCTCGTTGCGCGCGTTGTTAACGCGCCTGTCTACGGGCCACGCCTGCAATGCAGGAGTAATCGCCGCGACGTCGTCCAGCAAGTCGGTTGAACCCGCAAGCCATTCGCCAGCTGTGTTGGATTCGAGAATGACCGGCATACGATGATGCAACGGCGTCATGAAATCGTTCGCTGCCGTCGTGATCAGAGTTGTGGTCTGCAGAGACTCACCGCTTTCCTTGTCGGTCCAGTTTTCCCATAAACCTGCCAGCGCGAATGGTTCGCCGCTTGCGAGCGAAATGAAGTATGGGGTTTTGACATCACCGTCCTTGTGCCACTCGTAAAACCCATCGGCTAGCACAATGCAGCGACGATGCCGGTAGGCGGCCCTGTACGCCGGCTTCTCTGCAACGGTCTCGGCGCGCGCATTTATCATCTTATTGCCAATCGACGGATCCTTGGCCCAGAAGGGCACAAGGCCCCAGCGCAGCATGACGAGTTCGCGTTCACGGTTGTCGCCGTCGCGGATTGCCGCAATGAGCTGGGTCGGTGCGATGTTGTACCGCGGTTTCACCTCGACCGACGCAGACACACCGAACAGTGCTGCTGCGGCCTCGCTTGGCGAATAAAAGGCAAAGCGGCCGCACATGGCTATTCGCGGATACCGATGCCGCGCTGCATCAGGAACATGCAGCCAGTGAACAGCACTACGACGAAGATGAGCAGAATCGTGTAGGCATAGCCGATACTGATATCAGACGTGCCGAGGATGCCGTAGCGGAACGCGTTTACCATGTAGAGAATCGGGTTAGCTTTCGAGACGTTCTGCCAGAACTCGGGCAGCATCGAGATCGAATAGAAGACGCCGCCCAGGTAGGTTAACGGTGTCAGCACGAATGTGGGGACAATCGAGATATCGTCGAACTTCCTCGCGAAGACAGCGTTGATGAAACCCGCCAGCGAGAACACGATCGACGACAGCAGTACAATGGAAATCATGATAAACGGGTGTGCAACCTGCAGGTCAGTGAAGAATAGTGCGACGATTGTCACCAGCGTACCGACCAGCAGACCACGCAACACGCCGCCTGCCACATGGCCGATGATGATCGTTGCATAGGACATCGGCGCAACCAGCATCTCCTCGAGATGGCGTCCAAACTTGGCACCAAAAAACGATGAGACTACGTTGCTGTAGGAGTTAGTGATGACCGACATCATGATCAGGCCCGGTGCTATGTACTGCATGTAGTCAAAACCATCCATGACGCCGATGCGCCGGCCAATCAGGTTACCGAAGATGATGAAATACAACGTCATCGTGATGGCGGGCGGCACGATAGTCTGTACCCAAATGCGCAGTACCCGCACCATTTCCTTGCGAATGATGGTTCTCACGGCAACGATATTCAGTGCGAGATTCATACATCCGCCCCCTTATTCTCAACGAGGTGCATGAACATCTCTTCCAGGCGGTTAGCCTTGTTGCGCAGGCTGATTACTCGAATCCCTTGTGCACTTAGCTGCTCGAACAGGTCATTGAGATCGGTTTCCTGTCCTTTCTCGACCTCAAGGTCCGCGTCCTCGCGAAGGCGTGTCTCGAAACCCTTTAGCGCTGGCGCAGCGGACAATGGCTCTGCCAGGCTCAACACAAAAACTTCCCGTTGCAGTTTACGCAGCACTGAACTCATCGATGCGTCTTCAATGATCGTGCCCTCGTCGATGATCGCGATGCGCCGGCAAAGTGACTCGGCTTCCTCGAGGTAGTGTGTCGTCAGGATGATTGTCGTACCTGCCTCATTGATCTCCTGCAGGAAATCCCACATCGAGCGACGGATCTCGATATCTACGCCAGCCGTCGGCTCATCCAGAATAAGGAGCTTCGGTTCATGAACCAGGGCACGCGCGATCATCAGGCGCCGCTTCATGCCGCCCGACAGGCTTCGCGAGACGTCGTCGCGACGATCCCAGAGGCGCAGTGCGCGCAGGTATTTCTCCACGCGTTCTTTGCGAAGTTTGCCGCTCAACCCGTAGTAGCCGGCCTGGTGCGTCACAATGTTACCGACCGTCTCCCACAGATTCAGGTTGATCTCCTGAGGGACGATTCCGAGACAGGCTTTCGCCGCCTCGAGTTCCTGATCAAGGTTATGACCGAAGATTTCTACTTCGCCGCCGGATTTGTTGACCAGCGAGCTGATGATGCCGATAGCCGTCGTCTTACCGGCGCCGTTCGGCCCGAGCAGGGCATAAAAATCGCCGGCTTCAACGGTCAGGTCTATACCATTTAGCGCCTGCTTACCATTGGAGTAGGTCTTCGTGAGGTTTCGTATTGTCAGGGCATTCATGAGGCGGCGTATTGTAACCGCGTGCAGATGCCGATCACACCTTGTCGGCTACCTGCACCGCTGGCTGCGGCATCCGGCAGGCCGCTGCAGGCATACGTCGGCAGGGTACGAGTTCTCTGCTTGTCAGCATCGCCTGCAACGCGCCAATCTGTGCAAAAGCACGCATTTCCTTTAGGGCGCTGCCCCCGCGGCGCCACAATCTCCGGTACAGGGCTGACGCATCATCGAAGCGTGACTCGATGACCTGGCAGCGTGCTCCGCAATCCAGCACCTGCACCAGCGTCCTCGATGCGATCTGTTCGCACCAGGACAGGGGCGCGCCGCTGACGAGGCGGGCAACATAGGGATTACGCCGCGCAAGCGCCCAGAGAAACGCAAGCCCGGCCGATTGCAGGGCCATGAACTCGCTGGCGTGAATCGGGCGCTCCTCGAGGAGGTCCTGTTGCGGGCCCCCGTCGAGCAGCGACTTCCACCGCTGGTCGTCGTGCTCGCGAAACGAGAACAGCAGGAACGGCGCCGAGGCGAGTCGTTCAAGCCGTTTGCCCGAAAGGCGCGGCGGCCCCTTCGAATCCTCTGGATCCAGCCTGAGCCAGGCGCGATTCAATGCGCGAACGTTGGCCAGATCGTCGTGTGTCAGCCCTTCGTATTCCATACAGCCTCCCCTTGCGCACGGTTTCGGTCCTTTTTTCGTGCATTTTTGTATTTTCTATATATTTGATTGCTCGACCATGTATGGATGATATAGGGTATCTTAATACCATATATGGTCATAATCTATCACAAAGAGCAAAAAATGAGACTAACCGACGATCGCTATGCAGGGGAACGCAGCCAGTTTGAGCTGGCCCTCAGGATGATTCGGCACGAAGCCCGCACGCGCACCATCCGCGAGTGCACGGGCCTCTCTGACGACCGGATTCGCAAATTGTATTCCACCTATTTCCGCAACAGCGGGCGGGCAGAAATCAAGCGGCGGCGGGGTAAATCACCGCGCCAGGTGCAGCGCTTCGTAAAGAACCCGCAGAATAAACTGCAGGCAACAACCCTCGTTGCGCTCTTCTGCGCCGGTCTTTTGGTGCGGATCGATAAAAATAACCGGGTCCACCCACGCTGGCCGCGGCCCGATGTCGAATTCGGGCACCGCCTGTGTCGCGCTTATGAGACCTATTTGCTGCTCCACGACAATGCGAAGCTGAATTTCGAGTGGGCATGGAACCTGTTGCACTGTATCGGCTACAACGACGAGCTGTATCTGGCAGTGTGCGCCCAGTGCAACGCACGCTACGTTCAGGATGCCTATGCGCTCGACAACAGGACCTGTCCTACCTGCGAGATCAGCACGACTTCCGGTACACTGTCGGCGCGCGTTTCAGACGCGCAATAACAAAAATCGACACTTAAGGGAGTTAGACCAGATGTTAAAAGAATTCAAAGACTTCGCGATGCGGGGCAACGTCGTCGACATGGCCGTCGGAATCATTATCGGCGCAGCCTTCGGTAAGATCGTTTCGTCATTGGTTTCCGACGTGATCATGCCGCCCATCGGTATGATTATGGGCAGCGTGAGTTTCAGCGATCTCGCCATAGCGCTCGGCGAAGGCGAAGGCGCTGCCACACTTAACTACGGCGTGTTCATCGATACCGTTATCAACTTCGTGATTGTGGCACTCGCCGTCTTCATGTTGATCAAGGGCATCAACTCGATGAAGAAGAAGGAAGAAGCAAAGCCCGCAGAGCCTCCCAAGCCATCGGCAGAAGAGACCCTGTTGACAGAAATTCGCGACCTTCTCGCCAAGCAATGATCAAAGCCCGTCCGGGCTGAAAGTAGCCGCTATGGAAGACCATAACGTCTTTGCGGGGGCCTTTGTCGACCGTAGCGGTGAGCGCCGCAAGGATTCTGACTGGCTGGCCGAAGCGATGTCGGCCAGTGCCACGCGCTTCGTGCCGGTGTGGGGCGATCGCTGCCTGGTAGGCGGCGATCCGCCCGGCGCCGTCCTGCTTGAGCGATCGCAAATTGACGCGTTCATCGACGAACAGAACGTAATATTCCTCGGACTGTTCCGCAACCAGCCGGCCTTTGCCGTGTCGATCAGCAGCGACCTGGATCCGCCGTTCGCGGAACTCGGTGAGTTCAAGGACCTGCGCTTTCTCGGGACGGTGCTCCCCGCCGACGAAGCCAACCTCGCCGCCCATGCTCGGGCCATCGTGCTCTGGCATGAAGCGACGCTTTACTGCGGCAAATGCGGATCGGCGTCACAGCCGGAAGCCGGGGGCAATATGCGGCGGTGCTGTAATCCGGACTGCGACCAGCAGATATTCCCGCGCACAGACCCCGCGATCATCGTGCTCGTCGCTGATGGCGACCGCTGCCTGCTAGGCCGTCAGGCGAGCTGGCCGGAAGGGCGCTACTCCACCATTGCCGGTTTCGTGGAGCCTGGCGAAAGTCTCGAAGATGCCGTTCGCCGCGAAGTCTTTGAAGAGACCAACATCCGCGTGGGCGCGGTAAGCTACCACAGCTCGCAACCCTGGCCCTTCCCATCGGCCCTCATGCTCGGCTTTGTAGCCGAAGCGACAACTGACGACATCAACCTCAACGATGGAGAACTCGAGGACGCGCAGTGGTTCACGCGCGATCAACTGAGGTCGGGTGACGTTGGCTTGCCTTTCAAGATCTCGATCGCAAGACGGCTTGTCGATCACTATATCCACGGCGACTGACCATGTGTCTTATCGCGCTCAGTTTCGGCCAGCACCCCGACTACCCCCTTATACTCGCCGCCAACCGTGATGAGTTTCATGCGCGTCCCACGAAGGAAGCACACTGGTGGCCGGATAAACCGGATGTTGTCGGGGGCCGCGACCTGCAGGCGGGTGGCACATGGCTGGCATTGCATCGGAATGGTCGTTTCGCCACAGTCACCAACTATCGCGACGCGATGGCTCCGAAGCCGGGCAATCGATCACGCGGCCATCTCGTAACCGGATTCCTGGACAGCAATTTGTCGCCTGGGGACTACCTGGCGACCATTGAGGAAGACCGGTACGCGGGTTTTAACCTGATTGTCGGGACGAGCGATGATGTCGCCTATTTATCAAACCGCGAGGAAGGGACACGCAGACTCGAGCCCGGCACCTACGGTCTGAGTAATGCACTCCTCGATGGACCCTGGCACAAGGTCGAAAGCAGCAAAGAAAAGCTGCTGGCATTGCTCGAAACGAACGCCGCCAACGAATCATCCTTGCTGCGCCTCATGAATGACCGGACAAAGGGCCCTGTATCGGAGGTCAGGACGGACCAGCTCAAGTTCGACAAGGCACATGCGATTACTGCGCCATTCATTGTCATGCCGGATTACGGCACTCGCTGCACGACCATCGTAATGGCAGACACGAGCGGCAAGTGGCGCTTCACCGAGAGACGCTTCGATCCCGCCGGTCAAAAGACCGGCGAGTCGAAGTTCTCATTCTCAGCATAAACTTTATTCGTAGCGCAACGCCATGATCGGATTCGATCGGGCAATGCGAATAGCGTGCCCGGCTACCGTGCTCCAGGCCAGGGTCACAGCCAGTGCCCCGGCGACAATGAGTACCAGCACCGGTGACTCAATGCGCTCGGCAAAAAAGTTCAGGTATGTGGTCGATGCAAAATAGGCAGCCGGCAGGGCGATAGCGAGAGCCCACAGGACCGGCATCGAGAACTGCCATACCAGGAGTCGCGCTATCTGAGAAGTACTCGCTCCTAATACCTTGCGCATACCGATCTCCTTGGTGCGCTGTGCGGCCATGAATGCTGCGAGACCGAACAGGCCGACCGAGGCCAGGGCGAGCGCGATGAACGCAAATCCTGCTAGCGCCATGTTCATGTACTTGAGGATGTTATAGACGTCATCAAAAACCTCATCGAGGAATCGTCCCTGGAGTGGATACTCTGGAACCACGCGTTTCCATGCAGCCTCAATCTCCTCGACGGTATCCATGATATTGCCGCCCTCGATACGGATCGAACCAATCCGGAGTGCTGAGGTATCGTAGGCAAACATCCAGGGCTTAACCTCGTTAAACAGGCCGACAATATTCTGCGTCGGGACCACGCCCACAACAATGTACTCGGTGCTATTACCATCATCATCAAGCCGATAGAAACGCTGATTGATTGCGTCATTCGGCGTGCCGAACTGCAGGTTGGTAACAGCGAGTTCGTTAATAAGAACATTAATTGTCGTTGAGTCTTCCTTCTCAATGTCCTGCGAAATATTCCTGTCCAGTCCACGGCCGGCGAGGAGCGGGATGTCATACGTCTTCAGGAAGTCTGGCGACATATCCATCGTATGCAGGTTGACCTGTCCCGCCTCGTCTCCAGGCTTCAACGATACACTGCGCTGGGAGTTGTTTTGTTCGTAAGGGACCTGCGAGGAGAATGAGACCGTAGAAACATTCGGTATAGCCTCCAGCTCATACTTAAGCGTATCGAGTCGATCCCGGATTCCCTCAACGAACAGGCGATCCATCGTATAGATTTCGGAACGCGGGAATACGTAACTGGACTCTTTTACCTTTTCGTTCTGCATGAAGACGATCGACACGATCGCCAACATGAAGGCCGAGATTGCAAATTGTGCGCCAATCATGACCGCACGCATGCGGGCGCCCTTCTTACCTTTCCTTGCCAGGTCCCGAAGCGCATCGATGGGACTCGCACGCGTAATCAGCCAGGCCGGGTACATTCCCGCAATCAGACCTACCAGCACGGTTGTAAGGACCAGCCATGGCAGCGTTTTCAGATAGTCGAGTGTGAGACTCTTGTTGGCCACGTTGTTGAACAACGGAATTACGAGCTCAAGTGCTGCAATCGCGACAATCATGGCCAGTGATGCAATAACAAGACTCTCAATGAGGAACTGGGCGAGAAGTTGCATCTGGCTGGCGCCCATCGTCTTGCGCATACCGACTTCGCGGCTCCGGCCAAGCGACTGCGCGGTAGCCAGATTTGTGTAGTTAACGCAGGCCACCAGCAAAACCAGGAAACTGAGCAGGGATACTACGGCGATTACCGGCATGCCGATCATGTCCCAGACTGCCAGGTTGGCGCGTTGCAGCGGTGAGACTGTCAGTCCTGCCAGAACCTTTTTCTGTTCATCCGGAACGGCCCGTTCATAGATCGCGTCAATCTGTGTAGTAAGCCACTGCTCATCAAGCGATTCAGGCAGCAACACGTAGGTCATGTTACCAATCGAGAGATTCCTCCAGTTGCCTGCGAGGTCCCAGTCGCGCATGCGGTTGAGTCCTGTGATCGGGGCAATGAAGCCGAGTCCGGAATCAGCAATCACTGATGACGAGAAGTGCGAGTTAAGGGGCACATCTTCAATCACACCCGTGACATGAAAATCGAATTCGTTGTCGAATGTAATAGTCTCGTTCACGACATCCGTACGTCCGAAGTACTTGATCGCAGACGACTCCGTCAGGACAAGGCCCGACGGATCCTGCAATGCCGTTGCATCGCCGTAGATGTAGGTGAAATCGAAAATCTCCAGGAGCGCCGTATCAGAGAAGTTAACCCCCTCATAGAAGCTCTTGTCACCGACCGACAGCAGGTACCCCGCTGCCACGGTTCGCGCTACTTTACGAACGTCCTGGAGTTCTGCCTCGATGATTGGCCCGACAGCCGTGAATGTTGCATTGAACCTGTCAACGCCAACATCAAGATCGGGAGCCGCAATAGAACCAATTGTGTACGTGTTCGGCGCGTTCTCAAAGAACATGTCGTGAGTACTTTCGTATTTGACCAGCAAGCCGCCAAACACGTAGATCGTGAGACCCAGCGCGAGACCCAGGATGTTAACAAGCGCAAACACCTTGTTCTTGCGAAGGTTTCTCAGAGCAATTTTTACGTTATTCCAAAACATGGTTTTCCCCGTTGGAAGGCGTGCGATGCGCTCTAGGCTGCGCGCGTGTTTTCGGTGACGATATGGCCGTCAAACAGGTTGACGGTCCGATGCGCATAGTCAGCGTGTGACGGTGAATGCGTCACCATCACGATCGTTGTGCCTTCCTTGTTCAAGGAGCGCAGCAGCTCCATAACCTCCTGGCCATGTACCGAATCGAGGTTACCGGTAGGCTCATCCGCAAGAATGAGCGGCTGGTCTCCAACCACGGCACGAGCTACAGCAACACGCTGTTGCTGGCCGCCTGACAGCTGGCCCGGCATGTGACCGGCGCGATGCGCTATGCCCATGCGATCCATAACGTCAGCCACGCGGCGCTTGCGCTCGGAGGCTGGCATGTTGTGATACAACAATGCGAGCTCGATGTTTTCGGCAACGTTAAGCTCGTCGATCAGGTTAAAACTCTGAAAGATGAAGCCGATGTTCTGCTTGCGAATGTGACTGCGACCAGACTCGTTGTAAGGCGCCACGTTCTCGTCAAAGAAGAAATAGTCGCCGTCCGATGGGTTATCCAGCATGCCGATGATATTCAGAAGCGTGGACTTCCCGCAGCCGGAAGGGCCCATGATCGCGACGAAGTCACCCTGGGCAATTTCGAGATTAACACCGTTAAGCGCAACTGTTTCGACTTCGTCGGTGCGGTATACCTTGTACATGTTATGCAGTTTCAGCATGGCTGGATCCCCTGATCAGAATTCGTTAGTGGTCGTTGAGGCTCAATCGGTCCATGCCGACGAAACTCGTATACGGTGAGGTGATTACTGTCTCTCCGGGCTCCAGCCCGTCGAGCACTTCGATAAAGTTCTGGTTACGGCGGCCGAGACGAACGTTACGCTTGATCGCCTCGCTGCCATCCGGTGATACAACGAACACCCAGCTGCCGCCCGTGTCCTGGTAAAAGGAGCCGTTCGGAATCAGCGTGGCATCCGTGTTGTCGCCAAGAGTGAGACGTACCTGCAAGGTCTGCCCGCGCCGTAAACCAACAGGTTCTTCATCAAAGAGCATATCGACTTCGAATTGCCCCTCATTGACCTGCGGATAGATCTTTGAGACACGGAGATCAAGGTCACGGCCGTTGTGCTCGGCGTTGCCTGCGAGCTGCAGGTCGACCCGGCCAAGGTAGTATTCGTCAATCCTGACGTTCAGTTTGTAGCCATCAGGATCGTCAATCTGTCCGAGCCGCCCGCCGCGCGCGATCGACTGGCCAATCTCAATATTAAATCCGGACAGCTTGCCGGCGACCGGCGCACGCACGCTGAGATCGTCGAGATTCTTGCGCGCGAAACCGAGCCCGGCCTGCAGCTGATCCCCCGCATCGCGCAGCTGCCGCAGCTGCTGCTCCTGCATGCGGGCATCCGTCGCCTGGCTCTCAAGCGTCACATCGCGACGGTTGTTGTAGTAGATCAGCTCATCCTCGAGCTGATCGACGGTCGACTGAGACACCAGGTTCTTGGTAATCAGCTCACGTTGTCGATCTATTTCGCGAGTCAGTCGCTTGATCTGGTAATCGATCTCGACGAGGTTGCGCTTGTGGGCGAGTCGATTTTGTTCAAGCTGCAGCTCAATGGTACGCATGTTGTTAAGCTGCTCGGTTACAGCAGCTTCGCGGCCGAGAACCTCCAGCTGCAGATTCGTATTCGAGAGCACGGCGATCGGATCACCGGCTTCCACAATGGCGCCGTCTTCCACGAGAATCTGCTCGACACGGCCACCCTCGATGGCGTCGAGGAAAACGGTGCTGCGTGGCACCAGCCGACCGCGGAGAGGGATGAAGTCCTCGTAGGTACCCGTTGTTACGGGTGAGGCCGTAATGCGCTGCGCGTTCACGCTCAGGCTGCGGCCCCCGGCGAGCATGTCGATAAACCACCAGGCAAACAGCAAGACGGCGATACCTCCTGCCGCGTAGAGAACGTAGCGCCCGTACGACATCTTCCTTTCGACGCGCCGATCCATACCCTGGCCGGAGACACCCATGCCGGCAGGCTGGCTGGCTTCCCGAATTTTCCTGATCTTATCCACGATGTCGTTGTCTTCCTCGCTCGGTCATTGCGTCTACCTGAATAGATAGCAAGTAGCATGCCAAATTGTAAGTTGTTGTTTTAATTAGAAATGGCAACAAGCGAGCGGCAGAAACTGTACGCATGCGAACAGTGAGTGTACGATTTCGAACACATCGGCGGGAACCATCATGAGCAAGACCGAGCACATTCTGATCGTCGACGACGACAACGACATCCTGACGGCGGGCCGGCTGCTCCTCCGACGCCAGTTCGGCCATGTGACAACCTGCCCGAATCCGGAACAGCTCCCCGATTTGCTCGATAAAGGCGACATTGACGTCATCCTGCTGGATATGAACTTCGGCCCGGGCGAATCCTCGGGTGAACAGGGTTTGTACTGGCTTAAGCGGATTCTTGAAATCGATCCCCAGGCGGTCGTCGTGATGATCACGGCACACGGGAGCGTCAATACCGCGGTTGACGCCATGAAGTACGGAGCGACGGACTTCATAGCCAAGCCCTGGCAAAACGAAAAAGTGGTTGCGACGATCTCGGCGGCCCTCAAATTGCGACAAAGTCGATTTGAGACCGTGGCGCTCCGGCAAACCAATGAAGAGTTGATCCGCGACGCGGTAACGCTCGACAACGTTATCATCGGCGAGTCGTCGCAACTGGAAGACGTCCTCGACATTGTTCGCCGGGCAGGTCCGACCGATGCGAATGTCCTGATCCTCGGCGAAAACGGCACGGGTAAGGAACTCATCGCCCACGAACTGCATCGCCAGTCGGCGCGATCCCACCAGGTGTTCCTGTCGATCGATATGGGTGCGATCAGCGAGTCTCTGTTTGAATCGGAGCTGTTCGGACACCGCAAGGGATCATTCACCAACGCCAATGAAGATCGCATCGGCCGCATACTGGCAGCGAATGGTGGCACCCTGTTTCTCGACGAAATAGGCAACCTGCCACTGCACCTGCAGGCGAAACTGCTGAGCGTACTTGAACAGCGCGAAGTCACAGCCGTCGGTGCCAACCACGCGCAAGCATTTGACGTACGTATCATCGCGGCAACCAATTTGCCGGCGAACCAGTTGCGAAATCCGGAACACTTCCGCACCGATCTGCTGTTCCGGCTCAATACCGTCGAAATCTCTATTCCGCCGCTGCGCGAGCGAGTCGATGACGTAATGCCCCTGGCGGAGCACTACCTCGCGCGCTTCTCGCGCAAGTACGGGGGCAAGACCCGGAAGTTTTCCCCTGCAGCTGAAGCGGCGCTGATCGATTACAGCTGGCCCGGCAACGTGCGCGCTCTTCGCCACGCCGTCGAACGGGCAGTGATTCTTGCCGAGGGCGAGCAAATTGGCCCACACGACCTGCAACTCGACTACACCGGGGAGATGGTACAAGCGGCCACCCAGGTCATGCCGACGATCTTCAATCTGGATCACCTTGAGAAAGAGACGATTTCGAAAGCGCTGCGCAAACACGGTTTCAATATTTCACGAGCTGCCGCCGAACTCGGCCTGACACGAGCATCGCTGTATCGGCGCATGGAAAAACATGATCTTTAGGCGCTTCGTTGTCGCGCTGATTGCACGGCTGGTACTGACCGGTGCGGCGATGGCCCTGGTGGTCTGGTTGTTCCTGATCCCGCAGTACCATATTTCGATGGCGATCGCGGCGGCGGTACTGATACTCATTGTCGCCGAGTTGTGGCGCTACGTAAGCCGCACCAATCGCGAAGTCGCCAGGTTCCTCGACGCCGCACGCTATGCCGATTACTCGCAGCGCTTCGATTTCGAAGGGCAGGGCTCCGGCTATCGTGCGTTGGGCCAGGCCTTCTCGGATATCCTGGAACGCATGCGGGAGCGTGGCACCGAGCAGGAATCGGCATTGCGCCGGACGACAGCGCTGATTGAGCATATCCCGGTCCCGCTCATGACGGTGCATGCCGACGAGTCCATCACGTTGCAGAACAATTCTGCTCGCCGCCTGTTCGGGGCGGAGCACGTAACCCAGCTGAAGGACCTGCGCCGTTTCGGAATCAGTTTTGCCGAGTCGGTTGCGACAGCGGTACCCGGCGTACGCCAACTCGTGACGTTCTCCGTGGAAGGTATCGAGTACAAGCTGACGCTGGCAACGACCGAACTGGTCATCGCAGGCAAGAGCGAGCGACTCGTTTCACTGCAAGACATTCAGTCGGAACTGGACGCGACTCAATCTGAAGCCTGGGAGGATCTTGTTCGCGTCCTGACTCACGAGATCATGAACTCAATTACGCCGGTGACGTCACTGGCAAAGACCGCCACGGATGTCGTCGGTGATATAGCGGACAAGGTTCATGCGGGCGAAGCTATCGACGAAGATCTCCAGGACCTGCAGGATGCGATCGGCACGGTCGCGCGTCGGTCTGACAGCCTGATGCAATTCGTCGACAGCTATCGGCAGATCACGCGACTGGCACCGCCGGAGAAGAAGCGCATCCGACTGGCTGACCTGTTCGAGACTGTTGTGCGACTTGCCAAAGCAGAGTGCCCGCGCGACGACGTCGAATTCTCGATCGAGGTTAGCCCGGGTGAGCTGGACGTCTACGCGGACCGTGACCTGCTTGAACCGGTCCTGATCAATCTGCTGCGCAACGCCTGGCAGGCGACGGAGTCGGCCGAAAAAGCGAAGGTCTCCGTAAAAGGACGCTTCAATCGCAGACACAACATCGTTATTGAGGTTGCCGACAACGGCAAGGGCGTACCGGCGAATATCGCCAGCAAGATCTTCGTCCCGTTCTTCACGACCAAGGACGGCGGCTCGGGTGTAGGTCTGGCATTGGCGCGCCAGGTGATGATCGCGCACGGCGGTTTCGTCCGGGTCGGTAGCAACGAGGCCGGCGGCGCAACGTTCAGCCTTACTTTCTAGCTCAGACGTAGACCTTCAGCAGCCACTCGCGAATATCCCGAATCTCCTCCGGACAAACGGCATGCGCCATCGGGTAATCGTGCCACTCAACTGTGAATCCGGCCTCTTTGAGCCTCTCTGCCGATAGCTGACCCCATTGCATCGGCAACATCGGATCGAAGCTCCCGTGCGCCATGAATACCGGCAGGTCGCGATAGCTGCTGGACGCATCGACTTCGCCGGGCAGGGGCAGATAGGTCGATAACGCCATCAACCCTGCCAGCTTTTCCGACGTATGCAATGCCGTGTTAATGGCCACCGCCCCGCCCATCGAGAATCCGGCGATCACGATATTTCCCGCATCGATACCCCGCTCTTTCTCACGGGCTATGAGCGCTTCCAGGATAGCTGTGCTCTCGTGCACGCCAGCCGCATCCGCACGCCCCTCAGCATCGAGGCTGATGATGTCGTACCAGGCGCGCATCGCCATTCCGCCATTAATCGTCACAGGTCGTACCGGTGCATGCGGGAACACGAATCGCAGCGGTACCTTGTCCGGCAGGTGCAGTTCGGGAACGATCGGTTCGAAATCATGGCCATCGGCACCCAGCCCATGCAGCCAGATGACGCTGCCGACCGGGTCGTTTCCGGTCGTGACTTCGACGCATTCAGGTAAGGCCATATTGAGCTCCAATGGTCGGAAAGCGGCGCAGTGTAACCCATTCGGCCGAAAAATAAGTGGGTCCGGGGGTTGACTATTTATGCGCATTAGTAATCTAATATGCGCATATTTATTCAGTACGCGTGGTTAGCCTCACATGCCCCCGACAACGGAAGACCAGATCCAGCGCCGCTCGGCCATTCGCGAGTTGCTGCAACAAGGCCCTGCCGCAACGCAGGCATCGCTGGTCAGCGCACTGCAGAATCGCGGCTACATCGCGACCCAGTCGAGCGTCAGTCGTGATCTGAGGGAAATCGGCGCAATCAAGACGGTCCACGGCTACCAGTTGCCCGCCGCCAACGACTCGGACGACGACCACGTTGCACGGGTTGCCGACCTGCTCCGTACAATCACGCCAGCGGGCCCGAACCTGCTCGTTATTCACAGCGCCGTCGGCGCAGCGCAGCGCGTCGGCCTGGCGTTCGATCGCTGCGACTGGCCCGGCATCATCGGCACGATCGCCGGAGACGACACTGTATTCATCGCCACGGAATCCGCGGCGGCCCAGAAAAACCTGATTACCCGGATCGAGCGTTCAGCTCGGTCCTGATCCCGGAGATACCAGTGAACAAGGACAAGTCCCCCATCATCCTCGCCTTTTCCGGCGGCCTCGATACTTCGTTTTGCGTGCCGTGGCTCAAGGAAAACTATGGCCGCGACGTGATCACCGCCTGTGTGGACACGGGCGGCATCAATGCCGAGGCAGCCGTAGCGCTCGAGGAGCGGTCAAAGGCCCTCGGCGCGATCGAGCACCTGCTGATCGATGCCAAGCAGGAGTTCTTCGAGACCGTCATCCGGCATCTGATCGCCGGTAACGTGCTGCGCGGCAATGCCTATCCCCTTTGCGTTGGCGCAGAGCGTGGCCTGCAGGCGGAAAAGCTGGCGCTGCTGGCGAAAGAGCGCGGCGCAACAACGGTAGCGCATGGTTGCACGGCGGCCGGCAATGACCAGGTCCGTTTCGAGGTCGCGCTGAGCACGCTGAATCCCGGACTGGAGGTGCTCGCGCCGGTGCGGGACAACAGCTGGGTACGCGACGAGCAACTGGCCTACCTCGAACAACACGATATGCCGCTGCCGGCGCAGGGCTCGGCCTACTCGATCAACCGCGGACTCTGGGGCATCACCATCGGTGGCCAGGAAACACTGACATCCGCAAACTCCATTCCCGAGTCCGCCTGGGTGTTGTCTGCCAATGCGTTCTCGGCGCCACAGGAACCTTCCTCACACGTGCTCCGCTTCAACAAAGGCGTTCCAGCGGCGCTGGACGGCAAGGCGATGCCGCCGGTTAGGTTGATCGAAGCCCTGGAAGAACTCGCGGGCGGCTATGGCATTGGCCGGGGAATTCACCTGGGTGACACAGTGCTCGGGACCAAAGGTCGGGTCGCGTTCGAAGCGCCGGCAGCCATCACGCTGATCACCGCGCACCGCGAACTGGAAAAACTCGTATTGAGTGCGCAACAGATGCGTATCAAGGACAGTGTTGCCGCGATCTACGGCGACCTCGTGCATGAAGGCAAACAGCTCGACCTTGCCTGTGACGATGTCGAGGCACTGCTTGCATCCTCCCAGCGGCGCGTTAGCGGCGAGGTCAATTTCACGCTGCGGCCGGGCCAGCTGTTTATCGATGGCGTCGAGTCCGACTACTCGCTTCTCGCGGCGACGAAAGGCGTGTACGGCGAAGCGGCCGGCGAATGGACGCCGGCTGATGCGCTTGGCTACGCGCGCATACTGTCACTGCCTGGATCCTTGCAGACCCGGGCCGGCAGCAACGCATCATGAAAAGCGTCGTCGTCGACAAGATCGCATCGGTGGCACAGCACAATGAGCTTGCGTCGGAGCTGCGCCTGTCGAAAGACATTCCCTGCGAGGAAGGCGTACTCGTTGCCGCACGTGTACTGAACAACAAGTCTCGTTACAACCAGCTCGAATTGACCTCCGGGCGCATGGCCACGGTGAACCAGGGTGACGTGATCGTGGGTGCCCTGGGCCACCGCAAGGCGTTGCGCGGCTATTCAGGGCACCTGCCGACATCGTTAAAACGCGGCGACATCATCCAGATTCTGAACATCGGTGGCGTGCTTGGCCTATGCGACTCAGCCAATCCTGACGTCGGCCCGCCGTTCGATTGCGAAGTCCTCGGCACGGTACTCAGCTTTCCTTATCTGGGTGAACGCATCGGCGTACCCGCAAGGGCAGGTCTTGAATCGCTTGGCGAGGACACCGTACTCGATACCCAGGGTGTACCCGTCGTCGCACTGGCCGGCACCTGTATGGACTCGGGCAAGACCGCCGCCGCCTGCGCAATCGTCGGGCGACTGCGGCACCTGGGATTTCATGTGGCCGCCTGTAAAGCGACGGGCGTGTCGCTGCGACGCGATGTGCTGGCTATGGAGGATGCGGGTGCGAGCGAGACGATGATCTTCTCCGACTTCGGTATCGTGACGACAACGGCAGCCAACGGTCCGGAACTGACCCGCGCCCTGCTATCCCGACTGGCGAAGCACAAGCCCGACGTCATTGTGCTGGAACTTGGCGACGGACTGCTCGGCGCCTACGGCGTGGGTGCGATCCTGTCCGATCCCGCCATTCGCGAAGCGCTGACCTCCGTTGTCCTGTGCGCTAATGACCCGGTGTCCGCATGGGGAGGCACCGAACTGCTGCGCAAGGAGTTCAGGATTGAACCCGCCCTGGTAACAGGCCCCGCAACCGATAATGACGTCGGCATTCAGCAGATTAATGAGCGCTGCGACCTCCCCGCCGTGAACGCCTTGTCCAACGGCGTGGCACTCGGTGATATGGTCGCCGACCTGTTGAAGAAGGAACGTTCATGAGTTCGCGGATACCGGCCGTCATCATCGGTGCAAGCGGCTATGTCGGCGGCGAACTGCTGCGGCTGATCGCGGGGCATTCGAACTTCGATCTCGCGGCGGCTGTCTCTGACAGTGTCGCGGGCAAAAAAATCGGCGAGGTATTCGGCCATCTTGCCACGGCGTATCCCGAAACTGCGTTCGTTGGACAAAGTGACTGGCTGGATCAGGTAGATGCTGACAGCAACCTCGCGCTGTTTTCAGCCGCACCACACGGTGCTTCCGCAGCGGTCATCGCAGCGGCCATCGATGCCTGCGAACAGAAGAACATCAGCGTGCATGTTGTGGACTCCTCGGCTGACTTCCGCTTCGCCAGGCAGCACGACTGGGAGGCCGTGTACAAGGCGAAGCATGGAGCGCCCCAACTTCTCGACAAGTTCATCTGTGCCCTGCCCGAACATGCTGATGATATTCATGTCGCTCACGTCGGCCACCCCGGCTGTTTCGCCACGGCCTCGACGCTCGCAACAGTGCCACTCATCGCGTCGGGCCTCACCGAAGCGGAAGTGTTTATCAGCGGCGTAACTGGCAGCACGGGGTCCGGGAAGTCGCCATCCGCGGGAACGCACCATCCCGTAAGGAATAGCAACTTCTACGCCTACAAGCCACTGGCGCACCGGCACGCACCGGAAGTCGCCGCACTTGCCGAAGCCGCGAGTGGCCGAAAAACAAACGTGCATTTCGTGCCACATTCAGGTCCCTTCGCGCGCGGCATTCATGTGACGCTTCAGGCGAAGACCCTAAAGCCTGTGACTGAAGAGCAGGTGCGGAAGGTCTATGAGGATGCCTATGCCGACGCGCCGTTTGTGCAGATCGTCCGCGATACGCCACGCCTGAAGGACGTGGTCGCCAGCAACCAGTGCCATATCAGTGTTGCGACCGACGGTGACACGGTCGTCGTCATGGCCGTGATCGACAACCTGGTCAAAGGTGCGGCGGGCGGTGCCATGCAGTGGATGAATCGTCTCTGGGATCTGCCGCAAACGTCTGGCCTTGATGCCCCTGCGCCGGGATGGACGTAATGGCAACGATTAACGAATTCATCGATGACCCGCGCGTACGTGAAGCAGCGCTCACGATTCCGGTTTATGGGCAGCTACCGTTCGTGCCGGAGCGCGCCAGCGGTTGCGATATTTTTACGCGGGACGGCCGGCGTATCCTGGACCTCTATGGCGGGCATGCCGTTGCCGCACTCGGTTACGGCCACCCGCGACTCGTGCAGGCTATCCACGAGCAAAGCAGCAAGCTTCTGTTCCAGAGCAATGCCGTCGCACTCGATGTCCGTGCCGATGCGGCCGAGCAGCTGACACGTATTTCACCCCCGGGCCTCGAGCGTGTGTTTTTTGTCAACTCGGGTGCAGAGGCCAACGAGAATGCCCTGCGCATGGCCTTGATGGCGACGGGTCGTAAAAAGGTACTCGCCATCACCCACGGATTTCATGGCAGGACGGCCGCGGCCGCCGCGGTGACCTGGAACTCGGACAAGTGGTATGGCTTCCCGGAGAAGCCGTTTGATGTCGATTTCATTCCACGTGACGACATCGCAGCCGCAAAATCCATGATCGACGACAGCATCGCCGCCGTGATCTTTGAACCCGTACAGGGTGTCGCCGGCGCGTATGACCTGACCACCGACTTTATCGAGACGCTGCGTTCTGCTACCAGCAAGAACGGCGTGATGCTTATTGCCGACGAAGTACAGTCCGGTATGGGGCGCTGCGGCCAGTTCTTCGCGGTGAAAGCTCATGGGATCACACCCGACATCATCACCAGCGCCAAGGCGCTGGGCGGGGGCATACCCTGTGGTGCCGTGATATGCACCGAGTCAATTTCTGCGAACTTCGGTGCGGGCGACCTGGGAACAACTTTCGGCGGCGGTCCGATCGCTGCCGCTGCCATAACTGCGACCATTCAAGGCATCCTGGCCGAGCACCTGCTCGCAAACGTGCGCGCCCGCGAGGCGCAGATCCGCGAAGAATGCGTTGTTGGACCTGTACTCAAAATCCAGGGCATGGGACTGCTGCTCGGCCTGGTCTGCGATCGCCCGGCCACCGAAGTGCGGGACGCGCTCCTCGAACACGACATTCTTACCGGCACCAGCGCCGACCCCAACGTACTCAGAATCCTCGCACCACTCGTACTCCAGGAAAGTCACGTACACCACCTCGCACAGGCTCTCAGCAAACTGGTACCGGACACCATATAACCAGTCTAAGGTGTCCGGTACCGATTAAAGGAAGGAAAGGAAACAGGAATGAAAGCATTTAATGATTTGGCCGATTTTTCCATTGAGGAAATCAAGGCTCTTGTCGAACTGGCCGGGCGCCTCGATGCGCAGCCGGAGCCGGACGCACTCAAGGGCAAGGTTTTGTCCCTGCTGTTCCTGAGTCCGTCACTGCGCACCCTCGCATCCTTCCAGGCAGCGATGGTTCGCCTTGGCGGCGGGTCTTTCGTTATCTCTCCCGACATGTCGATTCACGGGCTTGAGGTTCGCGACGGTATCGTCATGGACGGCGTGGCGGCCGAACATATCCGCGAGGCCGTGCCGGTGATCGCCTCCTACGGTGACGCTATTGGCATCCGTGCATTCGCCGATCGCAAAAAAATAGAAGAGGACCTCGCCGAAACTCGCTTTACAGCCCTGACCGACCTGATTGATACCCCGTACATCAACATGGAATCGGCGATGAACCACCCCTGCCAGAGCCTCGCGGACTGGAAGACCATGGATGACCTGGAGATGCCTGCGAACGGCGGCAAGTTTGTCCTGAGCTGGGCCTATCACCCAAAGGCACTGCCGCTGGCCGTACCGTCATCGACTCTGCATATGGCCGCCATGCGCGGCATGGATGTGACCGTCCTGCGACCCGAGGGCTTTGAACTCCCCGCCCCGGTCATGCAGAAAGCCATCTTCGCCGCAGAGGAGGCCGGTGGCTCCGTCGTCGAAACCAGCGATCGCAAGGAGGCAATGGAAGGCGCCCACGTTATCTATGCCAAGTCCTGGTCGTCCACCCGACACTACGGCGATCGGCTCGCCGACCAGAAGTTGCGGGAACAGCATCTCGACTGGTGCGTCGATGAACCCTGGTTTGAAAACGCAAAAGACGACTGCCGCTTCATGCATTGCCTGCCTGTGCGCCGTGGCGTCGTTGTCGCGGACGGAATTCTCGACGGACCACGCAGTGTGGTGATTGCCGAAGCACGCAACCGCATGCTTGCGCAGATGGCGGTTCTTCACCAGATGCTCGGGGGGCAGAAATGACCACGAATCGAGATCGCGCGATTGTCGTATCGGCACTCAAGCATGCCGCACCCTACATCCGCCTGTTCAAAGGCAAGGTGTTCGTCATCAAGGTGGGCGGTGAGGTGTTTGCCGATCAGGCACTGGCGACCGCGCTGATCGAACAGGTCGGCATTCTTCACCAGGTTGGTATTAGAACTGTGCTGATTCACGGTGGCGGCCCGCAGTCGACCAAGCTTGCCGCGGAACTTGGGTTCAGTACACAGTTCGTGGAGGGGCGGCGCGTTACTGACAGCGACTCACTCGACGTCGCGACGATGATTCTCAACGGCCAGATCAATACCCGTATCCTCGCCCGCTGCCGCGACCTGCAGATACCGGCAGTCGGCATCAGTGGCGTCGATGCAGGACTGATTCGTGCCCACAAGCGCCCTCCCGTGGAGCGCAAGGGTGAAGCTTCGATCGACTACGGTTTCGTTGGCGATATCGACTCCGTCGATGCAGACATCCTCAGGAAGCAACTCGACAATGGCCTCATGCCGGTTGTGAGCCCACTATCGTGCGACGAATCAGGCACTCTGCTTAACATCAATGCCGACACGGTCGCGGCCGCGATCGCCGCCGAGCTCGATGCCGAAAAGCTGATTCTTGTCACGGGAGCAACGGGGATCCTGGAAGATATCGACGATCCCAGTTCGCTGATCAGCTACATTGACCGCAAGCGCCTCCAGCAGCTAAAGGACGACGGCATCCTCGCCGACGGCATGCTGCCGAAGGCAGCGGCCATCGATGCGGCGATCAAGAACGGCGTTCAACGAGTACACGTGATCTCGTACAAATTGCCCGACAGCATCCTGCTTGAAGTCTTTACCAACGAAGGCACAGGCACGCTCGTCGTCGATGACATTACCGCACTCACACCCGAAGAACAGGGCAGCGAATCATGAGCAGGCTCTGGGAAAAAGGTCTGCCGCTCGATCAGCGCGTGCTTCGCTATACGGCCGGCGAGGATCACCTGCTCGATGCACGACTCGTCCCCTACGATGTCCGCGGCTCGATCGCACACGCAGAAATGCTGGCCGCCACAAACCTCATCAGCGGTGAGGACTGCACGGCTATCTGCGACGGACTCAGGGCGCTCGAACAAAGCTTTGAGAATGGCGACTGGCACATCAGCCTCGAAGACGAAGATGTACACACCGCACTCGAATCACGCCTGACGGAGAACATCGGTTCCGCAGGCGGACGCCTCCACCTCGGGCGTTCAAGAAATGACCAGGTGCTGACAGCGCTGCGCCTGTATCTGCGCGATACGGCGCTCGACCTGGCACAGCGCGTGGAAGGACTGCGCGCCTCGATCGCTAATCTCGCCACTCGGCAAGGCCATGTCGAGATTCCAGGCTACACGCACATGCAGCATGCGATGCCCTCGTCTGTGGATCTCTGGTGTGGTGGCTTTGACGAGGGCTTTGCCGACGCTGTGGCGGGCCTCAAGGCCGTGCACAAGCGCATCAACAAGAACCCGCTGGGCAGCGCTGCAGGCTATGGGACGCCGGGACTGCCGCTCGATCGCGAACTGACGACGGCGAAGCTCGAATTCGACACAACGCAGACACCCGTTACTGCGGCGCAGCTGTCCCGAGGTAAGGCGGAGAGTGCCCTGCTTTTCGAGATTGCACTCATGATGCAGGATCTTTCGCGCATGGCGAGTGATCTACTGATGTTCTACACGCAGGAGTTTGCGTACATCTCGCTGGCACCCGAGGTTACGACGGGCTCGTCGATCATGCCGCAGAAGCGCAACCCGGATGTGCTCGAGTTACTGCGCGCATCGTCGGCAACGACCCAGGCCTGCCTGGATGAGGCCCTCATGATTACCGCCAAGTTGCCGTCCGGGTATCACCGCGACCTGCAACGCCTCAAGTCGCCCGTATTTCGTTCGATCGATCTTGCCGTCGACAGCGTGGACATCATGGCCTATGTGCTTGAAGGTCTGGCGTTCCTGCCTGAGAACATCACCATGGACGAGGGCATTTTTTCGACCGCCGAAGCGTACCGACTGGTCACCGAGGAAGGCATGCCCTTTCGCGACGCCTACCGGAAAGTCGCCAGGCGTTACGCAAAATGATGTCCACAAGCGGCGACCGACCTCTATAATCGGGAGATCTTCGCTGATGGCCGAAAAACTATGAAACGCCTGATCCTCGCGCTTGCCGTACTCTCGTTGACCTTCCTCGCCTCTGGCTGTGGCCAGAGTGGCCCCCTGTACATTCCGGGTAGTCCGAGCAAGATTTCGAACCCGCCGCCCGCAGCCGAATCAACGGCCGAAGAGGAAGGCGAAGAAGAAAGCGAAAGCGACGCCGACAAGCAATAAGACGGAATGCTGAATGACTGACCTCGTCCTTATCGACGGGTCATCGTATCTCTATCGCGCCTTCCACGCGCTGCCCTCCCTGACCAACTCGCAGGGTGAACCGACGGGCGCGCTGCATGGCGTGTTGACGATGATCCTCAAGCTGCTGCGCGAAGAGCAGCCCGCCCATATCGCCGTGGTATTTGACGCACCCGGCAAGACATTTCGTGATGAGATATTCGCTGAGTACAAGGCGAATCGTCCGCCAATGCCCGACGAGCTGCGCTCTCAGGTACAGCCCATACTTGATGCCGTCGAGGCTATGGGCCTGCCGCTACTGCGTGTACCCGGTGTGGAGGCAGACGACGTCATCGGCACATTGTGCGCGCACGGTGAACAGGCCGGACTGAGTGTCCTTGTCTCGACGGGCGACAAGGATCTGGCACAGCTTGTCACTGACAGAGTGACGCTGATCAACACGATGAACGACTCGCGGCTGGACCGCGACGCAGTCAAAGCCAAATTCGATGTGTATCCCGAACAAATCATCGACTTCCTTGGACTCGTCGGCGATACCTCGGACAACATTCCAGGCGTGCCCAAAGTTGGCGCAAAGACCGCGGCCAAGTGGCTCAACCTGTACGACAGCGCCGATGGCATCGTCGAGCACGTTGAGGAAATCAAGGGCAAGGTTGGCGAGAGCCTGCGCGACAACGTCGAGCAGTTGCATCTGTCTCGTGAGCTCGCAACGATCAAGAGAGATGTAAAGCTTGACGTCGGCATTGATGACCTCAACGCAACCGACCCCAACACCGAAGCGCTGCGCAAACTCTACAGCCACTTTGAGCTGCGCTCACTATTGCGTCAGCTCGATGAAGCTGACGACACGCCGATCGAGGCACCGCGCGAGGACGAACCGACCGAATACGAGACGGTTCTGACGTGGAAGGCATTCGATGCGTGGTTGAAGAAGCTCGGCAAGGCCAGGCTCGCTGCATTCGATACAGAAACCAACAGCCTCGACTATATGAATGCAGAGATTGTCGGATTCTCGTTGTGCACCGAGCCGGGTGAGGCCTGTTACGTTCCGGTCGCGCACGACTTTCCGGGCGCACCGGACCAGCTGCCTCGCGACGAGGTACTCCAGAAACTCAAGCCATGGCTGGAAGACAATGCGAAGAAGAAGGTCGGCCACCACCTCAAGTACGACGCCCACATTCTCGCGCGTTACGATATTTTCCTGGCGGGGATGGCGTTTGACTCGATGCTCGAGTCGTATGTCCTGAACAGCGTCGCAACACGACACGATATGGACTCGGTGGCGCGCCAATACCTCGGCAAAGAGACGATCCACTACGAGGACGTTGCCGGCAAGGGCGCCAAGCAGTTGACATTCAATCAGGTCGACCTTGAGACGGCCGCCCCCTACGCCGCCGAAGATGCCGACATTACAATGCAGCTCCACGAAACACTCTGGAATCAGTTGAGCGACGTGCCAGCGTTGAAAAAGGTCTACGAAGAAATCGAGCAACCGCTCGTTCCGGTCTTGCTCGACATGGAAGAAACGGGCGTCCTGGTCGACCGCAAGATGCTGCAAACGCAGAGCGGCGAACTTGCAAAGAAAATGGCTGAGCTTGAAGCAAAGGCCCATAAGCTGGCTGGCGGTCCGTTCAACCTCGGATCGCCGAAACAGCTTCAACAAATCCTGTTCGAGCAGCAGGAGCTGCCCGTCATACGCAAGACGCCGAAAGGCCAGCCGTCGACAGCCGAGGATGTGCTCGTCGAGCTGGCCAACGACTATGAGCTGCCGGCCGTCATTATCGACTACCGCAGCGTCAGCAAACTGAAGAGCACCTACACCGACAAACTGCCCTTACAGATCAACGAACGCACGGGGCGGATTCACACGTCGTATCACCAGGCCGTCGCGGCAACCGGTCGCCTGTCGTCAACCGACCCGAACCTGCAGAATATTCCGATCCGCACCGAAGAAGGTCGCCGCATTCGCCAGGCCTTCATTGCACCAAAAGGCCAGGTTTTGATGGCTGCGGACTATTCTCAGATCGAGCTGCGCATCATGGCGCACCTGTCAGCCGACAAAGGGCTCCTCAAGGCCTTCAAGATGGAGCAGGACGTGCACCGGGCCACTGCTGCCGAGGTCTTCGGGATGGCGCTCGACGACGTAACTGACGATCAGCGCCGCTCAGCCAAGGCCATCAACTTCGGACTCATGTACGGCATGTCCGCCTTCGGGCTCGCCAAGCAGCTCGGCATTAGCCGCGGCGAAGCCCAGGAATACACCGACCTGTACTTCGATCGCTACCCGGGCGTGAAGCAGTACATGGATGATATTCGCGCGCAAGCGAGCGAAAAAGGTTACGTGGAAACCGTCTTCGGCCGACGACTTTACCTGCCCGAAATCAACGCGCGCAACGCCCAGCGCCGCCAGTATGCGGAGCGTAGCGCCATCAACGCGCCGATGCAGGGCACGGCGGCGGACATCATCAAACGCGCCATGATTGCCGTGCATGCGTGGTTGCAGGAAGAACGGCCCGGCGCCCGAATGATCATGCAGGTCCATGATGAACTCGTCTTCGAGGTTGAGACGGACAAGGTCGAGGCGGTAACAGCGCACGTGACGGAGCTCATGAACGGGGCGGCGGACCTCAGTGTCACTCTGAAAGTCGATGTCGGCGTGGGTGCAAACTGGGATGAGGCGCACTGAACGACCGCGTAACGTCGCAGGAAAATGCACTCCCTCACACGCCTCGCGTGTTCCGTTGTCGCCACGTAGTTTTATTCACGTGCCAGCTCGGCTATGGATTCGGGAATGCATTTTCCTGCGCCGATTCAGACCCTTCAGGCCATCTCCAGGACAAATGATGGGTGGTGAATTTGAGATTGGCGATCTTGCCACCAATCCTGGCGACGGCGGGGGACAGGTAGCCGAATCCATAGCGGAGCGACTGAGGCGACCGAACTACGTGCAAGCGTGGGCGCGATGCGTGTGAGGCTGCCTGTCCCGCGTCGGCGCCGCTATTGCTAATATAGATCGGGTCCAGCCTAAATTCTCTATTTTTTCAGTACCTTACGTAATTTAGGGAACTCTGATGAATGCCGCCCCTCTAATTTTTGGAGTGCGTAAGTCACTTGCCTGTTTACCTCCCTAAGCAGGCATGCAACACGGCAACCCCAAGCCTGTTGCTTCT
>JAHEGH010000142.1 GCA_024639825.1 Gammaproteobacteria bacterium
GCGACGTGCGCAAGCAGTGGAAGCGCAACCACAACGCCTTCCACGCCCCCGACGACGAGGTGCCCGTCTACCCGACCATCGCCAGCCAGTTCAACGATCCCGGCCTGACCTGGATGTTCGTCAACCTGTGCCGGTTGTTGCGTGAGAAACTGGACCTGCCCGCCACAGAGTGGACTCCGGAAACCGACAGCACCGTCAAAGAGCCGAAAGCCACGGTGCTGATCCCCGGCCAGCGTACCCGCTACCTGGCCGAGATCGCCGAGCAGGGCAGGGCGGTGAATGCCTCCATCGTCGAGCAGGCCGATGCGGCCAGCCGCGCGCAGAATTATTACGAATCCCTGAAAGCCATCGAGGACCCGGCTTTGCCGGAGCCGTTCGGCCTGTATGGCGATGATCTTCTTGTGGGAGCGGCTTCAGCCGCGATTAGGGGTTCGAAATCTTCCGACCGCGCTCTGTTATTGCTCCGCCAACGCTACAACGACGCCATCCGTACGCTCAGCCCCGAGGCTGTCGAACTGCTTAAGTCCTGGCCCGAACGCAAAGCCGGCCTGCGCACCGAACAATACTCTTACGAAGTCCGTGGCCGCGCAGTCACCGGCGACAATTTCAAGGAATCGCTCAGCCACCAGCTGATACCGAAAATCGGCATGCCGCGCGACGCCGACTGGGGCGAACTGCTCAGCTTCCTGATGCGCGAGAATCTGCCGGGCGGCTACCCTTACACTGCCGGCGTGTTCCCCTATCGCCGTGCCGGCGAGGACCCGATCCGCATGTTCGCAGGGGAGGGCACGCCGGAGCGCACTAACCGGCGCTTCCATTTACTGGCGCACGGTCAGCCGGCCGTTCGACTCAGTACGGCTTTTGACTCGGTGACGTTGTACGGTGAAGATCCCCACACCCGGCCCGACATCTATGGCAAGGTCGGCAACTCCGGTGTCTCGATCGCCACCGTCGATGACATGAAGAAGCTGTATTCCGGCTTCGACTTGTGCGCCCCGAATACGTCGGTGTCGATGACCATCAACGGCCCCGCGCCGATGATCCTGGCTTTTTTCATGAACACCGCCATCGACCAACAGGTAGAGCTTTACCTGCACAAGTATGGCAAGTGGGAAGAGGCCAAAAAGAAGATTGCGGATTACTTCAAGGACCGGCTGCAACCTTACTACAAGGGGGATCTGCCGGAAGGCAACAGCGGTCTTGGCCTGGCGCTGCTCGGCATCACCGGGGACAGGTTGGTCGATGCCGAAACCTATGCAAAGATCAAGGCGGATACGCTGAAGAGTGTGCGCGGCACCGTGCAGGCCGATATATTGAAAGAGGACCAGGCCCAGAACACCTGCATCTTCTCCACCGAGTTCGCCATGCGCATGATGGGCGACATCCAGCAATACTTCGTCGACCACAAGGTGCGTAACTTCTACAGCGTGTCAATCTCCGGCTACCACATCGCTGAGGCCGGCGCGAACCCGATCAGCCAGCTGGCTTTTACGCTGAGCAACGGCTTCACCATCGTCGAGTACTACCTCGCCCGTGGCATGGACATCGACGACTTCGCACCCAACCTGAGCTTTTTCTTCTCCAATGGTATGGACCCCGAGTACACCGTGATCGGCCGGGTGGCGCGAAGAATCTGGGCGCGCGCGATGAAGGAACGCTACGGCGCCAGCGAGCGCAGCCAGAAGCTCAAGTACCACATCCAGACTTCAGGTCGCTCACTGCACGCGCAGGAAATCCAGTTCAACGACATCCGCACCACGCTGCAGGCACTGTATGCGCTGTTCGACAACGCCAACAGCCTGCACACCAACGCCTACGACGAGGCCATCACTACACCAACCCCAGAATCTGTGCGAAGAGCTGTCGCTATCCAAATGATAATTAACAAAGAATTAGGTTTGAATTTCTGCGAGAATCCCTGGCAGGGCAGCTTCATCGTCGATGAGTTGACCGATCTGGTCGAGGAGCAGGTCTACCAGGAATTCGAGCGGATCTCGGAACGCGGCGGCGTGCTCGGCGCGATGGATACCATGTACCAGCGCGGCAAGATCCAGGAAGAGAGCCTGTACTACGAAAGCAAGAAGCACGACGGCAGCCTGCCGATCGTCGGCGTCAACACCTTCCTGCCGCCCGACGGCCACGGCGAGGTCGGCGCGATCGAGTTGATGCGCTCCAACGAGGACGAGAAGAACCAGCAGGTGGCCAATGTCGAGGCCTTCCGCGAAGCGCACGCCAATGAAGCCGGGCCGCGACTGAAGCATCTTCAAAGGGTGGCAAGTCAGCGCAAGAACACCTTCGAGGCGCTGATGGAGGCGGGCAGGGTTTGTTCGCTGGGCTCTATGAGCCATTCGTTGTATGAGGTGGGTGGGGAGTATCGCCGCAACATGTAGGGAGCCACTGTAATCAGGTACTCTTCCGCCTGTCACAGGCGGTTCGGTTCGAGCCCTCAGTTGCCGATATGGCTTACCCATTCAAGATCTGAAGCTCCCATGTGCAGAATCAGAAGGCTATGTTGAATATTGCAATTTGGCCATCAGTGGCTTCTCGTGGGATCTTGACTTGCATTCTTCCCTTTTTGTGTTTGCCGGCGATGGCGCTGGCGGAGGTGCATGAAGTTCAGGGGATCAATTACCGTAAATACGAGTCGATGTTTTTCGAGCCTCAGTTCTTACGCGTGGAGCCAGGCGACAGTGTTGTTTTTGTTGTTGAAGACTTCGATCACCAACCTCAATCCGTTTTCATTCCGGAAGGGGCCGATCACTGGAAGGCTGAAAAAGGAAAATCCATTACGGTCGAGCTCAACCGTGAAGGCGTCTATATCTACGACTGCGCCTACCACAATGTGATGGGGATGGCTGGAGTAATTTTGGTAGGTAGGCCGGTTAATTCAGAAGAAGCACAGCTGTTTTTCAAGCAGTACAAGAATAAGACTTTTGCCATGAACAAAGACCGGCTGGACGCGATATGGGAAAGATGGGGTCAGAGTAAAGGGACAGAGTAAACAGGCGACCTGTCAGAACAACAGTGCGACCCAATTTATTCTGTCCCTCTACTCTGACCCCATAACTTCGCAGCGGATAGGGCGACCAGGCGGTTGAGGCGGGGCGAATCTTCGAGCAGCACGATGAAGCCGGGCAAGCCGGCCGCCTCGCCGAGGATTCGGCATTCTTCCAGTGAGACCGGAAAGTCGCGGGTCCGCACATGCTCGAAAAGCAACTGTTTTTCCTCCGGCCCAAGCGCCACGTAGCGCGTGTCGGCGTGGTGAATCCAGCGTTCGACGTATTCGTCGCGTGGTTCCAACGGGCTGGTGAACACGTCGATAACGGCCAGGAAGCCGTCGCTCGAGAGCAGGGGTGCGCAGGCGGCGAACACCGCTCGTTTTTGGTCCGGGTCGGCGAGGTGGTGCAGCGAGAAGCTGGCGATGATGACATCGAAGGGGCCGCGCTGTGTTTTCAGCACCTCGAGCATGTCGCCGGCCACCAGTTGTCTGGGCACGGCGCCCTCCTCGAGATGCACCCGGGCGATCGACAACGCCACCTCGGATTCGTCGATCCCGACGTAATGCGCCACGGGCACGGCAGCCAGCAGGGGCCGAACCGGCGTCAGATCACCGCAGCCGAGATCGAGTATCGCCACCGGCCGGTCGAAGCGGGCGGTGATTTCCCGCGCCAGCCGGTCGAAAAACGCCAGGTGATCCATGTAGTCATGAATCAGGAGTTTCTCGTATACCCGCCATTCCTGAAAGAGTGCGTCGGCCATCGGTCAAGCGTAGCAGGAATTAGCGGAAGTGAATAAAGGCTTGCACCTTCTTGCTTATCAACCGAATACGGGTTCACCAGGTTGAGAAAGCGGCTCAAACCTGGTTACCGCCCAGCCAGGCCCCTGCACCTTTTTACTCTGTCCCTT